>CAZVVC010000022.1:0-21933 GCA_964630425.1 uncultured Bifidobacterium sp. | reverse complement strand
ATGCCCCCGTCACCCGGCACACTCACAATGACAGATCCCAAAGACACAAGGGGGCGTTGTCGATGAAGGGTCGGGGCTGGAGCGTGTGACACGCAACGCCCCTCACCCTGACCCTCTCCCAAAGGGAGAGGGAACCTGCGCGCTTCTAGATCGCGCGCGCGAGCGCGGCGGCGTCGTGGATGGCGGTCATCATGCTGTTGCGGCCCCTGACGTCGCCGATCATGTGCACCTTGACGTTGGAGAAGCGCGCCGACAGCTCGTCGGCGAGCTGGCGGTTGGGCTCGTTGAAGCTGACCAGCACCACGGTCTTCGCCGGCACCTTGCGCGCCCGGTCGGTGAACAGCACGCCGATCTCCACCTCGTCCGGGGTGATGCCGCGCAGGTAGTGGCCGCCGATGAAGTCGAAATCGCTCGACATCAGCCGCTCGCGCGCCGCGCCCACGGTGACCGGCGGGAACGGCACGTTCTGGCCGAGCTGCTCCATGCGCGAGACCATGGTGACGTGCACGCCCGCCTTCAGCAGCACGTCGGCGACCGAGATGGCCTCGAAGGTGCCGGTGTCGTCGAACACCACGGCGGGGCCGGTAATGTCGAACTTGCCGCCGACGCCGAACAGCTCCCATGAATTGTGGACATGCGGCAGGTCCCAGCCGGGGACCGGCACCGACGGCATCGAGACCTGGAAGCCGTCATAGCGCGGCGTGGTGCCGGTGGCGACGATCACCTCGTCGGGCGCGATCTCGGCCACCATGTCCGCGTCGACCATGGAGTTGAGGTGCACGTCGACGCCCAAGGTGTCGATCTCGTCCGACAACCAGCGGGTGATCTGGCCCACGTCGGCGCGGTGCGGCGCCTCGGCCGCCAGCGCCACCTGGCCGCCCAGCCGGCGGCTGGCCTCGTGCAGCTCCACCTTGTGGCCGCGCAGGGCGGCGGTGCGCGCCGCCTCGAGGCCGGCGGGGCCGCCGCCGACGATCAGCAGCTTCTTGGGCTGGGTCGCCTTGTTCTCGGGCTCGAAGGTCACGCGGGCTTCCTGCGCCGCCGAGACGTTGACCACGCAGCTGATGACGCCGCGGGTCATGAGCTGGCCGACGCAGCCCATGTTGGTGCCGATGCACGGGCGGATCTTGTGCTCCTCCAGCCGGCGCGCCTTGTTGGGCAGCTCCGGGTCGGCGATCAGCGCGCGCACCATGGAGACCATGTCGCCCTCGCCGTCGCGGACGATGGCGCTGGCGTGGTCGACGGTCATGATGCGGCCGACGACGATGGTCGGCTTGGTCACCACTTTGGTGATGACCTTGTTGGGGATCATCTCCACGCCCAGCGGATCATCGGTCGGCGCGATCAGCTTGTGGAAGCGCCAATAGGCGCCCATGTGCAGCGATACGTAGTCGACCAGCGGGTCGATCTCGGCGGCGATGGCCGCGTTCTCGGCCGCGTCGAGGCCGCCGGGCACGTAGTCCTCGTTCGGCAGGCGCACGCCCACCGCGATGTCGTTGCCCACATAGGAGCGGACCGCGGCGATCACTTCCTTCAGGAAGCGCATCCGGTTCTCGCGGCTGCCGCCGTACTCGTCCTCGCGCCGGTTGAGGGCGGGCGACAGGAATTCGTGGATCAGGTAGCCGGACGAGGCATGAATGTCGATGCCGTCGAGGCCGCCGTCGCGGATGCGCCGCGCCGCCTTGCCGAAGGCGTCGACGATGTCGTCGATCTGCATCTTGGTCAGCACGAACGGCATGACCTGGATGATCGGATTGGGAAGGCCGCTCACCGACAGCGCGTCGGGCGTGCCCGGGCCGCTGGCGCCGGTGTGATAGGCCTGCGCGAACAGCTTCATGCCGTGCTTGTGCACCCGGCTGCTGATCTGCTCGTAGAACGGCAGGATGGCGTCGGAATGCAGCGACATGCGCGAGGCCGCGCTGGCATGGACGCCGGTCGCCTCCAGCGTCGACATGCCCACGCCGCCCTTCGCCCGCGCCTCGTGATAGGCGATCAGGTCCTCGCCCAGCAGCGCGGTGCCGTGGGCCGAGCGCACGATGCGGTTCGGAATGGTGACCGGGCCGACCTGGATCGGCTGGAACAGGTTGTCGTATAGGGCCATGGCTCCGCGTCTCCCCGTGAGCGAAGATTTCCTGCACGATTGCAGAACGGCCTTGGGGCGTCAATCTAGGCGGCGGGATTTTTTATAACGGACGTTATTTCGGGTGGCATCGCATCGATCGGTGCCTCTTCCGAGAACACCACGACCGGAATCTCACGCTCGGTCTTGTTCTGGTAGCGGGTGTAGACCGCCATGATGCCGGTGATCTGGCGCCACAGCGCGGCGCGCTCGTCGCCTTCGGCGATGCGCGCGGTGACCTTGCATGTCCTGCCGCGGATCGACAGCGCGGCCTGGGGATGGGCGCGCAGGTTGGTGACCCAGGCCGGATCGTCGGGCGCGCCGCCTTTCGAGCCGATCACCACGATGCGGTCGCCGAACCTGAAATAGGGCAGGGCCGCCTGGCGCCATTCGCCGGAGCGGAAGCCCCTGGTGCTCAGGATCAGCATGGGCTGCGGCGGGAAGCCCTGGCGGCGTCCCATCAGCGCGTTCAGCAGCGACCGGCCGGTCACCTTCACCAGCCACAGATCGAACGCCATGCCCCGTCTGGTCAGCAGGAATCGGATCAGCCGCCGCTGCATGGTCAGCGGCACGCCACGCCGCGCGCTTCGAGTATGCCGGGCGCTTCGTGGAAACAGCGCATCGAACCCTCCCCGTCGGTTCAGACGGAAAGGATGCGCGCACCTCGCCCCGCTGTCGAGGATTTGGGGGCTATGGCGTTGATTTATCGGGCTGTCCGGCGATCGTGCCGGCTGTTTCCCGCCGTTCCGCTGCGTCGATCCGATCCTGCAACGATTGCGCCCTGGCCTGGGCGTCGGCGAGGTCGGTGCGCATCTGCGCGTTCTGCGCGATCAGGTGGCCCAGCACGCGGGCGTTCTCCTGGTCGGCCGCCTCGAGGGCGAGCACCTGCGCCTGAAGCCGCTCGACGCGCGTCTCCAGGCTCGGCCCGCCCTTGCCGCCGCATGCGGCAAGGGCCGCCGGCAACAGCAGGGCGGCGGCATGTCCGCATGTGAGCATCCTCGAGGTCATGGCCCAGCGTAGCGGCCTACCGGCGCGCGGGCCACCTGCGCAGGTTGGGTATCACCTTCGTGTCAGGGCTTCAGGCCCTTCACGATCTCCAGCGCCCTGGCGGCGTGATCGCCCGGCCCCAGCTTGTCGTCGGCGCTGGACAGCACCGCCGCCACCTTGCCGTCGCGGCCGACCACGAAGGTGGTGCGTTCGGTGAAGGCATGGTCGATCGCGGCGCCGCGCGTGTCCTTCATGCCCGCCTTGCTCATCACCTTGAGGTCGTAAGACCTGGCGATGGCGCCGTCCGGATCGGAGGCGACAGGGAACTTCCCGGCGCAATATTCCGGATCGGCCGAGAAGTCGTTCAGCCGCTCGATGCTGTCCTGCGACACGCCGATGATGGTCGCGCCCGCCGCCTTGAAATTGTCGGCCTCCTCGGCGAAGGAATGGGCCTGCACGTTGCAGCCGCCCGTATAGGCCGACGGATAGAAATAGACGACGACCGGGCCGCTTCTGCGCGCCTCGGCCAGCGAGAAATCGAACTGTTTCCCGGCCAGCGACGCCTCGGCCTCGAAATCGGGCGCGGCGGCGCCGGATTTCAGCGCCGCATGGGCGGGCAGGGCGGCGGCGAGGACAATGGCGGCGGTCATCAGCAGGCGGCGCATGGGACTCTCCCGTGTGGTTCGGCGCAGAGGATAACGGATCGGACGCCGCCCACACATCCCCGAATTTGCGGCGCGGCGGGGCCGTCCGGCTGTGGGGTTACCGTCCCGTGAACCGGGGCGGGCGTTTTTCGCGGAAGCTGGCGACGCCTTCGGCGTAGTCTTCCGAGGTGAAGCATTTCTGCTGTTCCTCGTTGGACATCTGGGTGGCGGCGGCCAGCGACTGGGCATGGCCCAGATGAACCTGGCGCTTGATGACCGCCACGGCGCGGGGCGAGGACAGCGCCGCCAGTTCGGCGGCGATGCCGTGCACGGCTTCGGCGAAACCCTCGTGCGGCAGCATGCGCACCAGGCCGATGCGCTCGGCCTCGGCGGCGTCGAGGGTGCGGCCGGTCAGCAGCAGGTCCAGGGCGTTCATGGTGCCGATCAGCCGCGGCAGCATCCAGGCGCTGCCGTGCTCGGCGATCAGGCCGCGGCGCACGAAGGCGGTGGTCATCTTCGCGCCCTCGGCCATGTAGCGCATGTCGGCATAGAGCGCCAGGCACAGGCCCACGCCGGCGCAGGCGCCGTTGATGCCGGCCAGGATCGGCTTGGGGATGCCCAGCAGATAGGAATAGCGCTGGCCGAAATCGTCGGCGCTGAACGGCGGGGTGATGCGTGGCCGCGGCTTGCCGTCCGGTCCGGGCGACAGGTCGGCCCCGGCGCAGAAGCCCTTGCCCGCGCCGGTCACCACGATGGCCCGCGCCTCGTCGTCGGCGGCCGCGCGCTCCATGGCGGCGCGGAACGCCAGCTCCATGTCCGGGCTCCAGGCGTTCATCTTGTCAGGCCGGTTCAGGGTGACGGTGGCGACCTTGTCGGCCACGGCATAGAGGATGTCGTCGGTCTCGGGCATGGGCGTTCTCCTTCGGTTGGCGGCAGGGTAGTCGCAATCCGCGCCGATGGCAGTATGTTCGTGAATCGCCAATCGAAAGGACCGGTCATGACCAGCATCCAGCCCTTCCTCATGTTCCAGGGCGGCGAGGCCGAGGCGGCCATGAACTTCTATGTCGAGCTGTTCGGCGGCAAGGTCGAGCACATCGACCGCTATGGCAAGGACGGCCCTGGCCCGGAAGGCACCGTCATCACCGCCGCCTTCGCCATCGCCGGCCAGACGATCATCGTCAGCGACAGCCCCATCGAGCACGGGTTCGACTTCACCCCGTCCAGCTCGATGTTCGTCGACTGCGACAGCGAGGCGGACATCCGCCGCTTCGCCGAGGAACTGGGCGACCGGGGCGAGGTGCTGATGCCGCTCGACGATTACGGCTTCGGCCGCCTGTTCACCTGGGTCAACGACCGCTTCGGCGTGTCGTGGCAGTTGAATCTGAGATAGGGCCGCTGTCGCAACTGACGGGTAGCCACCCGCCGTCATCCGTTCCACACTCGCCGCTTCGGACATGGGGAGATTCCGATGGAGCAGGAAACGGCCAACCTGTCGCGCTACAGCCTGATGGACCACGCGGTCCAGAGCGATCCGTACGAATTCCACGCGCTGCTGCACGCCCATTGCCCGGTCTACCGGATGCCGGAGACGGGCTTCTACGTGGTCACGCGCTACGACGACCTGCGCAAGGTGCTGACCGACCCGCGGACCTTCAGCACCGCGCTGCCGAACCGCCGGGCGCTGAAGGGCGAACTGGGAGAGCTGTACGAGGCGCTGGTGGCCGAGCGCGGTTGGCGGCATGTGGACACCCTTCAGTCCATCGATCCGCCGGCGCATGCCCGCTACCGCAAGGTGCTCGACACGGTGTTCGCGGGCAAACGCATGAACGCCCTCAGGCCCCATGTGGAGGAAGTGACCGGCGGGCTGATCGACGAGTGGATCGCCGACGGCGCGTGCGACTTCAACGCCCGCTTCGCCATGAAGCTGCCCGGCATCATCACCGCCGAGCAGATGGGCCTGCCGCGCGAGGACATCGAGACCTTCAAGCGCTGGGCCGACAATCTGCTGATCGTGGTCGCCACGCCGCAGAGCGAGGCGGAGGTGCGCCGCAGCGCCGAGACCACGCTGGAGATGCAGCACTTCATCGCCGCCGAGCTGGAGAAGCGCCGCGCGCGGCCCACGGACGACATGCTCTCGGACCTGGTCCACGCCCATGCGGACGAGGAACCCCTGTCCATGGAGGAACTGCAAAGCGTCATGGGCCAGCTCATCGCGGGCGGCTACGAGACGGTGCAGTCGGCGCTGGCGCACGGCATGTGGCAGCTTGTGCGCCATCCCGAACTCCAGGAGCGCCTGCGCGGCGACGCCGACGCCGTCAAGCGGTTCTGCGAGGAGGTGATCCGCATGGAAAGCCCGGTGCAGAGCCTGATGCGCCGCGCCACCCGCGACGTCGATCTGGGCGGCACGCTGATCCCGGAGGGAAGCCTCGTCCTGGCGCGCTACGGCGCGGCCAACCGGGACGCGGAGAAGTTCGCGTGCCCGCATGTGTTCGACGTGGACCGCAGGAACGTTGGCGCGCATCTCGCCTATGGCTCGGGCGTCCATTTCTGCGTCGGCGCGACGCTTGCCCGGCTGGAGATGAACGTGGCGTTCACGGCCCTGCTCGACCGGCTGGAGAACATCGAGCTGGCGCGGGCGCTGCCCGATCCGGTGCACCGCCAGAGCCTGCACTGGCTGCCCATGCGGGAGCTGGTGATCCGTTTCCGTCCGCGTTAGGACGACTGCCGCGCGTCATGCGGCCCGGGCTTCGCGACGGCCCTGCGGGCCTCCTCAGCCCACTCGGTTGGGACGCGACAGGGTCTCGGGAGCGCCAAACCCGCTCAGCGACCGCGCCAGCGTCTTCCCTCTATCCGCAACGAGCGAAAAAATACCCCGCCGGTTGGGGCGAGGCAGGTGATGGTTTGATCGAGTGACGAGCATCATGCTCGAAGGTCATTACGCACGAACGCCGGATTGGTTCCGGTGCGCCTTTACCTTGTCCGTCTATTGCCCGGGCCGTTCCGGGACGTCGTCGTCGCCGTAAGGCAGGAACAGGTTGTTGTTGGGCTCCTTGGAGTCCCGCAGCTCCACGGCGGCGGCGCAGAAGGTGGGCAGCTTGTCCGCGTTCTCGGCGGCGAAGATGCCGGTCGCGGCGCCCAGATGCAGCATCAGCGACGCTTCCAGGTGCTTGCGCTGCGCCTCGGTGACCTTGGCGTCGCCCGGCGCCGGCAGCAGCTCGGCGAGCGCCTTGCCCATCTTGGCGTCGTCCACCGCCACCTCGTTGCACAGCGAGCCGGCGGCGTTGTTGTAGGCGGCCCATACCAGCTTGGCGCGCTGGGCCTTGTCGAGCGTCGGCGCCATGGCCTGGTCGAGCCAGCGCCACGCGGCCTCGGCGCGGTAGCCGGCGGTGGCCGCCGGTTCGGCCGCCAGGACGGGCGCGGCCAGCAGAAGGGCGGCCGATGCCGCCGCGAAACGGATCGTGGTCTTCATGGCCGGTCTCCTCAGTTGCCGAATTCGCGCGAGGTCCAGCCAGGCGCGTAGCTGCCGTTGTTGTAGCAGGTCTGCTGCCAGCGGTAGCAGACGATGCCCGGCGCCGGGCTGTACTGGTCGTATTCCGGCCGTTCGCCATAACGGTATTCGTCGTACCGGTCGTACTCGCTCGAACGCTTGTCCGACGAGGCCGCCGCCGCGATGGCGCCCAGCACCAGCGCGGTGCCGATCACCGCCGCCGCCGTCTTGCCGCCGCTTCCGCCGCTGCCGCCGCCGCTCTGCCAGCGGTCGATGTTCACATGGCGGACGTTGCCGTTGTTCACCCGGCAGGTGAACCAGGCGCTGGCGTTGCGGCGCTGGGCATAGCCGGTGACGTTGTACTTGCCGCGGCCCAGCGAATCGACGTTGACGCCGGTGGTGTCGGTGGCGCCGCGCGCCCGGACGGCGTCCTTGCACATCTGCTTGGCGTCGCGCGGGTTGAACTGTGCCTGGGCCGGCAGCGCCGCCAGGCTCGAAACGACCAGCGCCGCCGAAAGCGCCGCGGCGAACAATCCCCTCATCGGACCTCTCCCTTCATGCCCACGCGCGGATGGTACGTGGGTGAGGCGCGCGAGGGCCATCAATTTTTGCGGAGATGACGATTGCGCGGGAGGGCTGATGAAGCAGGGAATGGCACTGGGGCGCGCACATGGTGCTAGGATACGCGCAGGCAACCACGAAAGGTGATCACATGGCTTTCTCGCCCGACCGGTATTCACCCCACGCGCTGGCCGCGCTGCGCATCGTGACGGCGGCGCTGTTCATCTGCCACGGACTCGTCAAGCTGTTCGGCTTCCCGGAGGGCGTTCCGCCCGGACCGCAGCCGCTCGCCTCCATGCTCGGCGCGGCGGCGATCCTGGAGGTCGGCGGCGGTCTGCTGGTGCTGCTCGGCCTGTTCACCCGGCCGGTCGCGTTCATCCTGTCGGGACAGATGGCGTTCGCCTATTTCATCGCCCACGCGCCCAAGGCGTTCTATCCGCTGCTGAACGGCGGCGAGTCGGCGATCCTGTTCTGCTTCGTGTTCCTCTATATCGCCGCCGCCGGCCCGGGCGCGTTCAGCCTCGACCGGAAACGATAGGCGAGGGCAAGGGCGGCCCCTACCGCCGGCCTTCGATATAGTCGTTCAGCACCTCGTGCCAGCGGCGCACGCGCACCTCCTGGCTCGACAGGTAGGCGTCCTCGTAGCCCTGCGAGCGCCAGCCGCGCTGCTGGCCCTCGGCGAGGCTGAGGTCCTGGAACACGATCTGGCCGTGCATCTCGGGCACGCCGCGGCCGCGGTCGAACGCCCGGCGCTCGTATTCCGCCTCGGCGACGACGCGCGGGCCGTGCATGGTCTCCACATGGGTGACGCCCTCGACCGGGAACACCATGTGCCACAGGTCGAAGGTGCACTTCTCGGGATCGTCGGGGTGCGGCTCGGTGCGGAAGAAGATCACCTCGTCCGGCAGCACCGACAGGGTGACGTTGGGGAACACCACGTTGTGCGGGCTGTCGGTGGTCTCCTCGGGCGTCATGTGCTCGTAGTGCAGATAGCCCTTCTCGCGCCACAGCCGCTTCTTGGCCTCCTGCAGATCCTTGTAGCCCTGGGTGACCTTGGCCTCGTAGGTCGGATACCGGGCCGGGTCGATGCCCCACGGGATCAGGAAGCTGTCATAGGGCGCCGGCCCCTCGCCGGCGGGGAGGTCGCGCAGCGACGGGCGCCCGGGCTGGACGATGCGGCCGTGGCCGTTGGGGAACATCTCGAACACCGAGGTCCAGTGGTCCTGGTCGATCCACGGCGGCACCTGCGGATGGGCGGTGCGGGTGTGGTAGGACTCCGAGAAGTTCTCGCTGGCGAACTTCCAGTTGCACTCCATCTCGATGGTCAGGTTGGTGACCCGGATCAGCTTCTCCCACGGCCAGTTCCTGTACAGCTCCGGGATCGGCTCCAGATATTCCAGCAAGGGCGGCGCGCTGGGGTCCATGTTGTACCAGATGAAGCCGCCCCAGGTGTCGCATTGCAGCTCCTTCAGCCGCAGCACGCCGCGCGGGTCGCCCTGCGGGAAGGTCTCGGGATCGGGCACGTCGGTCAGCAGGCCGTCCCTGTTCCACACCCAGCCGTGATAGGGGCAGGTGAACGCCTGCTGGCAGCCGTCGTCCCAGACGAGGCGCTGCCCGCGATGGCGGCAGGCGTTGTAGAAGGCGCGGATGGAACCGTCGTCCTGCAGCACGCAGATCACCGATTCGTGCAGGAAGTCGTGGATGACGTAGTCGCCCGGCTCTTGAAGCTGGTTGACGCGGCCGGCCACGTGCCAGACGCGCTTCCACATGTGCTCCCATTCCTTCTGGGCGAATTCCTTCGACCAGAAGCGGTCGCCGGTGATGGGATCGCCGCGCACGTTGCGGACGTCGCCGCCGTCGAGCGCCAGGGGATGAACGGTCGGAAGGCCCATGAGACTGCTCCATTGTCCCGGACGGCGCCGCCGGCCGGTGCCGCGCGCCAAAACTGACAATTATGTTAGTTTAGGAGCGGGCATTGGGCAATGGCGGCGATTCCCCGGCTGGAACGCCCGTCAGTAGCGGGCCATGCCCGGCTCGATGATCTGGGCCCAGGCGTCGATGCCGCCCTTCAGGTTGATCGCGCCGGCATAGCCGTTCTGGCGCAGGAAGTTGGTGACCATGCGGCTGCGGCCGCCGTGGTGGCACATCACGACGATGGTGCCGTCCTTCGGCAGGTCGCCGAGGCGCTGCGGCACCTGCTGCATGGGGATGTCGACCGAGCCCTCGACCTTGCAGATGGCAAGCTCGTGCGGCTCGCGCACGTCGAGCAGGATGTGGCCCTCGCCCTTGTCGCGCATGTCCTTCATGCGGAGGATGTCGATTTCCATGTGGGGTCTCCTTGGTCGTTGCGCCGATGACGGCGTGGGCGCGGATAATGAAGCGGCCGGCGCCGCCGCGCCAGCACTCGATATTTTCCCGCCGGGGCATAGGCTGCGATCGGGAGGGGGAAAATGCCGCGGCCCGCAGACCTGCTCGTCGTCGGCGCCGGGCCGGTCTTCGCCTTCACCGTCTCGGTGCGCGCCTCGGCGCGGCTGATCGGCCGGGCGATCGCCGGTCGGGCGATCATCGGCCGCCCGGACTGACCGTTTGTTCAGTTGACGCGCCATGCGTGCGGGGGGCATGGTTCCGGCACCGGAAAAACTCAGGAGGATCGCCGTGTCCGAGGACCGCTGGAAAGCCATCGAGGATCGCCTCGCGCTGGAGGACGTGCTGAAGGCCTATTGCGCGGCCGTCGACTCGCTGTCCGACATGGACGGGCTGCTGAACTGCTTCACCGAGGACGCGGTGCTGGACCTGGGCGGCATCAACCTGCCGCGCTTCGACGGCCATGCCGGCATCCGCCAGTTCTTCACCCAGGTCTTCGCCGACATGACCCATCACGCCCACTTCATCAGCAACTTCACGGTGGCGCGCTACGACGGAGACACCGCCCACTGCACCGCCTATGTGATGGGCATGGGCGTGGCGCGCGACGGCCAGAGCGTGCTGGTCTACGTGAAATACTTCCTCGACTATGTGCGCACGCCCTCGGGCTGGAAGATGAACCGGTTCGCCGAGAGCGGCCTGATGCCGCTGCCCGACTCGCTCACCGGCATCCACGGCCGCGACTGACGGGCGTCGAGGGCAAGAAGCCGTTTTAGGTTGGCGTTCCTCGGGTTTCCCTCTCGGTGCCTTTGCGAGCGTAGCGACGCAGTCCAGCCCTTCCGCCACACAACCGTCACCGGAGAGGCTGGACTGCGTCGCTACGCTCGCAGAGGCACGGTGGAAAGAGACTCCGATGGATTGGCAGATTAGACACGTCGAGCCAACCTAAACGGGCTTTGGCTCTAACGGCCGGTCAGCCTGGCCACGACCGGCGCGAAGCCCTCGACGCACCGGTCGAGGATGCTGACATAGGAAAAAGCCGTAGAGTCGATGTCGCCTCGGCCGTCTGGACCTTGCGGCGCCAGTCCTCGGGCGATGCGGCGTCATAGGCCTGCCATGAAAAGCGGAACGGTTTCCTGTGCGGCATCGAAGCTCCCCCTCCTGCCGGCGGGCCGGCGAGGCCCTGTATCATAGTAAGTGATTATTCTATATTCGGCCGGGCCGTAAGAGTTTATCGATCGTGCGAACAAGGACGGGGAAGGCAGTCATGGTTGCGATCACGCGGGTCAGGGAAAGCGTCATCACGCCGGCGCAGAAGGCGCCGGAACCCGATCTGGGCTGGGAGCTGATCCCCAAGGATCGCTACACCTCGCCCGAATTCATGGCGCTGGAATGGGAAAAGCTGTGGACCAAGGTGTGGCTGGTCGGCTGCCGCGAGGACGAGATTCCCGAGCCGGGCGACTACATCACCACCGAGATCGGCACCGAGAGCCTGCTGATCGTGCGCGGCGAGGACGGCAAGGCGCGGACGTTCTACAACGTCTGCAACCACCGCGGAAACCAGGTGAAGTTCGATCACTGCGGCAGCTCGCGCACCCTCCAATGCGCGTACCACTTCTGGGAATACGATCTGACCGGCAAGCTGGTGAACGTGCCCGACGAGCAGGATTTCACCCAGGGCTGCCCCAAGGACCAGCTCAGCCTCAAGGCGGTGAACACCGGCGTATGGGGTGGCTGGGTGTGGTTCAACCTGAACCCGGACGCCGAGCCGCTGGCCGACTATCTGGGCATCATCCCGCACCATCTGGGGCCATATCATTTCGACCGCATGGCCCTGGTGATGAACGTCACCGTGGAGTCGGACTGCAACTGGAAGACCTCGGTCGACGCCTTCAACGAGGTCTACCACGTCCAGGCGATCCACCCCGAGCTGTCCTACACCATCGACGACGTGGACGTGCAGATCGACCTCTACGAGAAGCACAACCGCTATCTGGTGCCGTATCACACCTACAGCCCGCGCCTGGGCTACGAGCCTCACGAGGTGCCCGAGATCCTGTCCAACCAGCTCAAGGCGGTGGGCATGGACCCGGACGAGTATATCGGCCGCATCGGCGAGATCCGCGGCGCCATGCAGGCTTACAAGCGGCGGACCCAGAACGAGCGGGGCGTCGACTATTCCGAGCTGAACGACGATCAGCTCACCGACAACTATCACTACATGATCTTCCCGAACCTGACGCTGAACGTCTTCTCGGACCGCATGATGCTGTTCCGCCAGCGGCCGCACGAAACCGACCCCAACAAGATGTATTACGACGTCACCGTGCATGTGCGGGTGCCGGACAACCAGCCGCGCCCGCCCATGCCGGATCACGAGCATGTCAGGTTCGGCGAACGCTCGCTGGGGCTGGTGCTCGACCAGGACGCGGTGAACCTGCCGCATGTCCAGCGGGGCATGAACTCCAGCGCCTTCGAGGGGCTGTGGATCAGCGCGCAGGAGCGCCGCATCCGGCACATGCATCATACACTGATGCAGTATATCGAGGCCTGAGCCGCGCAGGATTCGGCTTGCAACCGCGTCCCGGACAGGGTGGAGTTACCGGCGGGTAAATTGACGAACGACGAACCATGAGCAAACCCATGACAGCCAGCCGCGCGGCCGATGCCGACACCGAGGCGCCGGCCGCGCCCCGACCGAGACGGCGCCAGCGTCTGGCGGCCGCCGAGCGGCGCGAGCAGATCCTGAAGGCGGCGCAGAAGGTGTTCATCCGCTCCGGCCTCGGCGGCTCGCGGACCAAGGAGCTGGCGCGGGAAGCGGGCGTGAACGAGGCGACGCTGTTCACCCATTTCAAGACCAAGGAGGAACTGTTCGACGCCGCCGTGGTCGAGCCGCTGGAGCGCCTGGTCGAGAAGGAGATGAACATCGACGGCAGCTATCGCCGCGCCACCAGCCGCGAGGAGCAGATGCGCCTCAACCGGGAGGCGCATCAGCGGCTGCTGGACACCATGCGCGAGATCTATCCGCTGCTGATGACGGCGCTGTTCTCGGACAGCGAGCGCGGCCGCCAGTTCTACCGGGATCACCTCTGTCCGTGGTTCCAGTCGCTCGCCACCAGCATCCGCGAGTCCTATGACGGCCGCCCGCGCAACAAGGATCTGGACCCGCAGCTCCTGTCCATGATCGGCGTGGGCGCCTATCTGGCGCTGGTCATGGACCACAGTTTCAGGGACGCCGAGATGGACGCGGACAAGATGATCCGCACCGTCTCGACCCTGTTCGCCTCGGGTGTCTACGACTCCTGATCGGGCCGGGTCAGATCGGCGTGCGGAAGCCCTGATAGCGGCGCACGGGCCACAGGAAATCGTAGCGGGTCTTCTCGAAGAACCATTTGCCGTCGACCTTCCGGTAGACGTCGTCATGGACGCCGATGACGCTGATGCAGTCGCCGATCTCCTTTTCGGTGGTGTGCAGCGACAGCGCGTAATAACGGCCGTTCGCCGTGTCCGGGCCGGTGATGCGGATGAACGGATTGGTGGCGATGTGCAGGTGGGCGAAGGGCAGGTCGGCCTGCTTGTAGACCTTGGTCCAGTTCTCGAACATCTGCTCGTGCCCGCGCCAGTAGCCGCCCATGTGCTCGGGCCACTCGGCTACGGCGTCGGGAAGGAACAGGTCGACCATCTTGCGGATCTCGCCGCTGTCCAGATACAGGGCATAGAGATGGCGCAGGTTCTTGATCTCCTCGATCTCGAGCAGTTCCTCGATGGTCATGGTCGTCTCTCCCGTTTCCGACATTTCCGGAACAGCCTGTTGGATCGATCGACCAATTTCAATGAAATCAGGTGCGCGCCAGTTCGGTGAAGCCGGCGGCGAAGAAGCGGACCATGCGCTCGAGCACGGGCGTCAGGTCCGATGCGTCGAACGCGCCCTGCGAGACGCGGCGCGCCAGCGTGCTCTGCAACAGCATGTTGGCGAGCGCGGCCTCGAGGAAAATGATGGACCACAGCACGTCCGCCTTGTCGGCGCGCGGGAACAGCTTCAGGAACTGCTCGGTATAGTGGTCCATGATCGGCTGGTACGCCTCGACGAAGGGCGCGATGAAATTGGCGTCCTGGTGCTGGTGCGAGGTGCGCGAAAGCAGCTGGATGTAGTTGCGCCAGCCGTCGCCGCCGTTGCTGTAGCGGTCGACGATCGGCGTCAGCAGCGCGCGGATCAGCTCCTCGATGGTGACCGGATGCGCGCCCCGCGCGTCCAGCAGCCGCTGCAACGAGGCGGCGATGGCCTCGGCGTGCTCGTCGGCGCGGCGCCGCACGACCGCGCGGAACAGGTCCTCCTTCGGGCCGAAATGATAGTTCACCAGGCTCATCTGGACGCCGGCGTCCCGGGCGATGTCGCGGAGCGAGGCGCCGAAGAAGCCCCGGCGGGAGAACAACTGCTCCGCCGCGTCCAGGATCCGGTCCGGCGACGATTGCTTCGATGACTGCTTCGATCTGGCCTGTGTCATTCCCACCATGCGGTTGGCTGCTCGCACCTCCTTGTAGCAGTTCGCCGGGAACCGTCCCCAACATTTCCGCGCGCGGCCGCCGAGCGGGATTGCGCGCGGGCCTCGATCTCCCTACAGTTGGTCGAAAGACCAATGCATGTGCTTGTTAAGTGGGGAGGCAATGATGGGCCGGTTGCAGGGGAAGGTCGCGATCGTCGTGGGTGCGGCGGGCGAGGGGAACATGGGCCAGGCGATCGCCCGGCGCCTGCGCGCGGAAGGCGCGGAGGTGGTGGTCACCAGCCGGCGCGGACCGGAACTCGAGGCCTTCGCCCGCGAGATCGGCGGCGTGTCCACGGTCTGCGACCTGACCAGGAGAGCCGACGTCTTCGCCCTCGCGGACTTCGCCAGGCAGCGTTTCGGCAAGGTCGACATCGCGATCAACTCCACGGGCATCGCGGTCGGCGGCCCGTTCGAGCAGTTCAGCGAGGAGGACATGGACAAGCTGATCGCGCTGCAGTTCAAGGGCTCGTTCTTCTTCCTGCAGGCGATGGTCGGCGTCATGGGCGAGGGCGGCTCGATCATCCAGATCAGTTCGGCGACCGCCCAGCCCACGGGCACGGTCCAGGGATACGAGGCCTATATGGGCACCAAGGCCGGGATCGATCACGTGGTGCGCGCGGTGGCGAATTTCTACGGGCGCAAGGGCATCCGGGTGAACACCATCTCGGCGGGCCACACCGACACGCCCATGCAGAAGGTGCCGTTGCAGGACTGGCGCAAGGCGGCCTATGCGGACGCGACGCCGATGGGACGCTACGGCACCTGCGAGGACATCGCCGCGGCCTGCGTCTGGCTGGCCAGCGACGAGTGCTTCATGACCGGCCAGGCGCTCCAGGTGAATGGCGGCCTGACGCTCCGGCGCAATCCGCTGCCCGAGGACATCGCCCGTTTCGAGCGCGAGTGGGGGAAAACCCTTCCCGCCGGGTGATCCGCCTCCAAACCGCCACAGACTGGATTGACGATCCGGTCAATCCGGCCGTTGACGGAAAAATTTCATAAGTGCATTATTAGGACGTACGAACAACCAATAAGCTTTCCCGGAATTCGGGAGAAAGGGGAGCCAGGGAATCCTGGCAGTCGTTTCGGCAGGAACAGGCACGGGGACAGCATCCGCGAAGACGGTCGTCCCTGGCCGCAAAAAGGGGAGGAACCCGATGGAATGGGTCATGAAACGCACGGCGTCGCGTCGCGTCGCTCGCCGTGCATTGCAGGGAGTGGCGGTCGTCGCGCTGATCGGCGTACCGCTGACGGCGCAGGCGCAGATCGAGGAAGTCCGCGTGGAGGCGCGCGGCCAGGAAGAATCGGTCCGCGACATTCCGGTGGCGATCACCGCCCTCGACGCCAAGACCTTGCAGCAATACTCGATGCAGAGCCTCAGCGACGTGGCGGCGCAGACGCCGTCGCTTGAAATCCTCCGCATCCTCAGCGGCACCGGCACCAGCATCAGCATCCGCGGCGTCTCCTCGAGCGCCGGCTCGCTGGGTATCGAGCAGTCGGTCGCGGTGATGATCGACGGCGTGTATTTCCCGCAAGGCCGCGTCATCAACGAAGGCCTGTTCGACACCAGCCAGGTGGCGATCCTGAAGGGACCGCAGGCGCTGTATTTCGGCAAGAACGCCAGCGCCGGCGTGGTCTCGATCACCACCAACGACCCCGGCTCCGAGTTCGAGGCGATGGCGCGCGTCGGCTATGAAGTCCGCGCCGAGCAGCTCGACGGCGAGGCCATGATCTCGGTCCCGGTCAACGAGAAGTGGGGCTTCCGCATCGCCGCCGCCGGCACCAAGATGTGGGGCGGCTACTACGAAAACACCGTCCCCGACACGTTCTACACGACGACGGACGTGGCGACCGGCGCGGTGACCAGCCATTTCAACCCGGCGCCCAAGGACAAGATGCTGCCGGGCGAGGAGTCGTGGAAGACCCGCCTGACGATCAAGGCGACGCCCACCGACAACCTGACCCTGCGCCTGAAGGCGTCCTATGCCGACGTGATGACCAACGCGCCCGGCCTGTTCGAGATGGTCTCGTGCCCGACCCTCAACGGCGTGCCGCACCGGGCCGTCGGTGCCGCGCCCAACCAGGTGGCGGTGCCCGCCGGCGTCGGCGAGTGCAACAAGGACTGGAAGACCGGCTTCAACAACGAGCCGCCGGACATCGCGGCCACCGGCGGCGGCCCCTCGGCCGACAGCCCCGGCCTGAACCGGTTCGGCAACGGCCAGCTCGGCGAGATGTACAAGTCGTTCGTCATCACCGGCGACGTCGACTGGGACCTGGACTGGGCCGATCTGCGGCTGGTGCTGAACTATCACCGTCAGAAGAACGCCTGGGTGGGCGACAATGACGGCGGCGCCGACACCTCGACCTTCGCCCAGGAATTCAACACCTTCAGCAACTACTCGGCCGAAGCCCGCATGGCGACCAAGTGGGATGGGCCGGTCAACGTGGTCCTGGGTTTCTACTACCAGCAGACGCACCGCTACTTCGAGCAGAGCGTGCATTTCGCCGGCGCCGAGAACTCGGCCGCGCCGGCGTTCGAGCGCTACACGGCCTATGACAAGTACTCGGAGACCGACGGCGAGACGGTGTCGCCCTATGCCGAGGTGAAGTGGGCGATCAACGACCAGTGGACCCTGACGGGCGGCGCCCGCTACATCTGGGAAACCAAGGATTCGTACTTCATCCAGCCCTATGTGAACCCGGCTTACGCGGGCCTGTTCGTGCAGGGCCGCACGCTTGCCGTGAAGCAGAAGTTCGACGAGATCATCCCGGAAGCGACGCTGACCTGGAAGCCCAACAGCAATCTGACTCTCTTCGTCGCCTATAAGCAGGGCTACAAGTCGGGCGGTTTCGACAACGGCACCATCGACAGCACCCTCAACGTCGCCCCGCTGGACGACATCACCTTCGATCCCGAGAACGTGAAGGGCGTGGAAGGCGGCGTGAAGGCGCTGCTGGCCGGTGGCACCGTCAGCGTCGAGCTCGATGCCTTCATGTACAAGTACAACGATCTGCAGCTGAACTTCTTCAACGCGCCGATCTTCGCCTATCAGACCCTGAACGGCGACATGCGCACCACGGGCGGCGAACTCCAGGTCACCTGGATGCCGGAAAACGTCGACGGGCTGACCCTCAACGCGTCGCTGGCCTACAACGACTCCCACTACACGCGCTTCCTGGCGCCGTGCTCGGGCGGCCAGTCCATCGCCGCGGGCTGCAACATGGACCTGAACCTTCCGCTGAAGAAGCAGGATCTGGCGGGTGCGCCCCGCAACCTGGCGCCGAAGTGGGCGGGCAATGTGGGCTTCAACTACGACCAGCCTTTCGGCAACGGCTTCGTCTGGGGCGTGTCGGGCAACGTGAAGTTCAAGTCCAAGTACTCGCTCAGCGAGTTCATCCCGGGCTCGGTCCAGAAGGGCTATGCCCAGCTTGATGCCGCGCTCCGCCTCGGCACCGAGGACGGCCGCTGGACCTTCGCGGTCATCGGCAAGAACCTGACCAACAAATACGTGCTGGTCGGCACCCGCGACGCGGCGGGCAGCGGCGGCAACACCGGCACCAACAATGCCTTCGCGTCGGACCTGACCGGCTATGCGCTGCCGCCGCGCACGGTCAAGTTCGAGCTGACCTACCGCTACTAGGCCTCGGCTGGCCCGCGCCCAGGCGCGGGCCGACCTGGCCGGGGGAGTTCGCGTCCTGAAACCCCTCCCAGAGGACGCTTCTTCGGCGCCGGCGGCAACGAGCCTCCGGCGCCTTTTTTATCCGGACGGAACGGCATGGCGCGCAGGCGGCGGGAAGTGGTGGACGAAACGGCGACGACGCGGGGCAGGCTCCTCGATGCCGCCGAACGTCTGTTCGCCGACCACGGCTTCGATGCGACGACCACCCGCCAGATCGCCCGCGAGGCCGGCGTGCCGCTGGGCCTGATGACCTATCATTTCGGCACCAAGGACGAACTCTATGCCGAGGCGATCGGACGGCGCGCCGAGGAGCACGTCGCCGACATCCTCGCCGCGATGGCGGCGGTGGCGCGGCAGGCCGGCGACGGTCCGCTGGACCTGAGGGCGCTGGTCGAGGCATTCTTCCGGCCCATCGCCGAGAAGGCGGCGCACGCCAGTCCCGGCTGGCGGTCCTATGTCAGGCTGCTGGCGCGCACGGCCAACGAGTCGCCGTCCCATCCGCACGTCGCGACCTTCCGCACGCTCTACAACCGCGTGCCGCTGGAGTTCATCCGGCTGCTGCGCGAGCGGTTTCCCGACGCCGATCCCGAGAACATCTATTGGGCGCATCACGTGATGACCGCCTCGATCATCCACATGCTGGTCCAGACCGAGACGCTGGAGCAGCTTTCCGGCGGCCTGTGCAATGCGTCGGACCTGAAAACCGTGACCGAGAAGATGGCCCTGCTGTTCGAGGCGGGAATCGCGCGTCTCGCGCGGCTTTAGCGGCGGGAAATCAGGATTTTCTTTGCATTAGTCGGTCGACCAATTAATCTGGTGCCGAACACGGTTCAACGAAACGGGGAATGCCATGTCGACGACGCTGTCCAGGACGATTTCGGGTGGGGCCAACCGGATCGAGCCGGAGGAAGTCCGGATCACCGGCGACCGCTATACCTCGCGCGAGTTCATGGAACTCGAGCTGGATCACGTCTGGGCGCGGGTGTGGAACATCGGCGGCCGGTCGTCGGAAATTCCCGAGCCGGGTGATTTCGTCGTCCACCAGCTCGCCCGCGATTCCATCCTGATGGTGCGCCAGGAGGACGGTTCGATCCGCGCCTTCCACAATGTCTGTCCGCATCGGGGCAACCGCCTGGTCGCAGGCCGGGAAGGCTCGGTGGACACCTTCGTCTGCTCCTATCACGGCTGGACCTTCGCGCATGACGGCACCCTGATCCACGTGCAGGACGAGGAGGATTTCCCGAAGGGGAATCCGTGCGGCAAGCTCGCCCTGCCGCAGATCCCGTGCGAGGACTATGCCGGCTTCATCTGGTACAACATGGACGAGCATGCCCCGTCGCTGGGAAGCTTCCTCGGCCCGATCAAGGACTATTTCGACACCCACCAGCTCGAGAACATGACCCGCACCTTCCACCGGGTGACGGAAGTGGCGTTCAACTGGAAGGCGCTGCACGACAATTTCTGCGAGTCGTACCATCTGCCGACCGCCCATCCGCAGCTCGCCGACTATTATGACGACGATTACCAGAACACGACGTTCGAGCTGTTTGACGGCCATCACAGCCTGATGAAGATGAAGGGCTGCATGCCCTCGCTGCGCGGCGGCGATCCCAACGGCATCAACGAGACGCTGGCGGCCGAGATGCGGCAGTGGGGGCTCGATCCGAAGGATTTCGAGGGCCGCGCCCAGGACGTGCGCGTCGCCATGCAGCAGCACAAGCGCGCCACCGCGAAGGAACACGGCTTCGAGCACTGGTTGCACATCGAGGACGACTGGCTGACCGACGCCTTCCACTTCAACCTGTTCCCGGGCACGTCCATCACCGTGTCCTCGACCCGCGCCTCGCTGCAACGCTGCGAGCCGCATCCGTGGGATCCGAACCGGAGCATCTACGAGCACTGGTTCATGACCATCAGGCCGAACGCCGACGGCATGGTCGAGAGCCCCGTCGGCCCGGTCCCGTTCCAGGTGGCCGAGCGCGACGAGTTCCCCTACGGGACCAAGTCCGTGGGCTTCACCGCCGACCAGGACCTCCAGGTGGCGACGGGCCAGCAGCTGGGTTTCCAGTCGCGCGGCTTCAAGGGCGCCTATCTGTCGGGCCAGGAGAACCGCATCCAGCAGTTCCACAACGGCATCGACCGCTGCATCGCCGAAGGCAAGGCGCAAAAAGGTCGCTGATGCCGCTGCCGCCCGCGCCGGGCGACGCCTCGTGAACATGCTGCCCTATGCCAGACCGGTCTATGCTTGGTTCGTTGTCGGCGTGCTGGTGCTGGCGTCGCTGGTCAGCTATGTCGACCGGCAGGTGATCGCGCTGCTGGTGACGCCGATGAAGGCGGACCTCGGCATCACCGACACCCAGGTCGGCTCGCTGTCCTCGGCCTTCGCGCTGTTCTACGCGGTGGCCGGCCTGCCGCTCGCCTGGATGGCCGACCGGTTCAACCGGCGCCGGCTGATCGCGGCGGGCATCTTCCTGTGGAGCGCCATGACCGTCTGGTGCGGTCTGGCGCGCGGCTTCTGGACCCTGCTGCTGGCCCGCATCGGCGTCGGCGTCGGCGAGGCGACCCTCACCCCGGCCGCCCACTCGCTGATCGGCGACTATTTCCCGCGCGAGAAGATCCCGCTGGCGGTCGCGGTGTTCCAGCTCAGCGGGACGCTGGGCACCGGTATCGCCTTCACGGCGGGCGGCCTGGTCGTGCAGTACATCGGCACCCTGCCGCCGGTCGACGCCGGCGCGCTGGGCGTGCTCAAGCCGTGGCAGATGGTGTTCATCTGCGTCGGCGCGCCGGGCGTGCTGGTCGTGCTGCTGATGCTGCTGGTCCGCGAGCCGCTGCGCCGCAGCGGCGTCAGGACCTATGCCGGCTCGGGCGGCGGCATGGCGCCGCTCGTCGCGTTCTACCGGCGCAACTGGCGCACCCTGCTGGCGCATCATGTGGGGTTCGGCGCCGTCGCCCTGGCGGGGTTCTCCTTCGTGTTCTGGACGCCGACCTTCTTCCACCGCATCCACGACGTGCCGCTGGGCCGCGCGGGAATCTGGTACGGCCTCTATTTCCTTACCTTCGCCACGGCGGGCACCTATTTCGGCGCCTGGATCGGCGAAAGGCTGTACCGCAGCGGACGCAAGGACTGGCCCATGCGCGGCACGCTGACATGGGCCTGGCCCATGATCCCGCTGGGCCTCGCCGCGCCCCTGGTGCCGTGGGTCGAGGTGGCCTGGCTGCTCTATGCGCCGCTGATGTTCTTCATCAACGTGCCGTTCGGCATGTCCTATGGCGCGCTGCCCGTGATCGTGCCGAATCGGCTGCGCGCCCAGGTGTCGGCGGTCTATCTGATGATGGGCTCGGCCATCGGCACCGGGCTCGGCCCCGTCCTCACCGGCGCGATCAGCGACAATCTGTTCCCGCAGGCCGAAGGCGTGCGCTATTCGCTGATGCTGATGATGGGGCTCTGCGCGCCGGTCTGGCTGGGGCTGCTGTGGTACGCCCGTCCCCACTACGCCGGCAACCTGCGCGAGGCCGAGGAACTGGAGCTGAACACCGCCGCGGTGTCCTGACC
>CAZVVC010000021.1:18755-22275 GCA_964630425.1 uncultured Bifidobacterium sp. | reverse complement strand
TGCGTGCCCAGCACTGGACGATGCGCGGCAGGCTGGTGAGCATGGCGGGATCGTGCGCCTCGGCATAGAGCGTCTCGATCAGCGCGCGCACCTCGGGTTCCGGGGCGATCCCGTCGGCGACGACCGCATCGGCGATGGCCTCCATGGTGACCGGGTTCAGCAGCTTCAGCTTGTCGTTGAGCGCGGCCGGGTTGGCCACCTCGATCCGCGGGCCGTCGAAGCCGGCGGCCGCGATCAGGCCGGGCAGGCGGGCGCCCAGGGTGGCGTCGCCGCCGCGCCGGCGGACGACCTGGGTGTAGATGTCCACGTAGCGGTCCAGCGCCGGGCTTTCGGGATGGCTGAAATGGCCCCGGAAGTCCACGTCCTCGGCGATCAGCAGGCCGCCCGGCCGCAGCGCCTCGAGGGCGTTGGCGAGCGCGGCGGCGGGATCGGCCAGATGGGACAGCAGGAAGCGCATATAGACCACGTCGAACGGCTCGGCCTGGGGCGTCGTCATGTCGGCGGTGCGGTACTCGACGGCGATCCCGGCCGCGGCGGCCTCCTGCCGGGCCAGCTCCAGCTTGGTCTTGTCGAGGTCGATGCCCACCACGCGGCCGGACGGGCCGACGCGCCGCGCCAGCTCCAGCGTGACGTCGCCGCCGCCACAGCCGGCGTCGAGGCATTCCATGCCCTCGGCGATCCCTGCCCTGTCGAGCAGGCGGCCCGTGCTGCCGGCGAAGATGCGCGTGAGCAGGGTCAGCCGCGCGCGGCCCTTGATGCCGCCCCTGATCGCATAATGTTCGAAATCGCTCATGCGTCTCCCCCTTCAGCCCGCATGGACCTGAACGCAGTACCATATTATGCATAGAACGCCCCACAAGCCTGACGGAGCATGGAGCTGATGACGGTTTCTTTGCGCACCCTCCCGGTCCTCCGGTGGTTCGCCGCGTTGCTGGTGGCGGCCGTGGTCGCCGCCCCGGCGTCCGCCGCGCCGGTGAAGACCGAGAACGCGCAGGCCGAGCTGGTGGCCGACGTCGCCGCCGTCGCGCCGGGGCAGCCCTTCCATGTGGCGCTGAAGCTGACGCCGCGCGAGCACTGGCACACCTATTGGCGCAATCCCGGCGATTCGGGGTTGGCGACCAGCCTGGAATGGACGCTGCCCCCGGGATTCCAGGCCGGCGAGATCGAATGGCCGGCGCCCAAGGCGCTGCCCTTCGGCCCGCTGACCAATTACGGCTATGACGCCGAGCACTGGCTGCTGGTGCCGGTGACGCCGCCGAAGGACCTGCCGGCGGGAGAGGTCACGCTGAAGGCGCGCGCGGACTGGCTGGTCTGCGAGGAGATCTGCATCCCCGAGGGAGCCGACCTGCAACTGGTCCTGCCCGTGGCCGCCGAGGCGGTGCGCGATCCGTATCAGACCGCCGGGTTCCGCAAGGCGCGCGAGGCCATGCCCGAGACGTTCGAGGGGACGGCCGGGTTCAACGTGCAGGGCAAGACGCTGGCGCTGCGCTTCACCGGGACCGGCCCCGGCGACCTGCGCTTCTTCCCCTACGGCGACACGCTCATCGACAACAGCGCCCGGCAGGCCGAGACCGCCGACGGCGACGCCCGCGTCCTCGCCATGCCGCTGGGCATCGGCAAGCCGGAGGCGACGGTGGACGGGGTGCTGCGCGTCGGCGACAGGGCCTATGCGGTCAGCGCGGAGTCCGGCGCCTTCGCGGTCCCCGCCGTCGCCGCCGGGACCGCGGCACCCGGCGGCACGGGCGCCGGCAGCGCCCCGGGCGGCGCGGCGCCGCCGTCCGTCTGGCAGGCGGTGCTGTTCGCATTCCTGGGCGGTATCCTGCTCAACCTGATGCCCTGCGTGTTCCCCGTCCTGTCGCTCAAGGCGCTGGCGGTGGTGAAGGCCTCGGGCCTGTCGCTGCGCGAGAAGCGTATGGAGGGATGGCTCTACACCGCCGGCGTCATGGTGAGCTTCCTGGCGCTGGCGGGGGCGCTGCTGGCGTTCCGGGCCGGCGGGGCCGCCGTCGGCTGGGGTTTCCAGCTCCAGTCGCCCGAGGTGGTCGCGGTGCTGGCGGTGATCCTGTTCGCCGTCGGCCTGTCGCTGTCGGGCTATTTCGAGCTGGCGGGCGGCTTCACCGGGCTGGGGCAGGGGCTGGTCGACAGGGGCGGCGCGCTGGGCGCGTTCGCCACCGGGGTGCTGGCGACGGTGGTCGCGACGCCCTGTACCGCGCCCTTCATGGCCTCGGCCCTGGGCGCGGCGCTGCTGCTGCCGCCGTCGATCTCGCTGCTGATCTTCGCCGCCTTGGGATTCGGGCTCGCCTTTCCCATGCTGCTGATCAGCGAGGTGCCGGCGATCGGCCGGCTGCTGCCCCGGCCGGGTCCGTGGATGGACCGCTTCCGGCAGTTCCTCGCCTTTCCCGTCTATGCGACGGTGATCTGGCTGGTGACGGTGCTGGGCCAGCAGGCGGGCATCGCCGCGGTGGCGGCGCTGCTGGCGATCCTGATGCTGGTGGTGTTCGCCATCTGGCTCTGGCGGATCGCGCGCGCCGCGCGCGGGACCGGCCGGGTGCTCGGACAGGCGGTAGCGGTCGCGGCGCTGGCCCTGTGCGGCTGGCTGGTGTGGTTCGCCGGCGAGCAGGAGGCGCCCGCCTCGGCGCTGGACGCCGGCGTGCTGGCCACCGAACCTTATGACCCGGCCCGGCTCCAGGCGTACCGGGACGCGGGCGAGCCGGTGTTCGTGAACTTCACCGCGGCATGGTGCATCACATGCCTCGCCAACGAGCGGGTCGCGCTGTCCACCGACGCCGTCGCGGAAAAGTTCCGCGGCAGCGGCATCCGCTACATGAAGGGCGACTGGACGCGCCGCGACCCGAAGATTACCGAAATATTGACGGCATATGGCCGGAGCGGCGTTCCGCTCTATCTCTATTTCGCGCCTGGACGCGCTCAGGCCGTCGTGCTGCCCCAATTGCTCACGCCGGACATTGTGCTGGACGCGATCGGCCAGGCCGAGGGGTAGCATTGGATGGGAGTTTCATGATGATCGGACGACTTTCGACGGCCATTCTGGGCGGGCTGGCCGTATGCGCGGTCGCGCTCTCGGCGCAGGCCGCGCCCGAGATCGGGCAGCCGGCGCCCGCGTTCACGGGCAAGGACGCGGCGGGCAAGACCGTCAGCCTCGCCGACCACGCGGGCAAGACGGTGGTGCTGGAATGGACCAACCACGACTGCCCGTTCGTGAAGAAGCACTATGACAGCGGCAACATGCAGTCGCTGCAAAAGGACCTGACGGAGAAGGGCGTCGTCTGGCTCACCGTGATCTCCTCGGCGCCGGGCAAGCAGGGCCATCTGAGCGGCGACCAGGCGCTCGCGCTGAACAAGTCTCGCAACGCCGTGCCGTCGCAGGTCATCCTCGACGAGGACGGCAAGATCGGCCAGGCCTACGGCGCCACGACCACGCCGCAGATGGTGGTGATCACGCCCGGGCAGACCGTCGCTTATATGGGCGCCATCGACAGCATCCCCTCGGCAAAGCAGGCGG
>CAZVVC010000021.1:0-18745 GCA_964630425.1 uncultured Bifidobacterium sp. | reverse complement strand
CATCCCGAAGGCCGAGAATTACGTCCGGGCCGCCTATGACGCGGTCGCGGCGGGCAAGCCGGTCCAGGTGGCGCAGACGAAATCCTACGGCTGCTCGGTCAAATACCAGTAGACGCATGGCTGCCGGGGCGGTCCCGACGGACCGCCATCCGGCGGCCGAAAGCACGGGCGGCGGCGCGTTTCACGGGTGTCCGAGGAAAGCGGGGCCGGCCCGATTATCCGCTTGCAAGGGCTCGCTTTCCTTGGCATAAGCCCTCCCGCTGCTGCTGTAGCTCAGTGGTAGAGCACTCCCTTGGTAAGGGAGAGGTCGACAGTTCAATCCTGTCCAGCAGCACCACTTATTTTTCAATGACCAGCTCTATTATTGTAACCTTCCGTGTGAAGATCAGATAGGCGCATTTGTCGCCTAAGCCTCCAGCAAAGAGGCCGAGCCCCCATGAAAACACTTCCGGCGCGGCGCTAGTTCAGCGTCCTGTTCGCCTGTGCGCCGTCCTTCGCGGCGGGGCCTTCGCCGGCCAGGGTTCCCAGGTCCAGGTCCCAGCCGGCCTTGCGGGCGGCGTTGCGGATCAGGCGGGACAGCGAGTGCAGCAGCGTGTCGTCGATGGCCAAGGTCACCGGCTTGCCGTCCTTGGACATGAAGGCGAGCTGGTTAGGGCCTTGGGCATTGCCGGTGCGGTGGATCTTGCCTTCCGTGATGAGCGCCGGCTGCTCGCCCAGAGGCTGGCTGACGACGCGCGAGGTGTCGTAGGTGCTGGTGAACCTGGCGGCGGCCAGGGCCCGCTCGTGCTGGAACCGGACGACGCTGGCGCGGGCCTCGGGCGACTGTTGGGCCGCCGCCTCGGGCGTCGATTCCGCCAGCTTCAGGAGACTGGGCCAGAGCAGGCGGATGAACCGCCGCGTCAGCCAAAGCCGGTATTCCTTGCCGTCCTGCGAGACGATGCACATCAGCAGCCGGTCTTCCGGTGCATCGAACAGGACACGCAGTTGCTGGATGGTGGACATTGTCGGGCCTTCCGTCTTTCGCTCGCAGAATGGCGGCAAACCGTGCGCCCGTAAACCGGGCACGGGCGCCACGCGCCTCATCCCGGCGCGCCGGGGCCGGAGTCGACGCCGTGGGCGGCGCGGATGCGGTTGCCCATGAACTCCATGAACGCCCGGATGCGCGCGCTGCGCCTGGCGTCGCGGTGCGTGAGGATCCAGAGGCTCGTTTGCATGTCGTCGATCGGCGGGGTCAGGCGGCGCAGGCCGGGCTCGGCGTCGGCGACGTGGCAGGGCAGGACGGTCACGCCCATATGGGCCTTCACCGCGGCGAACAGCACCGTCAGGATGTTGGAGCGCATGACGATGCGGGCGTCCGGATAATGGCGGGCGATCCAGCGGCTGATCCAGGTGCCGGACATGCCTTCCTCGAACGCCAGCCAGTCGTGATCGGCGAGGTCGGCAATTCCGGGCCGGGCGTCGAGATAGACGGCGCTGCCATAGACCGCGCTCGCCAGCGTGCCGAGCCGTCGGCCCACCAGATTCTCCGGCGGCTGCGGCGTGGGGCGGATCGCCACGTCGGCGTCGCGCCGGGTCAGGTTGACGATGCGCTCCGACACGGTCAGCTCGACGACGATGCCCCGATAGGCCTGCCGGAAGGCGGCGAGATGGGGCGGCAGGAGATATTCGGCGAGGGTGTCGACCGTCGCGCAGCGCACCGTGCCCGTCAGGCCGACGTCGCGGCCCGAAAGGCGGCGCTCCAGGCCCAGCACGTCCTGTTCGACGCGGGCGGCCACGTCGGCCATCTCCTCGCCGGCCGCGGTCGGGATATAGCCGGTCGGCGTCCGCTCGAACAGCCTGGCGCCAAGCCGCTGCTCGGCCGCGTCCAGGCGGCGAAGGACGGTGGTGTGGTTGATGCCCATCCGCCGCGCCGCGCCCGACAACCCGCCGCCGCGCACGACGGCGAGCACCAGACGCAGCTCGTCCCATGATCCATCCTGTGCGGTCACGCACAGGATATTTCACCATTTGCCCAGTTCTGGCAAGCCCCGCGCCGTCCTAGCCTTCCTGTCGATGGCATCTTGCCGAACCACATTGAAAAAGGGATCACATGCGTACCGTCCTGATCATCGACTCCAGTCCCAACCTGTCCACCTCGGTCAGCCGCGGCCTGACGCGCCGCTTTGCCGAGGGCTGGGCGAACGCCCATCCCGGCGACCGCGTCGTGCACCGCGACGTGGGCGTCAATCCGCCGCCCCATGTGGACGGGGACACGCTGGCCGCCTGGTTCACGCCGGCGGAGAAGCGCGACGAGGACACGGCCCGCCGCGCGCTGCTTTCAGACACGCTCGTCGACGAGTTGATCGACGCGGATGTGGTGGTGATCGGTGCGCCCATGCACAACTTCTCCATCCCGTCCGGCCTTAAGAGCTGGGTGGACCACGTCGCCCGCGCCGGGCGCACCTTCCGATATTCGGAGGCCGGTCCCCAAGGGCTGGTCGCCGACAAGCCGGTCTACGTGGTCAGTACGCGCGGCGGCGTCTACAGCGCCGGCTCGGGCGGCGAGGCGGCCGACTTCCAGGAATCGCAGCTCATCCACGTGCTGCGCTTCATGGGCCTGACCGACGTGACGGTCGTCCGCGCCGAAAGGCTGGCCTTCGGCCCGGACGCCGCCGCGGCCAGCATCGCCGACGCCGAAGACCAGATCGACGGGATCATCGCGGCATCGCTGTCGGCCGCGGCGGCTTGACCTTGGCGGCTGCGCGGGCGTGAAGTTCTGCGCAGCCGCCAATTCAATATTGAAATATACCCTTAAAGGGTAATATTGGTGTATGGAGAAGGCGACGCCGCATCATGACATCGTTGCCGTTCGTGCAATGGTCGAGGCGTCATTCACCAAAACCGCGCTGGATGGCGGGCGCATGATGGGGCTGACATCCAGGGAGATGCTCGCCGTCGTGCTCGGCCTGGAGCGTTCGATGTTCTACAAGTCGATGACGACATATGCAGGTCACCGGATTTGGCAGGACGTCTACCATGCGCCCACGCCGGTCGGCCGCGTGGCCTACATAAAGATCACGTTGCGGGATGCCGCGCCGGTGATTTAGTTCAAGGAGAAGTAGCCATGTCCCGAAAGCAGTCGTGCGCGGAGTGTGGCGCGGACGATGTCAGGTCGTTCCGGAACGAGGATTTCCAGATGCAGGACGAGGGTGTTTCGGCCGTCGTTTCCGGTCTGTCGGGCGTGCGCTGCGCAAAATGCGGCGACACCGTTTTCGACGCCGAAAGCGCCCGCCGCTATGCCGAGGCCGGAGACCGCCTGGTGATCGACCCCAGACTTCGGCAGCAAAAGGAAATCAGGCGTATCAGGCGCAAATTGCGGCTTTCCCAGGTCGAGGCATCGCGCTTGACCGGCGGGGGACACAACGCCTTTTCACGCTATGAACGCGGCGAAGCGACGCCATTGCCGGCCGTCCTGAACCTGCTCAGGCTGCTGGACAAGCATCCCGATCTGCTGAAAGAACTGGTTTAGGACGTTTGGCGCTATCGCAGCCCGACAATGTCGAGGACCTTGGTGAGGTCCCGTTCGTCGATGCGGTATCGGGCCGCTTCGGCCACCTTCGGCTTGGCGCAGAAGCCGATGCCGTAGCCGGCGGCCTGGATCATGGGCAGGTCGTTGGCGCCGTCGCCGATGGCGACGACCTGGTCGAGCCCGATCCCCATGTCGGCCGCATAGCGTTTCATGGTCGCCAGCTTGGCGTCGGCGCCCAGGATGGGCTCGGCCACCGTGCCGTCGAGCGCGCCGTGCTCGACGTTCAGCGTGTTGGCGTGATCGGCGTCGAAACCGGCCGCCCTGGCGACGCGGCTGGTGAAGAAGGTGAAGCCGCCGGACACCAGGATGCATCTGACGCCCCTGGCGTGCAGCGCGTCGGTCATCTCGCGGGCGCCCTTGGTCAGGCGGATGCGGCTGTCATAGACCTCCTGCAGCGCCGCCTCGGGCAGTCCCTTGAGCATGCCGACGCGCTCGCGCAACGCCGCCTCGAAGTCAAGTTCGCCGCGCATCGCCCGTTCGGTGATGGCGGCGACCTTGTCCTTGATGCCGACGGCGTCAGCCAGTTCGTCGATGCATTCGTTTTCGATGATCGTGGAATCCATGTCCGCGATCAGAAGGCGGACGGACACTAGTCCTTGTTCGCGATCTTCAGACCCGAACCCTTGACCGCGCCGTTGGCGACCTCGATCGCCGTGTTGCCGTCGATCCCGTCGTAGCGCAGCTCGGCCGCCACGTTCTTGGTCACCCACTTGGGCTTCAGGCCCGACGCGCCGGCGCGCAGCAGGGCGGCTGAAACCAGTTCCAGATGCACCGGGGTCAGCCGGGCAATGCCCGGGGTGGCCTCGAAGGTCAAGGTGTTAGCCATTTTTAGTCCGCTCCTCTCAGGTCCGGGGTTTTGCCGCCGGGGCGATTCCCTGCTCTCGTCTCGGCGGCTTGTCCCCGTTCGGATTTTACCGAAATATGGTGTGATGACACCCGAAACGTGGCCTCAAGTTATGCTTATTGCCGGGCCAACCGCAAGTGGCAAATCGGCGGTTTCGCTGGTTCTCGCCCAGCGCCTGGACGGCGAAATCGTCAACGCGGACAGCATGCAGCTCTACCGCGAGCTGCCGCTGCTCAGCGCCGCGCCGGATGCCGCGGACAGGGCGCGAGCGCCCCATCACCTGTACGGCATCGCCGGCGTCGGCGAGCCGTTCTCGGTGGCGCGCTGGCTGAGCCTCGCCGGCGAGGCGATCGCCGACATCCGGGCGCGGGGCCGCATGCCCATCGTCGTGGGCGGCACCGGCCTCTATTTCAGGGCGCTGCTGGGCGGGCTGTCCGAGGTGCCGCCCATCGACGAGGCCGTGCGGCGCGCGGTGCGCGCGCTGGTGCTGGCCGACGGCGCGGGCGCGGGGCACGCGGCGCTGTCGGCCGAGGACCCGGCGATGGCGGCCAGGCTCCTGCCCAGCGACGCCCAGCGCGTCGCCCGCGCGCTGGAAGTGGTGCGCTCGACCGGGCGGTCGTTGGCCGAATGGCAGGAGACGGCCGTCGACGGTCCGCTGGCCGCCCTCGACCGGCAAGGCGGGGTGGCCAGGTTCGTGCTGCTGCCGCCCCGCGACTGGCTCTATGCGCGCTGCGACCTGCGTTTCGATCGCATGATGGCGGCGGGCGTGTTGGACGAGGTCGCGGCGCTGCCGCCGGCGGACCCGAACCTCACCGCGCTCAAGGCGCTCGGCATCCCGCAGCTTCGCGCGGCGCTGGCCGGCGACCTGCCGCTGGCCGAGGCGGTGGCGCGTGCCAAGACCGCCACCCGGCAATACGCCAAGCGGCAGATGACGTGGTTCCGCAACCAGTGCGCCGATTGGGACGTGGTCTGCGAGAAAGAAATGGAAAGTATTTTGGATGTTATCTTTTCGAAAATTTCTCCAAAGGGGTTGACGGGGTAATAAACCGACAGTAGGGTGCGCGCCGCTCCTCCCGCCTGGGACGGGCGAAGGCATTGCGCCGCCCTGTCCCGGATGGTATTGGGCCGCGCTGGAAGGCGTGCGCCGCCGCGCGGGCGCCGAAGGAATGAGGACCAGGGCATGCCGGAAGCACAGGGCAACTTGATGACGGGCGCCGAGATGATCATCCGGGCGCTGAAGGAACAGGGCGTCGATACCATCTTCGGGTATCCGGGCGGCGCCGTGCTGCCGATCTACGACGCGCTGTTCAAGCAGAACCACATCCGCCACATCCTGGTGCGCCAGGAGGGCGGCGCGGTGCACGCGGCCGAAGGCTATGCCCGCTCGACCGGCAAGCCGGGCGTGGTGCTGGTCACCTCCGGCCCCGGCGCGACCAACGCGGTCACCGGCCTGGTCGACGCGCTGATGGATTCGATCCCGCTGGTGTGCATCACCGGCCAGGTCCCGACGCACCTGATCGGCTCGGACGCGTTCCAGGAGGCCGACACGGTCGGCATCACCCGCGCGGCCACCAAGCATAATTACCTGGTCAAGAGCGTGGCCGACGTGGGCCGCGTCATGCACGAGGCGTTCTATGTGGCGACCAGCGGCCGGCCCGGCCCCGTCGTCATCGACATGCCCAAGGACGTGCAGGTCGAAACCGGCGTCTACACCGGCTCGCCCAAGACCAGGCACCGCAGCTACCAGCCGCAGGTGAAGGGCGATCTCGCCGCCATCAGGCAGGCGGTCGAGCTGATCGCTTCGGCCAGGAAGCCCGTGTTCTACACCGGCGGCGGCGTCATCAACGCGGGTCCGGGCGCGTCCCAGCTCCTGCGCGAATTCGTCCATATGACCGGCTTTCCGATCACCAGCACGCTGATGGGCCTGGGCGCCTATCCGGCCTCGGATGCGCAGTGGTTGGGCATGCTGGGCATGCACGGTACCTACGAGGCCAACTGGGCGATGCACGACTGCGACGTGATGATCAACATCGGCGCGCGCTTCGACGACCGCATCACCGGCCGCCTCAACGCATTCTCGCCGAATTCGAAAAAGATCCACGTCGACATCGACCGGTCCAGCATCAACAAGAACGTGCCGGTGGACATCGCCATCGTCGGCGACGCCGGCTACGTGCTCGAGGACATGATCAAGATCTGGAAGGCGGGCGCCTACCGGCCTGACAAGCAGGCGCTGGCTGAATGGTGGACGCAGATCGACGCCTGGCGGGCCAAGGACTGCCTGAAATACGACAACCGCAAGGACGTGATCATGCCGCAATACGCGTTGCAGCGGCTGCACGCCCTGACCAGGGACAGGAAGCCCTTCTTCACCACCGAGGTGGGCCAGCACCAGATGTGGGCGGCCCAGTTCATCGGCTTCGAGGATCCGAACCACTGGATGACGTCCGGCGGCCTGGGGACCATGGGCTATGGCCTGCCGGCGGCGGTCGGCGTCCAGCTCGCCCATCCCGACGCGCTGGTCATCGACGTGGCGGGCGAGGCGTCCATCCTGATGAACATCCAGGAGTTCACCACCGCCGTGCAGCACGAGCTGCCGGTGAAGGTGTTCATCCTGAACAACGAGTACATGGGCATGGTCCGCCAGTGGCAGGACATCTCCTATGACGGCCGCTATTCCCATTCCTATTCGGCCTCGCTGCCCGATTTCGTCAAGCTGGCCGAGGCCATGCACGGCGTGGGCCTGCGCGCGACCAAGCCCGAGGAGCTGGACGACGTCATCAACGAGATGATGGCCATCAACCGGCCGGTGATCGTGGACTGCCAGGTGGCCAAGCTGGCCAACTGCTTCCCCATGGTGCCGTCGGGCGCGGCGCACAACGAGATCCTGCTCAACGACAAGGACGCCGGCCTGGCCAGGTCCGACGACCTCGCGCTGGTCTGAGTTCAACAAGGTTTCCGGAAGAAGAGGCCCGCAATGCAAGCGCAGCAATCCATCGAACGGCATACCATGGCCGTGCTGGTCGACAACGAGGCCGGCGTCCTCGCCCGCGTCATCGGCCTGTTCTCGGGCCGCGGCTACAACATCGAAAGCCTGACGGTGGCCGAGGTGAACCATGCCGAAGGCCTGTCGCGCATCACCGTGGTGACGCGCGGCACGCTGGCGGTGATCGAGCAGATCAAGGCCCAGCTCGAGCGGCTGGTGCCGGTGCACAAGGTGTCGGACCTGACGGTCGAGGGGCCGGCGGTCGAGCGCGAGCTGGCGCTGGTGAAGGTGGCGGCGACCGGCGATCCGCGGGTCGAGAGCCTGCGCCTCGCCGACGCGTTCCGCGCCCGCGTGCTCGACACCACGACCGACAGCTTCACTTTCGAGATCACCGGCAATTCGGACAAGATCGACGCTTTCGTCGACCTGATGAAGCCGCTGGGCCTCGTCGACGTCTCGCGCACCGGCGTCGTCGCCATCAAGCGCGGCGCCGGGGCGATGTAACGACTCTAAACCTTGCGCGCGTGGCCGTGGGACGCTAAGGCAGTGCGCACCTAACCAACCGTTCGAACCAGTCCACAAAGGAAGCCACCATGCGGGTGTATTACGACCGCGACGCGGATGTGAATCTGATCAAGACCAAGAAGGTCGTCATCGTCGGCTATGGCAGCCAGGGCCATGCCCACGCGCTCAACCTGCGCGACAGCGGCGTGAAGGACATCGCCGTGGCGCTGCGCCCCGGTTCGGCCACCGCCAAGAAGGCCGAGAACGAGGGCCTGAAGGTGATGAACCCGGCCGAGGCCGCCAAGTGGGCCGACGTGATGATGATCCTGACGCCGGACGAGAATCAGGCCGCGCTCTATGCCGACGATCTGGCCGCCAACATGAAGCAGGGCGCCACCCTGCTGTTCGCGCACGGCCTCAACTTCCATTTTCGCCTGATCGAACCGCGTCCCGACCTCGACGTGGCGATGGTCGCGCCGAAGGGCCCGGGCCACACGGTCCGCTCCGAATATCTGCGTGGCGGCGGCGTGCCCTGCCTCGTGGCCGTGCACCAGAACGCCTCGGGCAACGCGCTCGACCTGTCGCTGTCCTATGCCAGCGCCATCGGCGGCGGCCGCGCCGGCGTGATCGAGACCAACTTCCGCGAGGAATGCGAGACCGACCTGTTCGGCGAGCAGGCCGTGCTGTGCGGCGGCCTGTCGCAGCTGATCATGGCCGGCTTCGAGACGCTGGTCGACGCCGGCTACGCGCCGGAGATGGCCTATTTCGAGTGCCTGCACGAGGTGAAGCTGATCGTCGACCTGATGTATGAGGGCGGCATCGCCAACATGCGCTACTCGATCTCGAACACCGCCGAGTACGGCGACTACGCGACCGGCCCGCGCATCATCACCGACGAGACCAAGGCCGAGATGAAGCGCGTCCTGAAGGACATCCAGGACGGCAAGTTCGTGCGCGACTTCGTGCTCGAGAACAAGGCCGGCTATCCCAGCTTCAAGGCCATGCGCGCCAACCAGGCCCGTCACCAGATCGAGGAGACCGGCGAGAAGCTGCGCGCCATGATGCCCTGGATCGCCGCCAACAAGCTGGTCGACAAGGCCCGCAACTAGTCTTTCCGGCCCCGGCCGGGACACGAGCCCCCGCCGAAAGGCGGGGGCTTTCGTTTATTCATTCGTTTGTTCACTCTGGCAATTCGTCGCCAGGATCCGGCTGGTTGCCGATACCTGCCCGTTCAAGGATTTCTTTCGCCTTGGCGAGGTCGGCCCGGGCCGCGCGTTCCTCGAAATACTTCCGCGTGCGCAGCGCCGATAGTTTCTCGGCGACGGCCACATTGATCAGCTGATTGAGGGCCACGCCCTCTTCCTCCGCCAGTTTGCGGGCTTCCTCGAGCAGTGAGGGCTGTAGACGCAGTGCGAAGTTACTCTTTCTCATTTTCCTGTCTCCCTCGGAACGAGGTGCCCCGGTGGGGCGTAAGGCGTCTTGGTTACAGTAATCTCGTCAACGCCAATGCTTCTCCGGGCGTGGCAAGGCGGATTCCAAACTGGCTCGCCGCCTCACCGAAGTCCCGTTTGTTGAAGGTGACCAGAGTGCCGGCCCGTCCGTTGATGGCCGTTTCCAGCACCATTTCATCGTCGGCGTCCTGTAACATCGGGCGCCAGAGGAAGTCGGGCTCGACCTGTTCGCAAACCGCCGCCAGCGCATCCAGCAAGAAACCTACCTCTTGCGCGGTAACGCCGGCCTTCAGCAGATGCTCTCGTCGCAGCAGTACCGCTTCGTATTCGATCATCAACGGCACGCTGAGCAGCAGCGTCAACCTGCCATCCAGCACCGCTGCGAGGAGTCGGCGAGAGGCGCCCTTCGCGCTTCTCAATGCAGCGACGATCACATCCGTATCGAGTACGACCCTCATGCCATGAAAATATAATATTGTATGCGATATTGCAATCTGCTCCCCCGGAACAGCAATGACTCGTTGTGGTGTTTGCGCCAACATCACCGGAGTCGCATGGAAAACGATCATTGCAGGGACACGGCGGGTGACGGCCACCACGAGGTCCGCGGCAAGGCGGTGATGGAGGAAGTGTTGGAGTTCGACCAGGTCACCGTCTCGCCGGAGCGCATCCGCGTCGGGGTCGACGCATGATGGAGCACCGGGATATCCGCACCGCCGCCGAGCTGTTCGAGCGTTCGGCCTTGCTGTGGCCCGAGAACGAGGCGGTGATCTTCCCCGGCCGGCGCGGCACCTATGCCGAACTGAGGGACAGGGCGCACGGACGGGCGCGCAGCCTGGCGGCCCTGGGCGTGAAGCGGGGCGACCATGTGGGGCTGCTGATGCCCAACTGCATGGAGTTCGTCGAGATGGTGTGGGGTATCGCCCTGCTCGGCGCGGTGCTGGTGCCGCTCAACACCCGCTACAAGGCGCGCGAGCTGCACTATGTGACCGAGAACGCGGACATTTCCGTGCTGGTCACGTCGGACGCCCTGAAGCCGCATGTGGATTTCGTTGCGCTGCTGACGGCGGCGCTGCCGGACCTGGCGGGCAAGACCGATCCGCTCGCGCTCCATCCGAAGGAGGCGCCGGCGCTGCGCTCCGTCGTCATGTTCGGCGCCGGGGCGCCGGCGGGCTTCATCGGGCAGGCCGCGTTCGAGGCCGGGGCGGCCGAGATCGCGCTGCCGGTGCCGGTCGATCCGGCGGAGACGGGCATCATCATGTACACCTCGGGCACCACGGCCAATCCCAAGGGCTGCATGGTGCCGCATCACGCGCTGGTCGGCAGCGCGGTGGACCTGTGGCGCTACCGCTACGCCATCGCGGCGAGCGACCGCATGTGGAATCCGCTGCCCGCGTTCCACATCTCGTTCCTGCTGCCGTGGATGTGCGTGGTTCATGGCGGCGGCGCCGTCGTCTCCCAGATGCATTTCGACGCGGGCGAGGCGCTGGGCCTGATCGAGGGGGAGCGGGCGACCTGGATCTGGCCCAGCTTCGAGGCGATCTGCGCCGATCTGCTGAACCATCCCGATTTCTCCCGGCGGGACCTGTCGTCGGTCAAGCGGATCAACGCGGTCGGCGGGCGCGGCCTGTTGCAGCGGTTCCAGGCGGCGTTCCCCGGCGCGGTGCAGACGGCGGCCTACGGCCTCTCCGAATCCTGCGGCATCGTCTGCGCCGGCATGCCGGAGGACGAGCTGGAGCAGCGGCTGACCGCCAACGGCACGGCGCTGCCGGGCGTCGAGCTGCGCATTGCGGGCACGGACACGGGCGAGACGCTGGGGCCGGGCGAAAAGGGCGAGATGCTGATCCGGTCGGGCGCCATCTTCTCGGGCTACTACAAGGACCCGGCCAAGACCGCCGAGGCGCTGAGGGACGGCTGGCTGCACACCGGCGACCTGTGCTCCATCGACGCGGACGGCCAGGTGCGGTTCCACGGCCGGGTGAAGGACATGCTGAAGGTGGGCGGCGAGAACGTGGCCGCCGTGGAGATCGAGAGCTTCCTGATGAGCCATCCGGCGGTGAAGCTGGCCCAGGTGATCGGCGTGCCCGACGACCGGCTGGGCGAGGTGCCCGCCGCGTTCATCGAACTGGCGCCGGATGCCTCGCTGGACGGGCCGGGCGTGATCGCCTTCTGCAAGGGGCAGATCGCCAGCTACAAGATCCCGCGCCATGTGCGCTTCGTCACCGAATGGCCCATGTCGACCACCAAGGTTAGGAAGCCGGACCTGGCCAAGCTGCCGCTGGGCGAGAGGCTGGTGTAGCTCGCGCCGGTCCGTTCGTCATCGCCGGCGCGGTACGGCGATCTGGCCGGGGACGCGCTGCCGTTCCGGGCGCCGCAAAGCCGCCCGCGGCCTGGTGCGCCGGGTGCTTGTTTCCCTCTTGCCCGGATGCTTCGAATTCTGTACATCCGCTTCCGCGCTGGGAAACGGGTCCGAGGAGGGTGGGCCCGTTTCGAACCCGCCAACAGACCGGACCATCCCTTCCGGGAGTGGGATTAATCAAATCCTCTCTCAGGAATTTGGTGTAAAGTCGCGCACTCGAAGGCCGATTCGCTTGGGGGCGACCCGCAAAGGCACACTTCAACCCGCGAGTTTGGGGCAACTCCCTTAGACACGGTATAGGTCTTAATGTTCTCACGTCTGCTTGGCCTGTTCTCCAACGACATGGCCATCGATCTCGGCACCGCGAACACCCTCGTCTATGTGAAGGGCAGGGGCATCGTCCTCAACGAACCGTCGGTCGTCGCCATCCTCGACCCGCACGGGCGCAAGCAGGTGCTGGCCGTGGGCAACGAGGCCAAGGCCATGCTGGGCCGCACGCCCGGCAACATCGCCGCCATCCGGCCGCTGCGCGACGGCGTGATCGCCGATTTCGAGGTGGCCGAGGAGATGATCAAGCATTTCATCCGCAAGGTGCACAACCACCGCTCGTTCGCCAGCCCGCAGGTCGTCATCTGCGTGCCGTCGGGCTCGACGCCGGTGGAGCGCCGCGCCATCCAGGAATCGGCCGAAGCCGCCGGCGCGCGCCGGGTGTTCCTGATCGAGGAACCCATGGCCGCCGCCATCGGCGCCGGGCTTCCCGTGACCGAGCCGACCGGCTCCATGGTCGTCGACATTGGCGGCGGCACCACCGAGGTGGCGGTGATCTCGCTGGGCGGCATCGTCTATGCCCGCTCGGTGCGCGTGGGCGGCGACAAGATGGACGAGGCGATCATCGCCTATATCCGCCGCAACCATAACCTGCTGATCGGCGAGGCCAGCGCCGAGCGGATCAAGAAGGAGATCGGCACCGCCCGTCCGCCGGTGAGCGGCATCGGCGCCGAGATCCAGCTCAAGGGCCGCGACCTGATGCATGGCGTGCCCAAGGAGATCATCATCAACCAGGTGCAGATCGCCGAGGCGCTCGCCGAGCCCGTCGCCGCCATCGTCGACGCGGTCAAGGTGGCGCTGGAGCACACGGCGCCCGAGCTGGCGGCGGACATCGTCGACCGCGGCATCGTGCTGACCGGCGGCGGCGGCCTGCTGACCGACCTGGAGCAGGTGATCCGCGACGCCACCGGCCTGCCGGTCACCCGCGCCGAGGACCCGCTGTCCTGCGTCGCGCTGGGCACCGGCAAGTCGCTGGAGGACAACCTGTTGCAAGCCGTCCTGCTGCGGGGGTATTAGGGTTTAGCGGACGGCCACGGCGGTGCCCGGCGCCGCCTTCCGCATGTTCAACTGGGAGATGCAGCCCGTGAGACGGTCAGGCGGCCGTGCGGCGCGCACAGCGAATCCGGAGCGCGGCCTGGCGCGGCAGCTTCCGTTCGCCATCTTCCTGGTCGTCTCGGTCGTGCTCCTGATCGTCAGCAAGATCTATCCCAGCCTCAACGAGCGCGTGCAGGGCGTGTTGCTCGACGTGGCCGCGCCGGTCGTCGACGTGGTGGGCGAGCCGGTGACGGCGATGCGCGGCGCCGGCGGCAAGGTCGCCGACACGCTGGGCGGCGCCGAGAAGCTGGAGGAGTTGCGCGCCGAGAACGAGCGCCTGAAACGCTGGCGCGACGTGGCCATGCGGCTCGACGGCGAGAACGCCCAGCTCCGCGCGCTGATGCGGGTGAGCGAGGAAACGCGCATTCCGGCGATCTCGGCGCGGGTGGTCAGCGATCCCGGCGGGCCGTTCGTGCGCGCGATCCTGCTCGATGCCGGCGGCTCGAAGGGCGTCGCCAAGTTCCAGCCGGTGATGGACCCGTCCGGCGTGGTGGGGCGCATCGTCACCGTGGGCCGCCAGTCGTCGCGGGCGCTGCTGCTCACCGACCTCAACAGCCGCATCCCGGTGTTCGTGCGGCGGACCGGCGACCGCGCCATCCTGGTGGGCGACAATAGCGACCGGCCCAAGCTGGCCTATCTGCCCATGCAGTCCTCGGCGAAGGTCGGCGACGAGGTGTTCACGTCCGGCGACGGCGGCATCTTCCCACCCAAGCTGCCGGTCGGCGTGGTGGATTTCGTCGACGGATCGACCGTCCGGGTCAGGCTGTCGGCCGACATGTCGCGGCTCGACTTCGTCAACGTCATGGCCTACGAGCCGATCGAAAGGCCCGAGCAGAACCCCGCCGCCGAGGCGGTCGACGCGCTGCCGCCGGGGCCGTCCGTGGCCGCGGTGACGGAGCCGCGCATCGAGCCGCCCGTCGCCATGCCGCCCGCCGATCCCGTGCTGCCCAGCCCGCCGCTCGTGCCGCGATAGCGGCCGGCCCCGGCCGATGCGCCGACGCCCGCCGAGGCGCCGGCTCCGGCCGAGGCCCCATCGCTCGACGGCGCGCAGCCGCCCGCCGAAGGCGCGGCGACGCCCGCGGCCGCCGCGCCGGCGGAGGGCGACTGATGGCGGCGGTGGCGCGGCGCATCCTGGTCGCGACGCGGGGCAGTGTGCCCTTCCTGCTGGGCATGCTGCTGGCGGTGCTGTCGTTCGTGCCCTACGGCACGAACGAGTTCAGCGTCATCATGCCCTCGCTCACCCTGCCCCTCGTCTATTACTGGGCGCTCTACCGGCCCGAGGCCATGCCCCTGGCGGCGGCCTTCGCCATCGGCCTGTGGCAGGACATCCTGGTGGGCGGGCCGCTGGGGCTGATGGCGCTGCTGCTGGTGATCACCCGCGGCGGCATCGAGAACCAGCGTCAGGTGCTGCTGACCCAGCCGTTCTCGGTGGCGTGGCTGGGCTTCGTGCTGATCTCGGCGGTATTGACGGCGCTGGCCTGGGGCGTCGCCGGCCTGTGGTGGAACCATTCCTTCGGGGTCTTCCCGTTCGTCGCCCATTGGGGGCTGGGGGCGGCGGCCTATGTGCCGCTGGCGGTGATCTTCCGCAAGATCGACCAGTTGCTGTACGAGCAGGCCTGATGGACATCAAGGGCGACCGCTACCGGATGCTCACCCGCCGCGCCATGATCCTGGGCGGCGCGCAGGCGGTGGGGCTGCTGGCCCTGGTCGGCCGCATGGTGCACCTGCAGATCATCAACGCCGACCAGTACAAGCTGCTGGCCGAGGAGAACCGGGTCGACCTGCGGCTGATCGCGCCGCTCAGGGGCCGCATCCTTGACCGGCACGGCAAGGAGATCGCCAACAACCAGCTCAACTACCGGGTGTCGATCATCCCCGAGCAGGCCGGCGACTTCGAGGCGATCCTGGACAGGCTTTCCGGCATCATCCCCCTGCCGCCGCACAAGATCGAGACGGTTTTGCGCCAGGCGTCGCGCTCGCGCCGGTTCCTGCCGGTGACCGTGTCCGACAACCTGACCTGGGAGGAATTCGCCCACATCAACAGCATCGCGCCCGAGCTTCCCGGCGTGCAGCCCGACGCGGGGCGCAGCCGGTTCTATCCCTATCCGGTGGAGTTCGCGCATCTGGCCGGCTATGTGGGGCAGGTGACGGACAAGGACCTGGAGAACCTGCCCAGGGACCCGCTCTACATGCTGCCCGACTTCCGCATCGGCAAGCGGGGGCTGGAGCACCATCACGACCGGACATTGCGCGGCGTGCCCGGCCTGCGACGGGTGGAAGTGAACGCGCTGGGCCGCGAGGTGCGCGAGCTGTCCCGCGACGACGGCGTGCCGGGGAAGGACCTGCTGACCAGCATCGACGCCGATCTCCAGCGCTTCTCCATGCAGCGCCTGGCCGACCAGAGCGCGGCGGCGGTGGTGATGAATATCCATTCGGGCGAGGTCGTGGTGATGGCCTCGGCGCCCGGCTTCGATCCCAACGACTTCAATTTCGGCATCCGCACCGAGACCTGGAAGGCGCTGCTGAAGGACCCGCGCAAGCCGCTGATGAACAAGACGGTGCAAGGGCAGTATCCGCCCGGCTCGACCTTCAAGCCCATCGTGGCGATGGCGGCGCTCGAGGCGGGGCTGGTCAATCCGCAGGACTCGGTGTTCTGCGGCGGCGGGATGCGGTTCGGCTCGCGCACCTTCCATTGCTGGAAGCGCGGCGGCCACGGCAGCGTCAACATGATCACCGCGCAGGAGCAGTCCTGCGACGTCTATTTCTACGTGGACACCATCGCCGACATGGCGCGGCGCTTCGGCCTGGGCCACGTGCACGACGTCGAGACGGACGAGGAGAAGCCCGGCCTCGTGCCCACGCGCGCCTGGAAGCGGACGCGGCGCAAGGACAAGAAGTGGCATGACGGCGAAACCCTCAGCGTCTCCATCGGCCAGGGCTACATGCTGGCGACGCCGCTCCAGCTCGCGGTGATGACGGCGCGCATCGCCAATGGCGGCTATGCGGTCAAGCCGACGCTGCTGAAGGCCGAAGGGCCGCCGCGCAAGGCCTCGGCGCTGTTCCCGCCGGTGGGCGTGACGCCCGAGGTGCTGAAGGCCGCCCATGACGGCATGATCGCCGTGACCGAGGGCGGCAGCGGCACGGCGCGGGCCGCGCGCATCCGCGACTGGCCGAGGGGGCTGGCCGGCAAGACCGGCACCTCACAGGTCAGGGCGATCACCGCGGCGCAGCGCGCCGGCGGCGTGCCCAAGAACGAAAGCCGGCCCTGGGAGGAGCGCGACCACGCGCTGTTCATCGCCTATGGCCCCATCGACAATCCCGCCTATGCCATCTCCATCATCGTCGAGCACGGCGGCGGCGGCTCGGCGGTGGCGGCGCCGATCGCCCGCGACATCATGCGCGAGGTGTTCATCCGCGATCCCTGCGGCCTGACCGGCGGCAGGCCCATGCTGGCCGAGGCCGGCCTGCTGACGCCGGGCGACGGGCACCCTCGTCACGACGGCCACGATCACGACCACGACCACGATCACGACGAAGGTCATGGCCATGCCTGATACGCGTTCCGCCGCCACCCGGAAGCTGATCTCGAAGGTCATGGAGCTGAACGGCAGCATGATGATCGTGATGCTGTGCATCGCCGGCATCGGCTTCGCCATGCTCTATTCCGCCGCCTCGGGCGATTTCTCCAAGCTCGCCGGACGGCAGATGGTGGTGTTCGGCGTCGGCTTCACCTTCATGATCACCATCGCGCTGGTGCACATCAGGTGGTGGTGGAAGCTGTCCTACGCCATCTATGGCCTGGGGCTGGTCATGCTGGTCGCGGTGGAGATCATCGGCGACATCGGCGGCGGGGCGCAGCGATGGCTGGACCTGGGCTTCGTCAGGCTGCAACCGTCCGAGATCATGAAGATCGGCCTGGTGATGGCGCTGGCGCGCTATTACCACGGCCTGACGCTGGACGAGGTGCGGAACCTGCGCACGCTGGTCAGGCCGATGATGATGATCGGCTTCCCGGCGGTGCTGGTGCTGCTCCAGCCCGACCTCGGCACCATGCTGCTGATCACCGCCGGCGGCGCCACCATCCTTTTCGTGGCCGGCGTGCCGCGCAAGGTGTTCGTCTTCGGCGCGGTGGCGGCGGTGGTGGTGGGCGTGCTGGGCTTCTACCAGCTCCACGAATACCAGCGCGAGCGGGTGTTCACCTTCCTCGATCCGGACAGCGACCCGCTGGGCACCGGCTATCACATCCAGCAATCCAAGATCGCGCTGGGCTCGGGCGGCGTCAGCGGGAAGGGGTTCATGCAGGGCACCCAGTCGCACCTGGACTTCCTGCCCGAGAAGCAGACCGACTTCATCTTCACCGCCCTGGCGGAGGAGTTCGGCTTCGTCGGCGGCGTGACGCTGCTGACGCTCTACGCGGTGCTGATCGGCTACGGGTTCATGATCGCGCTGTCGGCGCGCAGCCATTTCGCCAGGCTGATGGCCATCGGCGTGACGACGACCTTCTTCCTCTACGTCTTCATCAACATCGCCATGGTGATGGGGCTGGTGCCCGTGGTGGGCGTGCCCCTGCCGCTGGTGTCGTTCGGCGGCTCGGCCATGATGACCCTGATGATCGGCATGGGCCTGCTGATGAACGTCTTCGTGCACCGGAACGTCATCCTGTCACGCCAGGGCACGGTCCCGCTCGCGCGGCACGGCACGGTTCTCTAGCAGAGACCTGGAAAAGCCCCGCCCGTCATCTCCGCGCCCTTTCGCCGAGCCCCCGCCGGGTACGACATTTTTCTTACGTTTCCCTGTCGACAGGGCGAAGGCATTTTTGTATAAGCCGCCTCCTCGGTTATGGGTATGTAGCTCAGGTGGTAGAGCAGCTGACTCTTAATCAGCGGGTCCAAGGTTCGAGTCCTTGCATACCCACCAACCGAACTTCTTGAAATCGTTGGAATAATTCGCCCTTCGGGGCGTTCTCGGCGCGTTCCATTTCCACAAGCGTTTCCACACGGATTTCCACAAGCGTTCCCGTTTTGCGTCACAGCTACCGCACAGGGCTCGGAGCGCTCGGCAAACTACAGTGACAGTGCACCTAATCGGCCACGTCTGTGAGGCGGATATCCGTCTGGTCTTCGAGGTCTGTCCACCCTGTCACCCAATGTAGGCTGAAGCCAAAGAGGAATGGGATGCACTGTCACCGGAATGCACGCTTGACGCCGTTAGCCGTTGGTCGCTAGCCCATCTAAATGGCGCTGTCGCCAACATCTGCTATGGTCGAAACCACTATATGCTGCGGCAGGTTCACCATCCGTAGTGGAGATCGCAATTGATGAGACGGTCATTCATCGCCGGACTGTTGGCCTTGATCGGCATGGGAAAAACGAGTGCTACCGGGATGGACAAGAAGTTTCCGCCAGTGCCAGCTTGGCGACCCTCCTTCAAGCAGCCTCTCGATCGGATTGCCGACCGCATCTCATATTATTGCGACGGGAAGCGGGACTTTGTTGTTTTTGCCAACGGCACCTGCGTAATTTTGGACGACGGTTTAGCCGACACGGGCGCGGAGGCTTTCGTGGCCTGCCCCTGAAGGGTGGTCCAGTTTCCATGTTAGTTGATGGTTGGC
>CAZVVC010000020.1:0-22519 GCA_964630425.1 uncultured Bifidobacterium sp. | reverse complement strand
CGATGAAGGTCATCAGCACGTGGCGGCCGCCGGAGGCCAGTGGGTCGCTGGAACTGGCGGTGCAGAAGTTGCGCACCCGGTACTCGCCGGTCTGCGCCGAGGCCACGATCCGGAATCCGAGAGAGGTGCCGAAGCCGTACACCATGCGGACGCTGTTCCGGATCGGCGCGCAGGAGAACGTGACGGCCGCGCAGGTGATGGAGGCAGCGGCGCTGCTGAAAGATAGCGCCATGTTCGCGGAGGTCGCATGACTGATCCCGTCATCATCGGCGACTGCACGCTGTATCTGAGCGACTGCCTCCACATCCTGCCGACGCTGGGCAAGGTGGACGCGGTGGTGACCGACCCGCCGTATGGGATTGGGGAAGCTGCAGGTAAGGCAAAGACGCGCACCAGCGGGTTGTCCAGCAAGCTCCGCAGCCCTCAAGTCTATCGGATGGACTACGGTGACGAGGATTGGGACAACGAGCCGATCTCGGATGAATTGATGTCCGCAATCAGGTCTGCAGGCAAGTGGAACATCATCTTTGGCGGCAACTACTACAACCTGCCGCCTGCGAAATGCTGGCTGATCTGGGACAAGTTGAACGGCGAAACAGATTTCGCCGACTGTGAAATGGCGTGGACCAACTTGCCAAAAGCCGTCAGGCGCATCCAGTACCTGTGGAATGGGTGCATGAGGGCAAACCGAGAGGTTCGTCACGGCCACCCGACCCAGAAGCCGCTCGGCGTCATGGAGTGGTGCATCTCCCACATACCCCCCCCGTGCGACCTGATCCTCGACCCCTTCATGGGCAGCGGCACCACTGGCGTTGCCTGCGTCAAGCTGGGCCGGAAATTCATCGGCATCGAGCGGGAAGAGCGTTACTTCGAGATCGCCTGCAAGCGCATCGAGGACGCCTACAAGCAGGGCGACATGTTCCGCGAGCCTCCGCCGAAGATGAAGCAGGAGGCCATGTTCTGATGGAATACAACCCCCGCATCGATGGTGCCCGCTGCTTCACCGCCGCCGTGTCCGGTATGCGCGAGCGCTTCCTCGCCGAGCGCCTGCCGGGCGAGAACGCGCGCCAGTGGCTGGAACGCACCCGGCCGGATAGCCGGCTGCTGGAGGGCGCGCCATGAACGCCGAGACGCCCATCACCTGGAGCCACAACGCGCTGCAGAACGACCTGGCGCGGTACCTGCGCTATGAACGGGCATCCGACATCCGCGTCGTCTGGGAGAACATCCAGGTCGGAGAGGGGCGCCCGGACTGTTATTCCATCGCCATGTCGCCCGGCAATCCCAGGCCGATCTCCTACGAGGTGAAGGTATCGCGGGCCGATTTCCTGTCCGACGTCACCAGCGGCAAGTGGCAGAAATACCTGCCATACTCATGCGGCGTCGTGTTCGCGACACCCAAAGGCCTGATCAGCAAGGGAGAGATTCCCGACAAGTGTGGTCTGATCGAAAGATCAGAGGCTGGCTGGCGGTTTTTGAAAGGCCCGAATCTTTCGCGGTCGCCCGAGCTGCCGCAGCACTTCCTGATCGGGCTGCTGACTTATCGCGCGGACCAGATCCGCCGCGAGGCCCGCAGCCGAGAGTGGGACAATTACACCCAGGTGGACCGCATTCGTCGAGCCCTCGGCGCTGACGTCGCGCGCATTCTCCAGAACAAGCGCGGTGTCGAGGAAAAGGCTGCGGAGATGAAGTCCGAGGCCTCCCGGCTCCTGGCGGAGGCTCAGCGCGCGCATGAGCAGGCCGTGGAGAAAGGCAACGAGCAGATCGAACGGCTGCGCCGCGAGCTGGTGGGCATCCTCAAGATGCCGGAGGGCACGCGCACGGAGACGCTGGTCGGTCGGCTGCGGGAGCATGTCGAGAGGTTGGACCGGGCTCTCGCGGAATCCGCCGAAGTTCAGAGACTCCAGCGGCTCATCACGGACATCGATGCCGCCATCACCAAAGCCACCGACAGGCCGCCGCTCAGGCCGCGTTCGCGGTGGGACAGCGCGCGCGAGGACTGGGAATGAACGCCGAGGTCCAGATCAGCGTGCCGCAGGCGGTAGAGGCAGAGCAGAGTGCGCTGGGCCTGTGCTTGGCGCGACCGCAGATGGTCACCGAGTTCGCGGCCATGCTGACCGCCGACATGTTCTTCGACCCGCTGCACGCGGACATCTATCAGGCCATCATCGACCGATACCAGGCCGGCGAGCCCTACACGCCGGAGTACATCATGCGCGACATGCGCGGCGATCCGCGCTGGGCGGATATCCCGGTCGGCATCAAGTACATCCAGCACCTGCGCCGCGAGTTCATGGTCATGGACCCGAAGTGGGCGCCGGAGGCGGCGCCGCTGGCCGGGCTCATCATCGAGGCGGCGGCGAAGCGGTCGCTCGGCATCGTGCTCGACGAGACCAGCGCCGACCTGACCGGCACGCCAGGCATCACCGCGCAGGAAGCGGTGGACCGGCTTCTGTCCGCAGGCCCCGGCACGATGGAGGGCTTCGCTATGGCCCGGCGCCGGGAGAAGAGCCCGAGGGAATCCTTCATCGAATACCTCTATGCCAAGGACGAGCCGTTCGTCTCGACCGGGCTTTCCAGCCTCGATGCCGTCATCGGCGGCTTCCGGCGTGGCAACAGCATCATCGTCGGCGGGCGCCCGTCCATGGGAAAGAGCCTGCTGGCGGTGTTTCACGCCTACATGGCCGCCCGGCGCGGCGAGCCCACGGTCGTCTACAGCTACGAGATGAGCGTCGAGGAACTGACCGGCCGCATCGTCTCGCTGATGTTGGCTCGCGACGGCAAGAACGTGCCGTTCACGGCGATCATGGGCAAGCGGGCGGACCTGCGGGAGATCGAGGACGTCAAGCGCGCCCTCGGCCATCTGGAGGGCCTGCCGCTGATCCTGGTGGATGCCGCCGGCATGACCATCGAGGCCATCCGCGCCGATATCCTGCGGCAGAAGATGCGGCTGGCCCTGAAGCGGCAGCGCCTCGCACTCGCCGTGGTCGACTATCTCCAGCTCGTGGCGCCCACCGTCGGCGTCAAGGAGCGCATCCAGCAGATCGGCCACATCAGCCGTGGGCTGAAGAACGCGGCCAAGCACGCCGACATCCCCATCATCACCCTGTCCCAGCTCTCCCGCGCCAACGAGCAGCGCCAGGACAAGGTGCCGCAGCTCTCCGACCTGCGCGAGAGCGGGGACATCGAGCAGGACGCGGACACCGTCATGTTCATCCACCGCGAGGCCTACTACATCGAGCGCGAGATGAAGAAGGCTGAGGGCGCCGAGCGCCTGGCGCTGGAATCGCGCCTCGCCGCGCAAATCCACGAGGCCGACGTGCTGGTGGCGAAGAACCGGCATGGACCAGTGCGGCCCGTCACCGTCGGCGTCGACCTGCCGACCAACAGATTCTACGACATCGAAAGGAGCGGCGCCGATGGGCTGTGACGACAAGCGCCGCGACCGCCTGCTCAAGTGTCTGTGGCTGACGACATCCCCGGTTGAGGGCGAGGCGCTGGCGGCTGTACGCAAGGTGAACGACCTGATGCGCGACATGGGGTTGACATGGAACGACGCGTTTGCGTCGGCCAAGCCATCCGCCGCCGCCAACGCGCAGGATGACGATGACGAGGACTGGGAGGATGTCTTCGCGACGATCCTCCGGCATGGGGCGCTCAACGAGCGCTGGGCCGGCGTCATCACGGACATGCGTGATCGGTGGCGCGATCTTCGATTTCTGACGGAAAAGCAGGAGGCGATGGTGATGAGGTTCTACCGCCAGGCGGTTTCTCGGGCAAAAAGGGGGGCATCGAATGGCGCGCATTAGGTCCGTGCATCCCGGCATCGCCACCGACGAGGACATGCTGGAGTGCAGCATCACCGCCCGGCTGTTCTTCATCCTGCTGTGCACCGAGGCCGACGATTATGGGTGCTTCGAGTGGAAGCCGGTGCGCCTCAAGGTGCGCCTTTTCCCGGCCGATGACGTCGATGTGGAGAAGCTTCTGGCCGAGCTGATGGCGGTAAATCGGGTTGTCCGCTATGTCGCCGAAGAAAAGCAGTTAGGAGCTATTCGCAACTTCGCCAAGTACCAGCGTCCGAAAAAGCCCCAATCGCACTGTCCGAGGGGTGACGCGGTGTCGACGATGACAGGCCGAGAAATCGACATCAATAAATACATAGGCTTAGCCCAAAAAAGTTCGGAACCGGTTCGGAACCAGTCCGGAACCGGTTCGGAACCTGAGCCGGATAAACGGCCGCCAGTTCGGAATCAGTCCGGAACCGAACCCCCCGTGAACGATGCCGAGTTCGGTACCAGTGGGGAAAAGTCTCCGCAGAAGGGAGGAAGGGAGGAAGGGAGGAAGGTAAGGGGAGAAAGAGAATCCTTCACCACCAACAACCAGACTCTACACCCGAGGGCCGAGCAGGATGACGAGCCGGAGCCGGGTGGTGGTTTTTTTGAAGGGGAGGGCGACGAGCCCGACCCGGAGGAGTTCGAGCCCGACGCCGAACCAGGCCTCGGCAGCCTCGACGACATCCCGGCGCCGCCGGCCCGAGAGCGATGGGCCGTGCTCGGCGAGGACCTGCTGAGCCTGACCGGCCTCGACGCCAGGCCCAAGCCGGTGAGCACCAGCATCGTCCGCCAATGGCTGGCCGACTGGTCCGAGGACGACATCCGGGCCGCCGTGTCCGATGCCGTGGAGCGCGAGACCTACGATGCCGCCCAGGTCGGGAACCTGAAATACTTCGAGCCGGCCATCCGGCGCCGTGTCGAAACCCGCAGCACCGAGCAGCGGGAGCGGGCCACGGCGTTCTGGGCCGAGATGGCCAGGGCGCCGGGCTCGTCCGACAGGTTCGTCGGCCAGTGGCGCGACCGGGCGTTCGAGTGGGAGGCCGACAAGCACGGGCCTGCCCCTGACCAGCCGGGATATCTCGGGCCAGAGCATCTGGCTGGGCCGCGTGAGCAGCCCCAAGCCCGGCGGCCCCGCCACACCCACACCAGCATCGACAGCTTCATCGCGGCGGCGGGAGGGCGGGCGTGATGGATTTCGTCAAGCGCCACGTCCTGACGGCGGACAACGGGCTGCACGTCCTGCTGGGTGCGGCGCTCGCGCTCGCCATGCACGCCATCGCGGGAGCCGAGCCGATACGGGCGGCGGCCGCGGCCGCGCTGGTGCTGTACCTGCGCGAGGTGACCCAGATGCAGACGCGCCTCGGCCTGCCGTTCTGGCGTGGCTGGGGGCTGGACCTGCACCGGCAGATGGAATGGGCCGCGCCGTCCGTGGTGCTGCTGCTTGCCGCGTGGGGGGTGTGAATGGCGAAGCGAGGCCGACCGAAGAAGCCGCAGATCAATCCCGATGGGATCGACTACGGCAGCGTGCACCGACAGATACAGGCCGCCAGCCGCCTCGGCTGGCCATATCGAGTGGAAGGAAACCGAGTGAGGATGGACGTGCCGGAGAAGTTCAGCGAGCGGGATGCGGTGAGGTTGAGCGAGACGTGGCTGGGCACCGTGTTCGGCCGGGGGCTGATTGACCGGGAGCAGTACGAGGCAGGTGTCCAATTCCAGGGTGCGACATGGCGCGCCTTCGGCCGGCCGTTCGCGCCGGCGCAGGGCGGCACTCATGGCGGCGACGAGGCCGAGCGAGACGGGGCACAGCGGTTCGCGCTGCGGTGCAAGCAGGTGCTGGCGGCCTGCTCGCGCCAGACCCGTGACGACGTGGTGAACCTGTGCCAGTACGACCGCCGCCCGTCGCTCAGGCCCGCTGAGGTGGCCCACATCCGGGAGGGGCTCGATGCGCTGGCCGATATGATCGGGCTGAAACGGGTGGCTTGACAGGCCTGCCCAAAGGGCGCAGGATCATAAATGTTCGAATAGCATTCGAGCGACAGGAGCCCGCCCTAACCCGGCGGGCTTCGTCCGTTCAAGGACCATGCCCAGCGCCTCACCCGTGTTCCGCCATCGCCCCAAGCAGGAGAGCGAGCGGGACCGCAAGCGCGTGGTGGACCGCCACAGGCCATCGGCCAGCAAGCGCGGCTACGACAGGGCATGGCAACGGCTTCGGCTGGTGATCCTCGACCGCGACCCGGTGTGTACGATCTGCCATGCGGCACTCAGCCAGGTGGTGGACCACATCGAGGCCGTCGCCGACGCCCCGCACCGCAGGCTCGACCCTGACAACCTCAGAGGACTGTGCAAGCCCTGCCATGACCGCAGGACCGCGAGGGACCAGGGGTTCGGAAGACATGCACATGGTGCATGACGGCGGCCCGAGCCATGCGCCAGAGGGGGTAGGGGGGGGCAAATCTCTACGACCCTGAGCCCTGGGGACCGCGTGGGGGGTCAAGTTTTCGTGTCTGCAAAATGAGGTTTGGAAATGGGACGCCCACGGCAGGCCGCCCAGATCATCAAGTTGAAGGGTGCCCACAAGGTCAACCCTGGCCGCTACAAGAACCTGGACAACGAGCCGCAGCCCACCAAGCCGCTCGGCAAGATGCCCGGATACTTCAACGAGGATGAGGCGGCGTGCTGGAACGAGCTGGTCGAGATGACCCCGGCTGGCGTGCTGTTCAATGCCGACCGGTGGGTTGTCGAAACGGCCTGCCGGCTGATGGCGAAGTTCCGGCAGGACTGGCTTTCGGGCGCGGAGTTTTCGCAACTGGTGGCGCTGATGTCCCGCATGGGGCTGTCACCGGCGGACCGCTCGAAGATCAAGGTCGAGAAGCCGAAAGAGGACAACCCGTTCGACGGGATGTAGATGGCTTCCGTTCACCCGCACGTCGCCAAGGCTGAGAAATACGCCCGCGACGTGGTGGCCGGCCGTGTGCTGGCTGGCAAGTGGGTGAGGTTGGCGTGCCAGCGGCATCTGAGCGACCGGGAGCTGGCGAAGGCCAAGGACTATCCGTTCATCTGGCGGCCCGAGGCGGGCGAGAAGGTCTGCAAGTTCATCGAGGCGCTGCCCCACACCAAGGGGCGGTGGGCGGCGAAGTCCGAAAAGATTGCGCTTCAGCCGTGGCAGTGCTTCGTTCTGTGTGTGCTCTTCGGCTGGCTGCGGCGGGACGGCAAGCGCAGGTTCCGCAAGGCGCTGCTTCTGATCCCGCGCAAGAACGGCAAGTCGCTGTTGGCCGCGGGCATCGGGCTTTACATGTTCTGCGCCGATGGCGAGTTCGGCGCCGAGGTCTATTCCGGCGCCACCACCGAGAAGCAGGCATGGGAGGTGTTCGGCCCGGCGAAGCTGATGGCACAGCGGACCAGCGCGCTGCAGAGTCACTTCGGCATCGACGTGAACGCACAATCGCTGATCCGCCTCAAGGATGCCTCGAAGTTCATCCCGCTGATCGGCAAGCCCGGCGATGGTGCTTCGCCGTCCTGCGCCATCGTGGACGAGTACCACGAGCACGCCACCAATGAGCAGGTGGATACGATGGAGACGGGCATGGGCGCCCGTGACCAGCCGCTGCTCCTGGTGGTGACCACCGCCGGCGCCGACATGGCCGGCCCCTGCTATGCGATGCTCCAGGACGGGCGCCGCGTGCTGGACGGGCTGTACGAGGACAACGAGTTCTTCTGCATCGAGTACGGCGTCGACGAGGACACGGACTGGACCTCGGAAGAGGCCCTGCGGATGGCCAACCCGAACTTCGACGTTTCGGTGTCGGGCGACTTCCTGCGCTCGCGCCAGAAGGAGGCCATCAACTCCGCGCGCAAGCAGGGCGTGTTCAAGACCAAGCACCTGAACGTCTGGGTCGGTGCGCGGGATGCCTTCTTCAACGTCGAGCGGTGGCAGCAGTGCGCTGCGCCCGGCCTGGTCATCGAGGACTTCGAGGGCCGCAGGGTCATCATCGGGCTGGACCTGGCGTCAAAGCGTGACATCGCAGCGGTGGAGCTGCTGGTCCTGCCGGAGAAGGGCGAGACGGTCTACACCCGCTTCGGCTGGTATTACCTGCCGGAAGCGGCGGTGGAGCAGCAGGAGCACTATCAGGCCTGGCACCGTGACGGCCTGCTTAACGTCACCGATGGCGACGTGACCGACTACGAGGCGATCCGCGACGACATCATCGACCTGTGCTCCAGGTTCCAGGTCGAGAAGGTGGCGTACGATCCGCACCAGGCCACGATGCTGTGCAGCGAGCTGATGGCACAGGGCGTGCCGATGCTGGAGTACCGGCCGACCGTGCTGAACTTTTCGGAGCCCATGAAAATGCTGGACGCGCTGATCATGGGCGGGAACATCCGCCACGACGGCTGCCCGGTGATGACGTGGCAGATCGGCAACGTCACCGCGCGGGTGGACGCCAAGGACAACGTTTATCCGCGCAAGGAGCGGGAAGAGAACAAGATCGACAACCCGGTGGCGCTGATCTCGGCGCTGGGCGTGGCGCAGGTGCCGGCGGTGGTTGAAACGTCGTTCTGGGAAGTGGCGCGGTGAGCTTCTGGTCTCGCCTGCTCGGCAGGCAGTCCACGAAGTCGACGAGCCTCGAACTGTTCCGCGAGCTATTCGGCGGCCGGGAATCGAAGTCTGGCGCGGTGGTGAACTGGAAGACCTCGCTGGAGGTAACGACGGTGCTGGCCTGCTGCAAGGTCATTGCCGAGGGCGTGGCGCAGGTGCCGTGGCGCGTCTACCAAGATACCGGGAACGGCCGATCCGTGGCGCGCGAGCATCCGCTTCACATGCTGATCTACCGCCGCCCGAACGCCTGGCAGACCTCGTTCGAGTTCCGCGAGACCCTGCTGTTCCATCTCGTGCTGGCGGGCAACGCCTACGTGTTCGTCAACCGCGTCGGCTCGGATCGGCGCGTCATCGAACTGGTGCCGATCGAGCCGGGAATGGTGACGGTCAGGCGCGGCGATGACATGGCTCTGACCTACCGGGTGCGGCGCGAGGACGGGCAGTCGAAGGACTTCCCAGCCGACGCGATCTGGCACATTCGCGGCCCGTCGTGGAACTCATGGATGGGGCTCGACGCGGTCGGGCTGGCGCGCGAGGCCATCGGTCTGGCGCTGTCGACGGAAGCGACGCACGCGCGGTTTCACAAGAATGGCGCCAAGACCTCGGGCCTCTATTCGCTCGAAGGCACGGTGACGCCGGAACAATACAAGGTCCTGTCGGCGTGGCTGGACGAGGCGATCAACGGCGACAACGCGTGGAAGCCGCTGGTGCTGGATCGCTCGGCGAAGTTCTCGCCGAACCAGATGAGCGGAGTTGATTCCCAGCATCTGGAGACTCGGAAGTTCCAGATCGAGGAAATCTGCCGGGCGGCGCGGGTGATGCCGATCATGGTCGGCTATTCGGACAAGGCGGCGACCTATGCGAGCGCGGAGCAGATGTTCCTCGCGCATGTCGTCCACACCCTGTCGCCTTGGTACGAGCGGCTGGAGCAGTCGGCCGACGCCAACCTGCTGACCGATGCCGACCGCGAGGCGGGCTTCTACACCAAATTCACGCCGCAGGCGCTGATGCGCGGCGCGCAGAAGGACCGGGCGGAATTCTACACGAAGGCGCTGGGGTCCGGCGGCGGCAAGGGCTGGATGACGCAGAACGAGGTGCGGGCGCTGGAAGAGCTGGACCGCTCCGATGATCCGGCCGCCGACGAGCTGGCGCAGCCGGTGAATGCCGGTCCAGCGACAGAAGCCGGGCCGGACGACGACCCGCCACCGCAGGAGTGACCATGGATCGCATCGAAGTGAAGTTCGCCGCCGAGGGCATTGATGCCGCGACGGGCGAGTTCTCGGGCTACGGCGCCGTCTTCGGCAACATCGACAGCCATGGCGACGTGATCGCGCCGGGCGCCTTCAAGGAAAGCCTGGCCGAATGGCAGGCCAGAGGGCGATGGCCGGCGATGAAGCTGATGCACGGGACGGCGCTGAACCCGTTCAGCGGCGACGATCTCCCGCTCGGGGTGTGGAAGTCGATGCGCGAGGACGCGCGGGGGCTTTATGTCGAAGGCAAGCTGTCCGGCATGGATACCGACTTCACGAAGCGGATTCATGGCCTGATGAAGGACGGCGCCATGGACGGCCTGTCCATCGGCTATAAGGTTGCGCCCGGCGGCGCCACGATGGGCAATCGAGGTGCCGGCCAGCCCAAGCGGACGCTGAACGCCGTGAAGCTGTTTGAGGTGTCGCTGGTGGACGCTCCGTCGAACGACCGCGCCCGGCTCGACGCCGTCAAGGCCGCCGATCAGATCAAGACCATTCGAGAATTCGAGGAGTTCCTTCGGGATGAAGGCGGCTTCTCGCACGCGGCCGCCAGGGCAATCGCCATGGGCGGCTTCAAAGCTGCGGACCCTCGGGATGAGGACGGAGCGGACATCGTGGCTCGGCTGAGCCGCAATATCGCAACCATCAGTCCAGCGAGGTAACCCCATGGACATGACCGAAATCAAGTCCCTGCTCGACGATCAGGGCCGGGCCTTCGAGGCGTTCAAGGCGACGCACGAAGAACTGAAGAGCAACGACGCGATCACGGCCGAGAAGCTGGCGAAGATCGAGGCGTCCCTCGACGCGGCGGTGGAGGCCAAGGCTGGCATCGAGGCGAAGATCGAGGCCGAGCGCAAGGAGCGCGAGGATTTGGAGAAGCGCCTCAACCGTGCCGGCATCCAGGCGGACAGCGAGGCCGAGGCCAAGGCGCTGCTGGAAATGAAGGACTTCAACAAGGTCCTGAAGGGCGTGGCTTCTGATCGAGGCAAGCAGTTCGCCGAGATCGACGCGGACGGCTACAAGGCGTACAAGGCCGCGCAGGACCGCCTGTGGCGCGAGGGCAAGGAGAACCTGAGCCCGGACGAGGTGAAGACCCTGTCGGCCGGCAGCGACCCGGACGGCGGCTACTTCGTCACCCCGGACGTGAGCGGCCGTATCGTGAAGAAGGTCTACGAGACCTCGCCGATGCGCCAGATCGCGTCGGTGCAGGCGATTTCGACCGACCGGCTGGAAGGCATCGAAGACCTGGGCGAGGCCGGCGCCGGCTATGCCGGCGAGACCGCGCAGGGCTCCGACACCACCACGCCGCAGGTCGGCAAGTGGGCCATCCAGGTGTTCTGGATCGACACCGAGCCGAAGGCCACGCAGCAGCTTCTGGACGACGCGGCGGTGGACATCGAGGGCTGGCTGTCGGCGAAGGTGGCCGACAAGTTCGCGCGCTTCGAGAACGCCGAGTTCGTCGCTGGCGCCACCGGCAAGATTCGGGGCCTGACCAGCTATCCCACGGCCGCCGATAGCGGCTCGGGTGTCGCTTGGGGCAGCTTCGGCCATGTCGTGACGGGCCTGTCGAGCGACTTCCCGGCGGCCAATCCGGCGGACAAGATCTATGACCTGATGGGCACCCTCAAGGATGCCTATCTGCCGAACAGCCGGTGGCTGACCCGCCGCGCGGTGGTGACCAAGATCCGCAAGTTCAAGGACGGACAGGGCAACTACCTGTGGCAGCCCTCGTTCGTGGCTGGCCAGCCGGAGACCATCATGGGCTTCCCGGTCACCCGGGCCGAGGATATGCCGGCGCTGGCCAACGGCTCGCTGTCGCTGGCCTTCGGCGACTTCGCCCAGGCGTACCAGATCGTCGACCGCATCGGGTTGCGCGTCCTGCGCGACCCCTACACCAGCAAGCCCTACGTCAAGTTCTACACGACCAAGCGCGTTGGCGGCGGTGCCGTCAACTTCGAGGCCGTGAAGTTCCTGAAGTTCGGCGCGTAAGGAGAACGAACATGCACGGCCTTCTCAACAACGTCGAGGTCCGGTACGTCAACGCGCCGGTTTCGGCCGCCAACAACACGGACGACAACTCGACCATCATCGACATGGATGGCTACGAGTCCGTGACGTTCATCACCAGCATCACGGACAGCGTCGCCACCGGCGTTGCCGCGCTGACGATCGAGAGCAACACCGCCAATAGCGACAGTGGCATGGCCGCAGTCGCCGGCGGAGCGGCGACCAAGACCTGCGCGGTGAATGACGACATCAATGGCACCGTGCTGATCGCGGAAATCCGCAAGCCGAGCAAGCGCTATGTCCAGGCGGTCATCACCTCGACCACCGCGAACATCGCGTTCGGCGACACCATCGCCATCCTGAAGCCGCTTCGTGTGCCCGCCACGCAGGGCGCGACGGTTTCGGACACGGCCATCGTCTCCGACTGATCTTCCCCGAGGCGTGAACTGAGGGGCGGCCTTCGGGTCGCCCCTCTCTTTTTCAGGAGATCCCGATGTCCCAGCAGGGCAACAACTACATCCGCCAAGGTGATCAGCAGATCGTCGTGGGCGGAGAACTCAACATTCTCTCGGGCGGCAAGGTTCTTGCGGCCGGCACCCAGGCCACCGCCATCACCGACCTGACCGACAGCACGACCGGCACGGCGAGCGACACGCTCGACGATACCACCGCCGGCCAGAAGGACGACATCGCCAGCCTGGCGGCGAAGATCAACAGCATCCTCGCGGCGCTTCGCGGCGCCGGCATTATCGCGAGCGCGTGATGGCTGACGGCTACAAGTCCTACAGCGCCACTCCCGTCTCGACGGCGCGCAAGCTGGTGGCGGTGACGCCGAGCGACGCTACCGACCTGACGGCGGTGGCGAAGGCCCTCTACATTGGCGGGGGCGGTGACGTGGAGGTCATCGCGGCAGACGACACGGACGCGGTGGTGCTCAAGGCGGTCCCGGCTGGCGCCTTCCTCCCGGTTCAGGTGCGGCGAGTGCTTGCGGGCAACACGTCGGCCACGCTGATCGTGGCGTTGTACGACTGATGCTTGGCGTCGGCCTGGCTGTCAATCAGGTCAACCTACGCGGCCGCGCCTATACACCGCCGGAATCGGCCGATCATCTCTGGCTGTTCAACGAGGGCAGCGGAGATGTGGTCGCCGACCTTATCGGCGCGGCGGATATCGATCTGACCATTGCGGAAAACGCAGCGTGGAACGCTACAGGCATCCGCACGACGGATGGCCGTATCGAGACGCCTTCGTTGACGGGCGTTCGCACCGTCGCGGTGGCCTACAGGGTCGATTACAACTCTGCTTACAGTGGTGCGGGATACCTGATCGGCGCTGACGCGGGCAACGTAGGCATCACGCAGTACAGCGGCGGTTCCTTCGCCAATGTCTACCAGACCCAGGGCGAGTCCTATCATCAGGTGATGCGCCGCGTCCCGCCAGAGAACGGCACTCAGGCATATAGCCTCGGCTCCGGCGGCTGGCTGATCGTGTGGCTCGATTACGGCACCAGCAAGAACACGCCTCTGTGGATCGGTGGGCGCGGCGGCGCGGACATCACCACCAACCGCGTCCCCGTCATGGACATCGGTGCTGTCATGGTGCTCGGAGATTCAATCCCGGATCTGATCGCCAGCGGAGAGATGCAACAGGCGGAGGACTACCTGTGCGCCATGCTCAAGGGCCGTGGCATCTACGTCCGCAACCGGGACTGCCCGGTCCAGGCCGTCGGCGCCCTGGTCATCGGCGAGAGCGACATGAGCGGCCGCGGCGTGCTGACCGACTTGTCGGAAGGCGACCGCACGCAGGTGTTCACGCGAACGTCGATCATGTCGAGCACCGGGGCCGCGGCATCGGCGACCACGCCCGGCGACCTGGTGATCGGCACAAATCAGATGGCGGCGGACGGCGCCTACAACGCGGCGGCGAATTTCGGCATCGAACTCGGGATTGCGGCCGGATACGAAGCCGGCCCGAACAGCGGCAAGCGACTAGTCATCTCGAAAACGGCGAAGGGCAGCACCTACAATGCCGTGCTGAACGCCAACGGGGCCAACGATCCCGGTGCCTCCTTCACTTGGGATACCTCGACGACGCCGTTCACGGTCGTGCTGGCAGGCCTGGCGGTGCGCGAGTGGTTTCGGATCAACGCGGCCATGCGGCTCCAGGGAATTGGCGCGCCGCTGCTTGTCGTCTTCAATTCGCTGACCAAGAACGACGGCAAGAACACGGTCTATACGGGCGAGGCATCCGACTACCTGGCGCTGCGGCAGCGATTGAAATCGTTCATCCTGAGTTGGACGAACACGCCGGCCGCCAACATCGACTGGATCGAGCTGGGCTGCCCGTCGACGTTCGAGGGCAGCGACGCGACGGCGGTCGCCGCGATCCAGACCGCGCTGGCCGATTTCGCCGCCGCCGATGACACGGTCCAGATCGTGAGCACCGAGGACTGGCCGTTCCTCGCGGACGGGATCCACTGGACATCGCAGACCATCTACGACGCGGGCAAGGCCATGGCGGCGCTCGCGGACAAACTGGCCGCCTAACGAACAACTCAGGAGACCGATATGGCAACCGTTGAAATGATCGTGCCTACAGGGCGCGTGGTCAGCACCTTCGTGCCGACCGAGACCTTCCACAGCGAGCAGTTCGCGTCCTCGTATGTCGAGGGGATGAAATACTACGTGCGGGAGGGCAACAACGCTCTTGCCGCCGCCGTCCAGGCGTGGGCCGAGGCTGGCCGCGTCACCATCATCTAGGAGGCAGACATGGCCCTGACCCATTCCACCGCTGTCCGCAACGCGGCCACCAACGCGGTTGTCGACCTGCTCGACGCCGGTTCGGCCGACGCCAACGGCGATCTGGTGTTCATGACCTCGGGCGACGCCGAGGTGGCCACGCTCGGGCTGTCGGCGACGGCGTTCGGCGCGGCGTCCAGCGGCACCGCTACGGCGAATTCGATCGCGAATGACACGAGCGCGACCGGTGGCACGGCGGCGCTGTTCAAGCTTCAGGACAAAGACAACACCGAGGTGCTGCGCGGCACGGTGACGGCGTCGGGCGCCGGTGGTGACATCGAGCTGTCTTCAACCGGCATCGGCGCTGGCGACACGGTGAGCGTGTCGAGCCTGACCTATACGGCGCTGAGTCAGTAGAGGCGTCATTTCGATGGCGGCTCGGGGGGGAATGGCGACCGTCGCTGAAGAATACCGCGACACGTTCCTCGCTCAATACGACCTGCCCCGGACGGTTGAGACCGGCCCGCGCACCACCTGCACGATCCGCAGTGTCCACGTGGGGCAGGACGGCGGGCTTTATGTGTTCGCGACCTACACGCTCGACGGGGTGGAACAGCGCCATCCTGACGACGGGGTGAGCGAGGCTGAAATCCGGGCGTTCGACCCTGATATTCCTGCCGACACCGAGCCGGGCGTGCAACTCTGGAGGGGCTACAACCTGCCGGTGCTGATCGAGGACCCGGAGGGCGATGTGGTGCGGGTTCGGTCTGTTCGCGGCGGCGGAACGGTTGAGACCCGATACCGCCGGGATGTGCTTGAATGTGCCCGGCGTGAGCTTGCGCAAACCGTGCTGGGCTGGGCTGGCACACTATGACGACGACCGTCATCTATGCCGAGGACATCGGGGACTCGACCCTGTACCGGCCGGAACCGCCTGCGGCCAGCTTCGCGGCGGCCAGGGCGGCCACTTCGGCTGAGATCTATGGCGATCTATGGGTCGGCGTTCAAACTGACTGGTACATCAACCAGTCGGGACTTCGGTTCGACACGTCGTCCATCCCGGATGGCGATAGTGTTTCGAGCGCGACCCTGTCGGTCAGTGCAATAACGGTCGGCTCAGCGGTGCCGTTCACCGTCGAGGCCCGGCTGTATGATTTCGGCGCGACAGTAGAGGCCGGAGACCTCGTTGCGCCCGGGTCGCTGGGTGGCAATCAGCTCCTTGCGACCCTAGCCTCTGGCAGCGTAACGATAGGCTTTCGTGACGATTTTGTGTCTGAGGCCGGGTTCGCTGCAGCCGTCAACAAGACCGGCTATACCTCCATCTGGCTGAACAGCGACGACGAGCGGCTGAACACCGATCCCGGTGGCAGTTCTTACCTAGCGCTCGCGGGCGTATCTGGCTCGACAACTGCCGATCCTCGGCTGACGGTTGTTCACGCGCCGGCCCCGCCCATCGTCGGCACCGGCACTCTGTCCGGCGGGCGGGGCGCGGCCTCCGGCGCGGGCGAAGTTACCCGCACTGCCGTCGGTGGGTTGGCGGCCTCGGGCGCCAACCTGTCCGGCATTGGCGTGGTGGATCACACCGCTGCGGGTGTCCTGGTTGGCGCGGGCGCTGTGGCTTCCGGCATAGGCGTGGTGGTGCGTGCTGCGGAGGGTGTGCTTGTCGGCGCAGGCGCTGCGGTGTCCGGCGCGGGCGCGATCGGACGCACGGCCGCTATCGCCTTGGTTGGCGGAGCAGGCGCGACCACGGGCGCGGGCGCGACTTCTGGCGCACGAACAGGCACGGGCGTTCTGGTCGGGCCCGGCGCGGCGTTGCAGGGATATTCGGAAGTCGTCAAGACCGGCGCCGGCGCGCTGGTCGCTGCGGGCGCATCGGTCTCTGGCATTGGCGCCATCATCAAGACCGGCGCTGGTGTTCTGGTTGGTGCAGGAGCGGCGACGGCCGGCACGGGCGAGGTCGAGCATACCGGGGCCGCCGTTCTTGTGGCGGGCGCCGCCACGGCGTCTGGCGTGGGCGAGATCAACCGCACGGCCGCTGGCGTGCTGTCGGCGGGGGCGGGCGACCTGGCCGCTTCCGGCACGGTGGGCCGGACCGCTATCGGCGCGCTGATCGCTGGCGCGCCCGCGTTCGATGCCGTCATCGACTTGGCTCGCACGGGAGCGGGTGACCTCTCTGCCGGCCCGGCGTCCGTTGACGCGGACGCTGTGGTGAACAGGGTGGCGACCGGAGATCTCGAAGGGATCGGCGGCCTGCTGGCCGGCCTGGCAGCGCTCCATCGGATGGCTCCGTCATTCCGCAGGCTGTCGCCGTCGCGGCAAACCCGCGCCGTTACGCCATCGGCGCGGCGTTCTATCATCGTCAGGGGTAGCTGATGCTGTTCATCAAGGACCCGTCAGAGGTCATCGACTGGACGCTGGACTGGGATGACGAGTACCTGGCCGCTGGCGAGACGATCCAGTCGAGCGCGTGGGCGGTGGTTCCCGCTGGCGACATAACCCTGAGCGGCGGGACGTTCAGCGACGCCAGCACGACGATCACGGCCTCGGGCGGCACGGCGGGCGATACCTACCGGCTGGAGAACACGGTGACCACGAGCGGCGGGCGCACGGCGGTCCGGTCGGTGACGGTGAGGGTGCAGGATCGATGAGCCTTTCGCTGTACGCCGCCGCCACCGTAACCGCCCTGACCATGGATGAGGTCAAGGCGCACATCCGCGTGGACTTCGACGACGATGACGCGCTGATCGGCCTCTATGCCGACGCGGCGGCGTCCTATGCCTTCGGCCTGCACGGCTGGACCGGCCGGGCGCTGGTGAACGAGACCTACGAACAGACCTTCGACTGCTGGCCGTACAACTGCCCGAAGCGGCGGAACGAGCTGCGGCTGGGGCGGGCAACCGTGCAGTCGATCACGTCCATCAGCTATCTGGACGCGGACGGCAATAGCCAGACCCTCGCGGCGGATCAATACCGGCTGCTGGGCGGCGATCCGGGCCTTGTGGTGCCGGCCTATGGCGCGACCTGGCCCAGCGTGCTTGACACCGAGGAAGCGGTTACCGTGCGCTACGTGGCGGGCTTTGGGGCATCGTGGAACGACGTGCCGCAGGACCTGCGCCTCGCCGTCGCGCAGCTCGCCGCGCACTGGTACGAAAACCGGGAGCCGGTCGTGATCGGACAGGCCGTGAACGCCATTCCCGACATGTACGACCGCATTTTCGGCAAATACAAGGTCTGGGGTCTGTGAGCATCGGCCGGATGCGCGAGCGCATCTCCGTCATGCTGGCGACCGAGACGAAGACTGCGAGCGGCGGCGCGACCGACACGATCACGACCGTCTGCGACCGCTGGTCAGCCCGCGTGGAGCCGCTGGCGGGGCGGGAGCGCTACGACACGGACCAGACACTGGCGCAGACCACCTATCGGGTGACCATGCGGCGCCGGGACATCACGCAGAAACACTACGTCATCTGGCACCACGTCGGTGGTGACCGGACGCTCGATATCACCAGCGCGCTCAATCTGGACGAGAAGCGCCGCTTCCTGACGTTCGACTGCATCGAAAGGTCGGTGTGATGGCTTCCACGGACGCCCAAAAGGCAGCCTACAACGCCCGGAAGAGGCAGCGGCGCGGCTACGCGAATGTGACGAAGCTGCGCCGCAAACTGCGCCGGATGCCGGACGAGGCGACGAAGGGCATCAAGGAGGCGCTGGCCGATCTGGCGAAGAAAATCGAGGCCAGCGCGAAGAACCGGGTGCCCGTCGACACCGGCACCCTGCGCGACAACATCACGGCGAAGGTGAGCCGTGACGGCCTGTCGGCCAGGATCGGCGTGCAGGGGAAGCGAGCCAGCAAGAAGGCGTACTACGTGAAGTTCGTCGAGCATGGGACCAAGAAGCAGCCCGCGCAGCCATTTCTCGGCCCGGCGTTCGAGGAAAACAAGCGCGACGGCGTCAAGCAGATCGGCGATGAGATCGACCGGGCGCTCCTGACCGTGGCCATGGACACGACCGGTGGCGACTGACGCCCAGCTTGCCCTTCAGGCGGCGCTGGTGGCGGCGCTGGACGGCCATGTCGGCGCGCCGGTGTTCGACTACGTGCCGCAGGATCAGGCCTATCCCTACGTCACCATCGGCGACAGCACGGCGGTCGACTTCGACACCAAGACCGAGGTGGGGCAGGACCACACCGTCACCATCCACACCTGGACCCGCGCCAAGGGCCGGGAGTCCTGCAAGATCGTCATGGGCGCGATCTTCGGGCTGCTGCATCGCGGCGCGCTCACGGTGACCGGCCATGCCGTTATCGATAGCCGCGTGGTCTACGCGGACGTTCTGCAAGACCCGAATGAAACGGGTCATCCCAGCGGCCCTGTCTGGCATGGCGTCCAGCGGGTTCGGATCATAACCCAGTCAAACTAAGGAGAGGCCGATATGGCTGCGAACAAGGGCAGGAGCTTCCTGCTCAAGCGGGCGACGCTTGGGTCGGACAAGACGTTCACGGTGGATGCGACCGACAACGAGATCGGCACCACGGCGCACGGCCTGACGGCCGGCGACATGGTTACCTTCGTCAACGGGCCGCCCCCGGCGCCGCTGAGGGAGGGCAAGATCTACTACGTGATCAATCCCAGCGGCGGCGCGGACGCCGATGCGTTCAGCGTCTCGGAAGCCCTCGGCGGCTCGGCGGTCGATATCACCGGCACGACCTTTGCGGCCGCGTGCGTGTGGAACGAGGTGACGGCGCTGACGACGGTGGCGGGCCTACGGTCCAATTCGGTCAGCATCAACAACGAGCCCGTGGACGTGACCACGAAGGACGACGAGGGCTGGCGCCGGTTGCTGGAGGGCGTGGCGTTCAAGTCCATCTCCATGTCGGCGGCCGGCATCTGGCAGACGGCGGCGGGCAAGTCGGCGCTGATCACCGAGATCATGGACGGCAACTTCGGCCACTACCAGCTCATCGACCAGGCCGGCGGCAGGTTCGAGGGCTCGTTCCTGCTGAGCAACCTGGAGGACACTGGCAATCACGACGGCGTCGAGGAATTCACGCTCTCGCTCGAATCCTCGGGCGGCGTGGCGTGGACGGCGGGCACCTGATGAACCCGTATCGCGGCGAGCACAAGGTGACGGTGGGCGGCAAGGACTATGCGCTGCGGCCCACCTATGACGCGCTGGCGGCCATGGAGACGGCGTCCGGCATGAAGCTGATCCCGCTGGCGGTGGCGTTCAATGCCCGCAACGTCGGCGTGTCGGAGATCGTGGCGGTCATCGTCGAGGGTGCGCGCGGCGCCGACCCGGACGTGGACGGCGAGGCGCTGGCGTCGGCCATCGTCGAGGCCGGCGTGCTGAACTTCGTCGAGGTGGCGCTGGCGTTCCTGTCGGACGCGCTGACGGGAGGGCAGAAGGGAAACGCCGGGGCGGCGGGACGGAAGAAGGCTACCCGTTCCGCCGCATGATGGAACTGGCCATGGGCGCGCTGGAATGGCCGCCCGCCGTGTTCTGGGCCTCAACGCCGCACGAGTTGTTCGCGGCCATTGACGGCCGCAAGGAGGCCAACGGCCACGAGGACGCGCCGGTGCCGCCGACGCGGGAAGAGGTCGCGGAGATGATGCAGCGGTTTCCGGACTACACCGTTCATTGATACCATCCGCCCATTCGAAGAATGGGGGCAGTCATGGGTGTTTATTCAGTGCCGGTCGTGGGAGAGTCGTTTCGGCAGAAGGCCGTCAAGAGATGCCGGGCGGGCGATTGGGTTCTTTTCATCCCGGAGCCAGGAAATCCGAAAGACCCGGAGGCTCTGGCCATTTGGAGCGTGCATGGCCAGGTAGGCTATGTGCCCGCAGCAAAGCGAGGATGGATAGCCCGCAACGTGGCGAAGTCTGAGACGAGCGTTGTTGGGCGAATCCTGTCGGTTAAAAGGCCGGGATGGTTCCGTCCTTATGGAATCCGCATTGAGGCGTTGACGAGCAGGGACATTCCTGAAGGTCTCGACCTTACGCCGATTCTGCGGCTTCAGAGGGGTGCCCTCTAAAAGTTGTCCGCTACAGGACGGGACGGTAGGTCGGGCCGTATTGAGGCGCTTTGGGTGGACGCGCTCTCATCGCTTTTTAAGGTCAAGAACGTCGGCGTCCTGAATTTGGCGTATTTGCCTCATGTCCTTCGCGGTCTGTTCGGCCGCGACCCTGATCCGCTTGATGTTCTCGTGCATCGCGTAAATCAGGAACGGCACCAATAGCCAAAGAAAAGCCCAGATGATCCCGAACAGGATCAGACCGAGAAGAATCGGCCCATAAAGATCGCCGTCGTTAGCCATATCGCAGCCTCCCCCAAGGGGGGGTGATAGTAAAAAATCATGCGCGGCATGTCGCGGGCTATTTGAGGTAGCCGTTCGCGCGCCACCTGCTGCGGTGGCGGCTTAGTGGCTTACTACAGAGCAAAACAACAGGGCGGTCTTCGGGCCGCCCTTTTTCTATGCGGGGCAACCGATGGCAACCGATCTTGAAACCCTGCTGGTCCGGATCGACGCCACCACTGAAGGGCTGCGCCGCGAGCTGAGGAAGGCCGATGCGGCCGTTGCCCAGTCCGGCCGCCAGATGGATGGCACGCTCAAGCGTATCGACAAGTCGTTCCGAGACTTCGGCAAAGGCATGGCCGCCGCGTTCTCGGTCGCCGCGATCACCTCTATCGGTAAGCAGATCCTCGCGGCGGCTGACCGCTATCGGACCCTGCAAGGCCGGATCAGAGAGGCGACACGGGCCACGGGCGATTACGCCAGCGTATCCCACGATCTGTTCGCTGTATCCCAGCGCACCGGCACGGCGCTGGAAGAAAACGTGGCCATGTTCCAGCGTTTGGGGACGGGCGCGCGCGAGTTCGGTGCAACGAACAAGGATATCCTGAAGGTCACCGAGACGGTCCAGAAGCTGGGCATCATCGGCGGCACGTCGGCGGCCTCCATTTCGGCCGGCACCATGCAGTTCGCTCAGGCCATGGCGGCGGGCGTCGTGCGGGCGGAAGAGTGGAACAGCATCGTCGAGAACATGCCCGAGCTGGCCAATGCCATCGCCGCCAGCATGGGCAAGACGGCCGGCGAGATGCGCCAGGCGATCCTCGACGGCGAGGTGCTGTCGCAGACGGTCTTTGAGGGCCTGAAGAAGCAGGCCGCCGATGTCGATGAGCGGTTCGAGGCTCTGCCGCTGACCATCGAGCGGGCGTCGACCAAGATTGCGAACGCCTTTGACAAGGCGGCGGGTGAGTCGAAGGAGTTGGCGAAGGCGCTACAGACAACCGTCGATCTGATGCAGTGGATCGCCGACAACACTGACGCCGCCATGAAGCCCCTCAATGACCGGCTGGAGGGGACACGTCGAGACGTTGAGCGCATTGCCCAAGCGTGGCAATGGCTCAAGGACGAGATAGTCAAGGACATGCCGCGCCTCGCGGACGCGCTCGGCATCGGGCTGGGTGTCTATCAGGGCGCCGGGGCCAACGCGCCGCGCGGCGCGTTCGGACCAGCCGGGCGCGGAGCGGCAAGCGGCGGCCAAAGCACTGTCCCCGTGGGATCAAAGAGCCGCGGGAAAACATTCGAAGAGAAAATTAGGGAGATCGAGGTCGACAACCAGACCATTGGCGGCCTTGAAAGCAATGACGATTATTCGCGGGCCCTGCGCGACGACATGCGCGATGTCTACGACTATCTGGACGACCTGGAGCGGATGCGTATCGCGGCGCAGGAGAATGCCGCCGCCCTGCAAGGGCAGGGGCAGGCTCTCCGGGAATCGCTCGACCCGATGGAGGCTCTCAGCTCCGAAACGATGCACCTCCAGCGGCTGCTCGACGCGGGCGCCATCAGCTCCGAGACCTTCGGGCTGGCGCTGACCGAGGCGCAGCACCGCGCGCTCATGCTGTCGGACACGATGGAAGGCGGGCTGGCGCGGGCGCTGCAAGGGATGGAGGACAGCCTGTCCCGTCTCGACTGGTTCTCGAAGGACATCTTCAGCAGCATCCTCGGCAGCTTCAAGGGCATGATCAACGACATGCTGAACGAAGCCATGCGGATGAACGTGTGGAAGCCGCTGTTCGGCGGGCTGCTCA
>CAZVVC010000019.1:2423-22532 GCA_964630425.1 uncultured Bifidobacterium sp. | reverse complement strand
TTTCGCCCAGGACCGTGACCGGCCAGCCGGTCCGTTCCATGAGGATGGTCTGCAGGGCGACGGGCATGAGGATGTAGAACTCGTCGATGCCTTCGCGGATGCCGAATTCGAGATAGCCGCACATCATCTCGCCGACCACGCGGGCGCGCTCGGCGTCCGGCAGATCGGGGTCGACGGCCAGGCGGGTGCCTTCCCACACCCGGTCGCTCTTCACCAGCGGGGCGAAGGTGACCATGTCGGGGAACACTTCCTCGAGCATGTAGGGCATGGTGGTCGGGCTGACGCGCGTCACGGCGCGCACGACGCCCTGTTTGTCCCGATATGTCAGGTAGGTCGCAGCCGGCGTGTCGAACTGGTCGAACTCCATGCCCCGATAGCTCGGAACATCGTAGCCCTGCTGCTGGATGAAAACTTTATAACGAAGACGATGCTGCGATGCGATGGCATCGCCAAAGTGATGGGCCGTTTCGCAGGTAATGCAATCGATCATGGCTCTGTCATCAGGTTACGGGTTGAAGCCTGATGACGTTACCCCGCCCGCGCATCCCCCACACCTACGGTACTCCGTAGGGTTTGGGGAAAAAGCGCTTACGCCTTGAAATCAAACGGAGAATTTCGATCAGGCGCGCTCGGCATGGGCTTGAGACGTCTAGAACGCCCATATTCCGACGAGGCTAGCCGTCGAATTTGAAGGAAATGAGGCGCACCGGCGCCGGTTTGGCGGCATGGGAAGGTGCCATGAAGGCTTCGTTCGCGAAGCCACGCCGCCAGCCCGCAGTCGGCCAAAAGAAAACCGCGGCGGAAACCGCCGCGGTTATTCCGATGAAACGATCAGCCCCCGGTCAGGGCAGGATGAGGCCGAGATGCAGCGCCTTGACCACCGCGGTGATGCGGCTGTCGACGTCCAGCTTCTTGAGGATGTTCCGGACGTGGAACTCCACGCCGTGCTCGGAGATGCCGATGATCTCGCCGATGGTCCAGTTGCTCTTGCCTTGGGCGCACCAATGCAGAACCTCGCGTTCGCGCGCGGTCAGCGACACGGCGATCTGGTCGCGGCTGCCCGGCTCCTCGAACGACCAGTAGTTCAGGTGGAACTGGTGCACCAGCGCGTTCAGCACGCCCAGATGGCGCGCGGCGTCGGTATGGCCGTCGCTGCTGGCGAGGCCCACGCCCGAGCTTTCGCCGCGCGGGCCGTGAAGCGGAATGCCGACGCCGTCGTTGAGCCCGGCATCGGCCGCGCCTTCCATCAGGAACCGCTGCTGCTTGGTCAGATGCATGTGCTTGGGCAGCGCGTCCCAGCAGAACGGGCGCGGCGCCACGATGCCGTAGCGCACGACCGGATCGAACTTGTCCCACCGCTTGGCGGCGTACTGGCCGAGCCAGTCGTTGGGATAGTTCGTGAGAACGACGGAAGAGCCTTCCTCCTCGCCTTCGCCGACGGCGCTGTGATACATGACCCTGTCGAAGCCGTACTGGCCGACGGCCTGGCGGAACAGCACCAGCGCCTCGTCTCTCGACTGGGCCGCGTTGGAACGCTCGATGTACTCCAGGATCTCCATGCTCTTATCCGATCTCAGGAGAAATCAAATGCAGGCGGAGCGCGATGACGACCGCGTGAACCTCGTTCTGGGCGCGAAGGCTCTTGGTCGCGGTCCGCATGTGCCGGCGGAAGTCGTCCGGCTGCATGCCGTAGCCCTTGAGGCGAGCCGGCGTGACGGCGCCTTCGGCCTGCAGGCGCAGGCAGCACTTCTCCTCCTCGGAGAGCTGCGGCACCGGCGGAATGAAGCCGTGGGCCTTCAGCGCGCGCGACGCCAGATCGTAGAACTCCCGGCCGCGGTCGAGCAGATCGCCGGTGGCGACCTCGCCCAGCGCATGGGGCATCAGGGTCAGCAGCGCCTTCTCGTCGTCGCCGCCGCGGTAAGGAAGGACCAGGACCGGCGACTGGCTGCCGGCGGGATCCGACCACCAGAACGCGCCCCGCCCCATGGATTCACCGATGGAAAGCGGCGCGAGGACGGTCGCCATGCGCGCCAGATAACCCGGCTGGTCGATGATCGAGAGACTGGTCAGGGTGATGTCCGGGCATTCGCCGTCGTTCCACACCGTGTAGAGGTGGAAGCCGAAATGCGCGAAGCCACGCGTTCTCACGAACGCGCCGAACTTGCGCTTGATGCCTTCCAGTTCGCCCACTTGCTCGTACTCTGCCATCACGGATCTTTGAAAACCGGGTCCCATATCCGGAGAATGATAGGCAAATTTTTGCGCCCGCACAACGACTCAACGCCGGAGACGAGGCACGGACCCCATCATTCCGACACTTTCTCGTCAAAATTCGGACGGCGGGCTGCCGACCGGGGCACGGATCGGGCGAATCATGGCCTCCCGGCGGAAAACATGCCGGACGGCACGAATCGAACCGTAAAATTGGAAATATCCTATCGGTGCCGGAAACCCGCGCGCTCAACGGTGATTTCCCGACCGGAACGGTCGGTGACGCGCACGTCCCTGCCCGGCGCGATCGTGCCGATCCGGGTGACCGCCACACCTGCCCTGGCCGCGTGCTCCTTGAGGGTGTCGACATTTCCGGCGGGAATGCTGCACACCAGCTCGTAGTCGTCGCCGCCGCCCAGCACGTCCTGGAGCAGGGCCGGCCTGGCCGTGAGACGACGGCGCGCGGGCTCGGACAGCGGGATGCTGTCCGCATCCACCACCGCGCCCACCCGCGAGACCTCGCACAGATGCCCCAGATCGGCGATGAGCCCGTCCGATATGTCGAGCCCCGCCGAGGCAAGGCCCGGGAGCGACAGGCCGACGGTGAGCCGCGGTCGCGGAAGACGGTACCGTTCCGCCAGGAACCCCGTCCCGTCCTCGATTTCGCCCCGCAGGACGCGCAGGCCCAGCGCGGCGTCGCCGATGGTGCCCGTGACGCACACCGCATCGCCCGGCCGCGCGCCCGCGCGCCGCAGCAGCCGGCCCCGCTGGGCGAAACCGAAGGCCGTGAGCGACAGGGTGAGCGGGCCGGGCGTCGAGGTGGTGTCGCCGCCCAGCAGGGCGACGCCGAATTCGGCCTGGTCCACGGCAAGGCCGGCGGCGAAGCGCGCCAGCCAATCGTCGCCGATATCGCCGGGCAGGCTGAGCCCGAGGGCATAGCCGTGCGGCGCCGCGCCCATGCCCGCCAGATCGGACAGGTTGACCCGCAGGAGCTTGCGCGCCACCAGGTCGGGCGGATCGTCCGGCAGGAAATGGACGCCGGAGACCATCATGTCCTTGGTCATGACGACATCGGCGCCGGCGGGCGGCGAGATCACGGCGGCATCGTCAGTGAGGCCGAACGCGCCGGGCGCGGCCGCGCTCAGCGGCGCGAGCAGCCTGCCGATCAGCTCGAATTCGCCAAGCCGACCCGTTTCGTCCGGCACGGCCCGCTCCTTCAGCGCGACGGTCCGCCGCGCACCTGGCGGGAGACGTTATCGAGGATGCCGTTCACGAAGGCGGGCTCCTTGCCGGTGAAGAAGGCGTGGGCCACGTCCATGTATTCGTTGATGACGACGGGCGTCGGCACGTCGGGGCGCGCGATCATCTCGTAGGTGCCGGCCCTCAGCACCGCCAGCACCAGCCGCTCCAGCCGGTCGATGGTGCGGGTGCCGGTCAGCGCGGCCTCGATATGCGCGTCGACCACGAACCTGCGCTCCCACGCGCCCATGACGATGTCGGAGAACAGCGCCTCGTCGGCCGGCGCGTAGGCCACGTCGTCGACCTCCTTACCCAGCCGCCAGGCGCGGAATTCGGAGACCACCAGCGCCGGGACCGCCTCGTCGGTGGAGGCGAGCTGATAGAGCGCCTGCACGGCCGCGAGCCTCGATGCGCTGCGCGAGCGGCCCTTTTCCTTCGGTTTCGGTACGGGCTCCCCGGTCATCACGGCTGACCGAACCGGCGCTTCACCTCGATCATGTGCAGCGCGGCGCGGGCCACTTCGGCACCCTTGTTCTTGCGCTCGACCGAGGCGCGCGCCCATGCCTGCTCGCCGTTCTCGCAGGTGAGCACGCCGAAGCCGATGGCCAGCCTGTCGCGGAAGGCCAGTTCCTGCAGGCCGCGGGCGCTTTCGCCGCACACATAGTCGTAATGGGTCGTCTCGCCCCGGATCACGCAGCCCAGCGCCACATAGCCGTCATAGGCGCTGGAGGAGGCCTCGGCCATCGCGACGACGGCCGGGATCTCGAAGGCGCCGGGCACGTCGATGATCTCGTAGGTGGCGCCGGCCGCGTCGAGCGCCTGCAACGCGCCGCGGGTCAGCTCGGTGATGATGTCCTCGTAGAACGGCGCGCGGACGACGAGCAGATGGGGACTAGCGGGCATCGACGGTCTCGGCTTCCAGCGGCAACTGATCGACCACGGTGAGGCCGTAGCCCTCGATGCCGACAATGGTCTGGTGGGTGTTGGACAGCAGGATCATATCCTTGACCCCGACGTCGAGCAGGATCTGCGCGCCGATGCCGTAATCCAGCAGGCGCGGCGAGGACGAGCCGCCCGGCCGCATGGAGCGGGCCGCCACGGCGCGTGAGAGGACGTTGGGCTGGATCCGCGTCAGGATCACCACGACGCCGCGGCCGATCTCGCCGATCTTCTTCATGGCATTGTGGAGCTGGCCGGGCCGCGCGGTGACGTCGCCGACGATGTCGCTGAACGTATCGAGCAGGTGCATGCGCACCGGCACGGGCTCGTCGCCCCGGATGTCGCCCTTAATGAGCACGACGTGCTCGGCATATTCGGCCGTGTTGGCATAGACCTTCATCTGCCATTCGCCGCCATAGACGCTGTCGATGGTGGTCTCAGAGACGCACTCGACGAGGCTGTCGTGCTTGCGGCGATAGGCGATCAGGTCGGCGATGGTGCCGACCTTCAGGTTGTGGCGCTGGGCGAAGGCGATCAGGTCCGGCAGGCGGGCCATGCTGCCGTCGTCGTTCATCACCTCGCAGATCACGCCGGCCGGGATCAGGCCGGCGAGACGCGCCACGTCCACCGCCGCCTCGGTATGGCCGGCGCGCACCAGCACGCCGCCGTCGCGGGCCATCAGCGGGAAGATGTGGCCGGGCACCGCGATGTCGTCGGCGCCCTTGGTCGGGTCGATGGCCACCGAAATGGTGCGGGCGCGGTCGCGCGCCGAGATGCCGGTGGTGACGCCCTGGCGGGCCTCGATGGACACGGTGAACGCGGTCTGGTGCCGCGACAGGTTCTCGGTCGTCATCATGGGCAGGCCGAGGGCTTCGATGCGCTCGCGGGTCAGCGACAGGCAGATCAGCCCGCGCCCGTGCGTCGCCATAAAATTCACGGCGTCCGGCGTCGCCATCTGGGCCGGAATGACGAGGTCGCCCTCGTTCTCCCGGTCCTCGTCGTCCACCAGGATGAACATGCGCCCGTTGCGCGCGTCGTCGATGACTTCTTCTATACCGGACAGACCCGGATGACGGTCCATGCCCTTACTCCCGCTCGTTGAGGCGCGCTACATAGCGCGCGAGCACGTCGACTTCCAGATTGATGCGATCACCGGGCGACGTTTTGCCGAAAGTGGTCATCTGCTGGGTGTGCGGGATGATGTTGACGCCGAAGGTGGCGCCGTCGACCTCGTTGACCGTCAGCGACACGCCGTTGACGGCGATCGAGCCTTTCGGCGCGACGAACGAGCGCAGCGCCGCGGGCACCTCGAAGCGGAACCGAAGCGAGTCGCCTTCCGGGTCGATGGAGGCCACGGAACCGACGCCGTCCACATGGCCCAGCACGATATGCCCGCCCAGCTCGTCGCCCAGGCGCAGCGAGCGTTCCAGGTTGATCGGCGTGCCTTCGGCCCAGCCGCCCAGATTGGTCTTGGCCAGGGTCTCGGCCGAGACGTCGACCGCGAACCAGCCTTCGCCCTTCTCGACCACGGTCAGGCAGGCGCCCGAACAGGCGATGGATGCCCCGATCTCGATGGTCGAGGTGTCATAGGCGGTTTCGATCTCGAACCGCGTGTCGCCGCGCGGCTTGATGCTTCGGACCCGCCCGATATCGGTGATGATGCCGGTGAACATGGCGCCATTAATAGGTGCTGCGGCGGTAGGTTTCCAGCACATCTTGGCCCAGCGCCACGCGCTCCTGGGGTACGAAGCGCGGCATGGCGGCGACGCTGGTGATGCCGAGCGACTGAAGCGCGCTGACGCCGTCGGCGCCGATCACGGCCGGCGCGCGGAACCAGGCGATGCGGTCGACCAGCCCGGCGCGCAGCAGGCTTCCCGCGAGCGCCCTTCCCGACTCGGTCAGCACGCGCGTGACGCCCCGCCCGGCCAGGACGCGCAGCACCGCGTCCATGTCGAGCCCGTCCGCGGCGGCGGGCACCGGCAGGATCTCGGCCCCGGCCTCGCGGTACCGCTCGCCGTGCTGCTCGGCCGCGCGCTCGGAGGTAACCAGCCACAGCGGGATGTCGCGCGCGGTGCGCACGAGCTGGCTGTCGAGAGGCGTGCGCAACGAAGTGTCGACGACGACGCGGATCGGATGCGTCCGCTCCAGCCCCTCGATGCGGCAATTCAGGATGGGATCGTCCGCCATCACCGTGCCGATCCCGGTCAGCAGCGCATCGTGCCGCGCCCGCAGCAGATGGCCGAAGCGGCGCGCCTCCTCGCCGGTGATCCAGCGGCTGTCGCCGCTCCGCGTGGCGATCATGCCGTCGAGCGAGGTGGCCAGCTTCAGGGTCAGCATGGGCCGGCCCTCGACGATCCGGCGAAAGAAACCTTCGTTCAGCGCGCGGGCCTCCGGCTCGCAGACCTTCTCGGTCACCTCGATCCCGGCCTCGCGCAGCCGGGCGATGCCGCGGCCGGACACGCGCGGATCGGGATCGGTCGCCGCGACGACGACGCGCGAGACGCCGGCAGCCACCAGCGCGTCGGCGCAGGGCGGCGTCTTCCCATGATGGGAGCAGGGCTCGAGGCTGACATAGGCCGTCGCGCCGCGCGCCGCCTCGCCCGCCCGCGCCAGCGCCTCGGTCTCGGCGTGCGGCCTGCCGCCGGGCTGGGTGAAGCCGCGCCCGACGACGCGCCCGTCCCTGACGATGACGCAGCCGACAGCGGGATTGGGGGCGACCTGCCCGAGAGCGCGCGCCGCGAGGCCGAGGGCCGCGCGCATGTGCCAGGAATCGGCGGCGGCGTCAGTCTTCGGGTTCGCCATCCAGATTACCGATGAACTCTCCGAAGTCCTTGGCCTCGCGGAAGTTCTTGTAGACCGAGGCGAACCGGACATAGGCGACCGGATCGAGGCCCGACAACCCTTCCATCACCAGCTCGCCCACCAGATCGGACGATACGTCGCTTTCTCCCATGCTCTCGAGCCGGCGGACGATGCCGTTGATCAGGCGCTCGACCCGCTCGGGCTCCACCGCGCGCTTGCGCAGGGCGATGTTGATGGAACGGGCGAGCTTGTCCCGGTCGAAGGGCACGCGCCGTCCGGTCTTCTTGATGACCGTCAGCTCGCGGAGCTGGACGCGCTCGAAGGTCGTGAAACGGGCGCCGCATGCCGGGCAGTGCCGCCGCCTGCGGATGGCCGATCCGTCCTCGCTCGGCCGCGAGTCCTTCACCTGGGTCTCTTCGTTTCCGCAGAACGGGCAGCGCATGGAGTCCCCCTCCCTAAAGCCGCTCAGGAATGATAGATCGGAAAGGCCTTGCAGAGTTCGGCCACCTGGGCGCGCGCCGCCGCCTCGGCCGCGCTGTTGTCCTCGGGATTGGCGGCCAGCCCCTCCAGCACGTCGCTGATCAGGTCGCCGATCTTCTGGAACTCGCGGACGCCGAAGCCGCGAGTAGTGCCCGCCGGCGTGCCCAGCCGGATGCCGGAGGTGATCGTCGGCTTTTCCGGGTCGAACGGAATGCCGTTCTTGTTGCAGGTGATGTTGGCCCGCTCCAGCGCGTGCTCGGCGGTGTTGCCCTTCACGCCCTTGGGCCGCAGGTCGACCAGCATCAGGTGGGTGTCGGTGCCGCCCGAGACGATGTCGAAGCCGCGCGACAGCAGCCGGTCGGCCAGCGCCCTGGCGTTGGCGATGACCTGCTGGGCATAGAGCTTGAACTCGGGCTTCAGGTCCTCGCCGAAGGCGACGGCCTTGGCGGCGATGACGTGCATCAGCGGGCCGCCCTGCAAGCCGGGGAACACCGCCGAGTTGATCTTCTTGCCCAGATCCTCGTCCATGGACAGGATCATGCCGCCGCGCGGGCCGCGCAGGGTCTTGTGCGTCGTCGTCGTGACGATGTGCGCGTGGGGCAGCGGGCTCGGGTGCACGCCGCCGGCGACCAGGCCGGCGAAGTGGGCCATGTCGACCATGAAATAGGCGCCCACGCTGTCGGCGATCTGCCGGAAGCGGGCGAAGTCGATGACGCGCGGATAGGCCGAGCCGCCGGCGATGATGACCCGCGGCTTGTGCTCCTTCGCCATCGCCTCGACCTCGTCGAAGTCGATCAGGTGGTCCTGCTGGCGCACGCCGTACTGGATGGCGTTGAACCACTTGCCCGACTGGGCCGGCGGCGCGCCGTGGGTCAGGTGGCCGCCGGCGGCCAGCGACATGCCCATGATGGTGTCGCCCGGCTTCGCCAGCGCCATCATCACCGCGCCGTTCGCCTGCGCGCCCGAATGGGGCTGCACGTTGACGTAGGTGCAGTCGAACAGCCGCTTGGCGCGGTCGATGGCCAGCTCCTCGGCGATGTCCACATACTCGCAGCCGCCGTAGTAGCGCTTGCCGGGATAGCCCTCGGCGTATTTGTTGGTCAGCACCGAGCCCTGCGCCTCGAGCACCGCCTTCGAGACGATGTTCTCGCTGGCGATCAGCTCGATCTGGTCCTGCTGGCGCTTCAGCTCGCCGGTGATGGACTTCAGCAGCTCAGGATCGGCTTCGGCGAGACCCGCCGTGAAGAAGCCCGCCGAGGTGACCTGCCTGGAAAATGCGTTCGTCGACATGAGCAAGTCCCCTTGTGCTATTTGGTCGAGAGCTTGGCGACGCGGCCGGCATGACGGCCGCCGCCGAATTCGGTATTCAGGAAGGCGTGCAGCGCGTCGCGGGCGGCCTCGACGCCGATGATGCGCGCGCCGAGCGCCAGCACATTGGCGTCGTTGTGCTCGCGCGCCAGCCTGGCCTCGAGGCCCGAATGGCACAGCGCGGCGCGGGCGCCCGGGTTGCGGTTGACGGCGATGGAGATGCCGATCCCGGTGCCGCAGACGACGACGCCCAGATCCGCCCGGCCCGAGGCGACCGCCTCGGCGACGGCCTTGCCGAAATCGGGATAATCGACGGAATCGGGACCGGACGTGCCTAGGTCGAGCACGTCGCACCCGGCGCTGGTCAGGTCCGCCTTGAGGGCGTCCTTCAACTGGTATCCAGCGTGGTCGGCGCCCAGCGCCACCAGCCGCTTAGACGAATTGTTCGCCATTCATGCCGCCTTCCGCCAAACCGGGGACGCCGCCCGACGAGGGCCGTCCCGGATCGGGCGTGTCCTACCATATATCGAAAGGGTGCGCCAAGCACGCCCTAGGTATCGTGGAAAGAATTGCAGCCCTGCGGAATCGCGCGGCCCGGCGCAACCGCGTTACGGGTAGCGGTAATGCCCCGTGATCCTGTAGGCGAACAGTATGTCCTCGAGCCGCGGTCCGGCGCCGATGTTGTGGACGATCAGCGGCCTTGCACCATCGGCGGAGCGCCGGTCGGTGACGATGCCGATATGCGGCACGTTGCCGCCCAGGTCCCAGGTGACGATCGCCCCCGGCGCATAGTCGCGGCCGCTGGACGTGACCGGCAGCGACGTGCCGTGCCGGGTGAAGAACACCTGCAGATTGGGCACCCGGCGATGGTCGATGTTCCTGTCGGGACGCTTCAGCCCCCAGTTCCTGGGATAGGCGGCGAAGGAGGCGCGCATGTCCTCGTGGACCAGCCGTTGCAGATCGATGCCGACCGTCCGGTAGGCCCGGATCACCTCGTCCGTGCAGACGCCGGTTCCCGTCGGCACGTCGCCCATGGGATAGGGGATGGTGCGATAGGCCGGGTCGTAGGCCACCTTGTGCCTGAGGCGGTCCAGCGCCGCCGCGACGAACGGATCGGGCGCGGACAGCGCGGAAGCGGCGCCCGACAGCAGGATGGCTGCCGCCGCCCAAAGCGTGGCGATTGGCCTCATGAAAGAGGAGATTTGCGCCGCCGGATCGCTTTTCCAGGGCCGCCGCGAAAAGTGATCAGGCCGCCCGGCTGATCTTGCGGCGTTCCCAGACGATGTTCAGCGCCTTGACCAGGTCGTCCATCATCTCGTCGGTGTGGAACGGGCTGGGCGTGAAGCGCAGGCGCTCGGTGCCGCGCGGCACGGTGGGATAGTTGATCGGCTGCACATAGATGCCGAATTCGGACATCAGCTCGTCCGAGACCTGCTTGCACAGCGACGCCTCGCCCACCCAGAGCGGCACGATGTGGCTCACCGAGTCCATCACGGGCAGGCCGGTGTCGCGGAAAAGCTGCTTCAGACGCGCCGCGCGCTCCTGATGGCGGACGCGCAGATCGTTGGCCTGCTTGAGATAGCGGATGCTCGCCCAGGCGCCCGCCGCAAGGACCGGCGCGAGCGAGGTGGTGAAGATGAAGCCCGACGCATAGGAGCGCACCACGTCGATCACGGTCGCCGATCCGGTGATGTAGCCGCCCATCACGCCGAACGCCTTGGCCAGCGTCCCCTCGATGATGGTCAGGCGGTCCATGGCGCCGTCGCGCTCGGCCACGCCGCCGCCGCGCTCGCCATAGAGGCCGACCGCGTGCACCTCGTCCAGATAGGTGATGGCGTTGTACTTGTCGGCCAGGTCGCAGATGGCGTGGATCGGCGAGATGTCGCCGTCCATGGAATAGACGGACTCGAAGGCGATGACCTTGGGCACGTCCGGATCGGCCTGCTTCAGCAGGCTTTCCAGATGACCCACGTCGTTGTGGCGGAACACGCGCTTGACCTGGCCCGAATGGCGCATGCCCTCGATCATCGAGGCGTGGTTCAGCTCGTCCGAGAACAGGATGCAGCCCGGCAGGATGCGGCCGATGGTGCTGAGCGTCGCCTCGTTCGAGATGTAGCCCGAGGTGAACAGCAGGGCGGCTTCCTTGCCGTGAAGGTCGGCCAGTTCCTCCTCGAGCAGCACGTGATAGTGGTTGGTGCCGCTGATGTTGCGGGTGCCGCCCGCGCCGGCGCCGCATTCATGCAGCGCCTTCTCCATGGTGGCGATCACGTCGGGATGCTGGCCCATGCCGAGATAGTCGTTGGAGCACCAGACGACGATGTCGCGTTCACCGGTCGCATCGAAATGCCGAGCGCGCGGGAAGTTGCCGCGCTCGCGCGCGATATCCATGAAAACGCGATAGCGGCCTTCGGTTCTCAAAGAATCGATGGCCTGCCGGAATCTGGCCTCATAGTCCATGTCGGCTCCTGAGCCTTCTTAGCGTGACGGATGCTTAGCCTAAAGCAGCCCTTTCCGCCAAGTCCCTGATGGAAATCAATCTAGGCCTAATGAGCCGCAGGGAAAACTTCTTATCGCCCCAATCGGGCGTAGCGCAGCGCCTCGGTGAGACCCGTCAGCGGTATCTTGTAGCTGTTCTTGCGGGGTTTACCTTGCGTTTGGCATTCGACGAACACGTAGAGCGTCGCGGATTCGGGTGCCTGGAGCACCGCTTCGAGTGCGCGTCGGCCCAGCGCCAAACGCATGGCTCCGTCTTCGGAACGACGGTTCCGGCCGACGAACTGGAGCCATTGGTCGGGCCGGTTGCCGTCGGCGCGCAGCGAGATGATCACCTGCGCCGGCTGCGGCTCGTCGGCCGACAGCAGGCGGATGCCGAGCTGCGGCCTGTTGCCGGGTGAATCGATGATGGCCTCGATCTCGGTCTTCGCGGATTCCGCGCGGTAGGCGACGCGCCATCCCTCCTCGAAGCGGTCCTCGTCCAGCGGCCAGGCGCACCATCCCTTCCCCGCGCCGAAGCAACGCGGCTCGGCGGCATAGGCCTGCTGGACGGCGCCCAGAAAGACGAACAAGACGACTATCGACAAACGCACCGCGGAAACCCTGGAGACGATCCACAGACAGGATATAGGAGCCGCCGCGTTACCGTCTAAAAAACGACGCAATGGGTCAGTCCGCGCCGGCATGGGCCAGGACGGGATCGACGTCGTCGAAGGACCGCGCCGAGGGCCAGGCGCTCAGGTCGAAGATGTTGCCCGGCCGGGCGAGGCCGATGACCGCAAGCCCCGCCTCGCGCGCCGCCGCCAGCTCGGCCGGATTGTCCGACAGGAACAGCACCTGCTCCGGCGCCAGCCCGATCTCGCGGGCGATGCGGGCATAGGAGGCGGCCTCCTTCTTCGGCCCCGTCCTCGTGTCGAACCAGCCGGAGAACAGCGGCGTCAGATCCCCCTCCTCCGTGTGGGCGAACAGCAGGCGCTGCGCCTCCACGGAACCGGAGGAGTAGACATGGAGCGCCAGCCCCATCGCCTTCCAGCGGCGCAGCGCGGGCGCCGTGTCGGCGAACAGATGCGCGAGGAAGTCGCCTGCCTCGTACCCGTTCTTCCAGATCATCCCCTGCAACGCCTTCAGCGGCGTGATCTTGCGGTCCTCGTCCATCCAGCGCAGCAGCGTGTCGATGCAGGTCGCCACGTCCATCGACGGCGTGCCCTCGACGGCGCGGACTTCATCGAGCAGCCCGGCCAGTTCGGCCCCGTGCGCCCTGACATGGTCGGCGAGGTGCCGGCGCGCATAGGGGAACAGCACGTCGTGCACGAAGGAATCCGACGTGGTCGTGCCCTCGATGTCGGTGATGATCGCCCGGATCGCGGTCATTCCGCGGCGGCCGTCTCGTATCGCGGGAAGGCGGCGCTGTAGTCCGAGCCGGTGAAGCGCGCCGCCCATCCGTCGGGCGACATGAACAGCCGCAGCGCCGTGAAGCGCGGGCGCGGCCCCATGTCGAACCAGTGGGCCGTGCCGGCCGGGACGCTGATGAAGTCGCCCGCCTCGCACAGCACCATGTACACCTTGCCGGCGACGTGCAGGTAGAACATCCCCGAGCCCTCGGCGAAGAAGCGCACCTCGTCCTCGGCATGGGTGTGCTCGTCGAGGAACTTGCCGCGCATGGCGGCGCGGTTCTCGTTGTCGGGCAGGACGCGCACGACGTCCCAGGATTTGTAGCCTTCCTCCGCGACCAGCCGGTCGATGTCGGGCCGGTAGACCGCCAGCACCGCCGCGTCGTCGGCGCCGGGCGGAATCCCGCGCAGGGCCGACCACTGCTCGAAGCGGATGCCCGCCTGCTTCAGCTTGCCGGCGATGGCGGCGTTGTCGTCCGAACGGAACAGCGGCGTGGCGGGATCGGCGTCGTCGTAGACCGTCAGCGTGCCCATCGTGAACGCTCCAGTTCGTAGGCCATCAGCTCCTCGACAGCTTCCGTGGTGTAGCGCGCCTCGTCAACCGTCGCCGCGCCCACCGTCAGGCCGTGACCGCGCACCAGATAGACCGCCGGCGCCGCGGGATTCGCCGCGAACCAGCCGTCGATCCCGCGCTGGAGCGCCATCATGTCCTGGGTATTGTCGTGGATCGCCACGGTGACCGCCGCTTCGTGCGTCGTCACGCCGGGAAACGCCTTCAGGAACTCGTAGCCCTGCATGGTCGCCGCTGTGCCGGGATGCATCAGCCCGTAGAGGACGCTGGCGCGCGGATGGCTGTGCAGGATGGCGTTCACGTCGGGGCGGATGCGGTAGAGGCCGGTGTGCAGCAGCGTCTCGGCCGACGGCTTCTTGCCGTCGAGCGCCCTGCCCTCCATGTCGACACGCATGATGTCGCCGGGAACAAGCTCGCCCTTGTGGCGTCCCGAAACGGTGATGGCCACGCTGCCGTCGTCTAGCCGGGCCGACAGATTGCCGCCCGTCGCCGCCACCCAGCCACGCGCATCGAGCCGCCTGCCGGCGTCGATGAGCTTCGCGATGGCCTGGTCGTAGGAAAGGATCATGCGGCTGGTTCTAACACTTCAGCCCAAGCGGGTGAAGATCGGCGCCGCGGACAGTCAAAGCCGCCATCCCGCTGGAGAGCGGGATCCAGACCTTTACGAACGACCCAGCGCGAAGCGCGCAAAACCCGTCCAGTCTGGATGCCGGCCTTCGCCGGCATGACGGCTAAGGGAAAGGCTTACAGCTTGCCGGCCAGCATCTTGATGATGCCGGAGAAATCCATGCCGCCGTGACCGTCGGCCGACAGCTTGCCGTACAGCTCCTCCGACTGGTGGCCCAGCGGCGTGTTGGCGCCGATGCTTTCGGCGGCTTCCCTAGCGAGGCGCAGGTCCTTCAGCATCATGTCGACGGCGAAGCCCGGCTTGTAGTCGTTGTTGGCGGGCGAGGTCGGCAGCGGGCCCGGCGCGGGGCAATAGGACGTCATCGCCCAGCACTGGCCCGAGGACACCGAGGAGATGTCGAAGAAGGTCTTGGCGTCGAGGCCCAGCGCCAGTGCCAGGTTGAATGCCTCCGAGGTGCCGATCATGCCGATGCCGAGCAGCATGTTGTTGGCGATCTTGGCCGCCTGGCCGTTGCCCGGGCCGCCGGCGTAGAAGATCTTCTTGCCCATCAGGTCGAGGAACGGCTTGGCGCGGTCGAAGCCTTCCTGCGAGCCGCCGACCATGAAGGTCAGCGTGCCGGCCTGGGCGCCGCCGACGCCGCCGGACACCGGCGCGTCGACCATCTCGATGCCCCTGGACTTCGCCTGGGCGATCACGTCGCGCGCCGATTGCACGTCGATGGTCGAGCTGTCGATGATCAGGGTGCCCGGCGAGGCGTTGTCGAACACGCCGCCCGCGTCGCCATAGACGCTGCGCACGTGCTTGCCGGCGGGCAGCATGCTGACCACCACGTCCACGTCCTTGCCCGCCTCGGCGGCCGAGGCGACGGCGACCGCGCCGTTGGCGACCACGCGGTCGACGGCTTCCTTCGACAGGTCGAAGGCCTTCAGGCTATGGCCGGCCTTCAGCAGGTTGTTGGCCATGTGGCCGCCCATGTTGCCGAGGCCGATGAATCCGATCTTCGCCATGTATCTCTCCCGTTTGAGGGACGTCTTCCCTCGATAAGCGTCTGCGGCGGCCCTCCTCTGCCGGGAGAAATCCGCCGTGATTTGATCCTATGTCCGCCCGCCCGGAGCGCCATCGAAATGGAGGTCGCTCTTGCCGAGGGGCTCGAAATAGGCGTCGATCTCCGCGTCCGAAACATGGGCCAGCGTATCCGGCCGCCATTTCGGCGCGTTGTCCTTGTCGACGATCACGGCGCGCACGCCTTCGTAGAAGTCGTGCCCGTCCATGGTCCGGGTGACCATACGGTATTCCATCCGCATGCAGTCATCGAAATTCGACTGGGCGCCCCGGCGCATTTGCTGGAATGTCAGCTTCAGGCTGGTGGGCGATTTCCTGCCGAGCGTATCGAGGGTCTTGAGCGCCCATTCCGAGCCGTTCAGCCTGAGCGTCTCGATGATCTGCTCGACCGAGTCCTCGCGGAACACCACGTCGATCTGGCCTTCCAGCAGCTTGATGTTCGACGTGCCGGGGTCCTCGTGGAAGTCCTTCAAGATGCCCTCGATGGTCGCCTTGTCCCTGAGGTCGCCGCTCTCGAGCGCCTTCCGCAGCGCGGGCAGCTTCTCGGACGGCGTGTAGCTGGTGGCGATGCCCAGATGCAGGCTGTCGGCGGCCTTCAGCCGGTCGCCGGTCAGCGCCGAATACATGCCGGTCTCACCCGGGCAGCGCGGCATGAAATAGCTGCCGCCCACATCCGGGAACAGGCCGATGCCGGTCTCCGGCATGGCGTACATGGTCCGCTCGGTGGCGACGCGGAAGTCGCCGTGCACCGACAGGCCGCAGCCGCCGCCCATGGTGATGCCGTCCATGAAGGCGATGTAGGGCTTGGGATAGTTCTTGATGTAGCGGTTCAGCCGGTATTCGTCCCAATAGAAGCCGAGCGCCTTCGGCCGGTCCTCCAGCCCGTTGTTGCGCAGCCACAGGATGTCGCCGCCGGCGCAGAACGCCTTCTCGCCGGCGCCAACGATCAGCACCGCCTGCACCTCGGGATCGTCCGCCCACTCGATCATCTTCGGATGGATTTCCAGCACCATCGGCTGGTTCAGCGCGTTGAGCGCCCTGGGACGGTTAAGGGTGATGACGCCGAGCCCACCCCTCTTCTCGAACAGAACCTCGGGTTCCTCGCTCATGTCTTCCCCTTCTCTGGAAACTGGATCAGCCGTCCTTGAGCACCTGGCGGGAGATGATCACCCGCATGATCTCGTTGGTGCCCTCGAGGATCTGGTGCACCCGCAGGTCGCGCAGGAAGCGCTCGATCGGGTACTCCTTGATATAGCCGTAGCCGCCGTGAAGCTGGAGCGCGTGGTTGACGATGTCGAAGCACACGTCGGTGGCGAAGCGCTTGGCCATCGCCGCCTTGGTGGTGGCGCCGGGCAGCTTCTCGTTCACGGCGACGGCGGCCGAGCGCACCATGAGGCGCGCGGCCTCCAGGTCGGTCGCCATGTCGGCCAGCTTGAACTGGGTCGCCTGGAAGTCGGCGATGGCCTGGCCGAACTGGCGGCGCTCCTTGGTGTAGGCGACCGCCCGTTCCAGGCACGAGCGCGCGCCGCCCAGCGAGCAGGCGGCGATGTTGAGGCGCCCGCCGTCGAGGCCCATCATGGCGATCTTGAAGCCCTCGCCTTCCGCGCCGATGCGGTTGGCGACGGGAATACGGCAATCCTCGAAGATCACCGCCGAGGTCGGCTGGGACTTCCAGCCCATCTTCTTTTCCTGGGCGCCGAAGGACAGGCCGGGCGTGCCGTTCTCGACCACGACGCACGAGATGCCCTTGGGGCCGTCCTCGCCGGTGCGGACCATCACCACATAGATGTCCGAGCGGCCGCCACCCGAGATGAACGCCTTCGAGCCGTTCAGCACATAGTGGTCGCCGTCGCGCACCGCGCGGGTGCGCAGGCTGGACGCGTCCGAGCCGGCGCCCGGCTCGGTCAGGCAATAGGAGGCGATCAGCTCCATGGTGGTCAGGCGCGGCAGCCATTTCCGGCGCTGCTCGTCGGTGCCCCAATTGTCGATCATCCACGAGGCCATGTTGTGGATGGAGATGAACGCCGCCGTCGACGGGCACGCCGCGGACAGTTCCTCGAAGATGATCGTGGATTCGAGACGGCCAAGACCGACGCCGCCCACGTCGTCGCCCACATAGATGCCGGCGAAGCCGAGCTCGGCCGCCAGGCGCAACTCCTCGAGCGGGAAATGGGACTCCTCGTCCCAGTGAGCCGCCTTGGGCTCCATCACATCCTTGGCGAAGGCGCGCGCCGTATCCTGGAACAGGCGCTGGTCCTCGTTCAGTTCGAAATCCATTCACTCCTCCGCAAAATCCGCGCAACCGGCCGGGAACCCGCCCGGTTTGCGCCGCGATTCATAGCGCATGCGTTCAGCGGCACAAAGCCTCGAAAGCACCGGGCGGGACAAATGGCGCCGAGGAATCCCCGCGTCGCGATGCCGGATGCCATGCGGGCCGAATGTGCCGGTACTCTTCGGCCCGTTCCGTTCCGGGGGCCGGCGAATCCAGGAACCTGATCGATCCCGCTTCATTTAAGCCGTTGCGATCTGGAGAGAATAATGCCCCGCTACTTCTTCGACATCGACGACGGCGACATCTCCACCGAGGACGACGAAGGCCTCGAGCTGGAGGGGCCGCGCGAAGCGCGCAACCGGGCGATCGCCGTGCTGCCCGGCATCGCGCGGGAAGTGCTACCGGACGGCGACAGGCGCGAATTCATCGTCACGGTGCGCGATGCGAAGGGACAGCGGCTCTTTCTGGCCCGGCTGTCCTTCGAGGCCCAGTGGCTCATCGCGCCGCCCGCGGGCTGAGCCCGAAACGCAACGCCCCGGCGTCCGCGGGGACGGCCGGGGCGTCGATCACCGCGAGGCGCCGCCGAAGCGGCGCCAAAAGGCTCAGTTGGCCTTTGCGAACTTCTCGATGATGTCCTTGCCGAACAGCACCTCGTCCGACGGGACTTCCTTGGTCTTGGCCAGCGGCTTCGACACCCAGGTCTCGTTGATCAGGTCACGCCACGAGATGTTGTTGTTCGTGCCGTTGCCGCCCCACGAGCCGCAGCCCAGCGAGAAGGTCTGGCGCATGCCGTTCCACAGGTTGCCCGAGTTCGAGGCGGCCTGCGGCTGGTTGACCATGACGCGCGAGGTCTTGGTCGCGTTGGCCAGCTTCATGATGTTCTCGTCGCTCTGCGAATAGATGCCGCAGGAGTGGCCCTGGCCCTGATAGGACTGGATCTGGTTAGTCTTCAGGATGGCCTCGTCGATGTCCTTCACGCGGTACAGCGCCATGACCACCGACAGCTTCTCGCCCGAGAACGGATGCTCCGGGCCGTAGCCGGTTTCCGGGACGATGAAGAAGGTCTTGCCTTCCGGCAGGTCGATGCCGGCCATGCCGGCGATCTTCTCGGCCGGCTGGGCGACGATGGCCGTGTTCAGGTGGCCGTCGTGCCAGATGGTGTGCTGCAGCTTGTCCTTTTCCTCGGCATTGACCAGATAGCCGCCCTTCGCCTGCAGCTTGCCCAGCATCTCGTCATAGATCTTGTCGACCAGCACGACCGAGTTGTCGGACGAGCACGAGGCCGCCAGGTCGAGGGTCTTGGAGATGCGGATCTTCTCGGCCGCGTCGTCGAGATCGGCGGTCTCGTCCACGGTGATGACGGCGTTGCCGACACCCACGCCCAGCGCCGGCGTGCCCGACGAATAGGCCGCCGTGACCATGGCGCCGCCGCCGGTGGCCAGGATGCGGTCGCACTGCTTCATCAGCTCGTTGGTCTTCTCCAGCGACGGGGTGTCGATGCCGATCACCAGGTCGGCCGGTGCGCCCATGGCGACGATCGCCTCGCGCATCAGGTCGCAGATCATCTTGTTGGTCAGCTTGGCGCGCGGGTGCGGCGCGATGATGATCGAGTTGCGGCCCTTCACGGCATGGATCGACTTGATGACCGGGGTCGCTTCCGGATTGGTCGACGGCGCCAGGGCGCCGATGACGCCGACCGGCTTGGCGATCTTCACGATATTGCGCTCTTTATCCTCCTCCAGGATGCCCACCGACTTGTCGTCGATGATGTCCATCAGGGTGGCGCGGGTCTTGCGGAAGATCTTGAGGAACTTGCCGTCGTAGTTGCCGAGCTGGGTCTCGTCCACGGTGAACTGCGCGATCTTCTCGGCGACGCCGGGTTTCGCGACGGCCCAGACCATGGCGCGGATCAGCGCGTCGACCTGCTCCTGGGTGTAGTTCTCGATCTGGGCCTGCGCCTTGCGCGAGCGCTCGACGAGGGCGGCGATTTCCTGGGCCGGCGTCAGCTCGGTATCGGAAACCAACTGCGACATCTGTGTAGCCAACTGAGTTCTCCCGTTTAAGCGGCAAGCGCTCTCCAAAAAACCTGCCACTGGGTCATGGGTGCACGCCACCCGAAATTACGCCACAGACTCTACACAAGACATATTTGCCGGGCTATGCGAAATTGCTCGCCGAACCCCTGCAAAAATCCACAGAAAACGGGTCTGCGCATGTTCAATTGGGATGATTTGCGTTACGCGCTCGAACTGTCAAGACGCGGCCGGCTCGCGGCTGCCGCGCGGGCGTTGCAGGTGGATCATACCACGGTCGCACGGCGGGTCGCCGCGCTGGAAAACACCTTGAATACCAGACTGTTCGACAGGACTCCGCGCGGCTATGTGGCGACCAGGGCGGGCGCGGCGCTGCTCGCCCACGCCGAGCGGATCGAGGCGCAGTCGATCAAGCTGTACGAGGACGTGTCCGGCGAGGATGCAACGCTGACCGGCACGGTGCGCATGGCCGCGACCGAGGGGCTGGCGATCGAATTCCTCTCCAAGCAGATGCACAAGTTCCGCGAACGGCACCCCGGCATCGTCGTCGAGATGGTGGCCAGCACGCCGCTGCTCGACCTGTCGCGGCGCGAGGCGGACCTGGCCATCACGCTGTCGCGGCCGCAGTCGGGCCGGCTGATCGCCTGGAAGCTGGCCGACTATGCGCTGGGCCTTTACGC
>CAZVVC010000019.1:0-2413 GCA_964630425.1 uncultured Bifidobacterium sp. | reverse complement strand
AAGGGCGACCTGAGCCAGCACGATCTCATCTGGTACATCGACGATCTGGTCACCCTGCCCCAGCTCCGCTTCCTCGACGACGTCATCAAGGAGCCGAACATCGTCTTCGAATCCACCAGCGTGGTGGCGCATTTCAACGCCGCGCTTTCGGGGATGGGCCTCGCCTTCCTGCACTGCTTCGCCGCCGAGCCCGATCCGAACTTCGTCCGCGTGCTGCGCAGCGAGGTCGAGATCAAGCGCGAATTCTGGTTGGTGGTGCATGAGGACCTGCGCCATGTTGCGCGCGTGGAAGCGGTGTGCGACTTTCTCACCCAACTCCTCAAACAGAACCAGGCCCTGCTCATGGGCCGCACCTGACGGACATTGATGACCGGCCGAACCGCTTCTCCCAGCTTTCCCACCATCCGCATGCGCCGCAACCGGAAGACCGAGTGGTCGCGCCGGCTGGTGGCCGAGAACGCGCTGACGGTCGACGATCTGATCTGGCCGCTGTTCGTGCAGGACGGCGACGGGCTGCGCGACCCGGTTGCGTCCATGCCGGGCGTCAATCGGTTGAGCGTGGACATGGCGGTGGACGCCGCGGCCAAGGCGGCCAATCTGGGCATCCCTGTGATCGCGCTGTTCCCGCAGACGCCGAGCGGACTGAAGACCGCCGACGGACGCGAGGGCATCAATCCGGAGAACCTGGTGTGCCGGACCGTGCGCGCCATCAGGTCGCAGGTGCCCGACATCGGCATCCTGTGCGACGTGGCGCTCGACCCCTATACCGACCACGGCCACGACGGGCTGCTGGTGAACGACGAGATCGCCAACGACGCCAGCGTCGAGGTGCTGGTGCAGCAGGCGCTGGTCCAGGCCCGCGCCGGCTGCGACATCATCGCGCCCAGCGACATGATGGACGGACGCGTCGGCGCCATCCGCAAGGCGCTGGACGCGGCCGGCTTCCAGAACGTGCAGATCATGGCCTATGCGGCCAAATACGCCTCGGCCTTCTACGGCCCGTTCCGCGACGCCATCGGCTCGTCGTCGTCGCTGGGCAAGGCGTCGAAGAAGACCTACCAGATGGACCCGGCCAACGGCGACGAGGCCATGCGCGAGGTGGCGCTGGACATCGCCGAGGGCGCCGACATGGTCATGGTGAAGCCCGGCATGCCCTATCTGGACATCGTGCACCGGGTGAAACGGGAGTTCGGCGTTCCCACCTTCGCCTATCAGGTGTCGGGCGAATACGCCATGATCGCCGGTGCGATCCAGAACGGCTGGCTCGACCGCGACCGGGTGATCGTGGAAAGCCTGCTGGCCTTCAAGCGCGCGGGCGCCGACGGCATCCTCACCTATTTCGCCGAGGAAGTGGCCGAGAAGCTGACGCGGTAAGGCCGCGCTCCTCCTCCCGTCAAGGGTCGCCCGGGAACGCCGCGTCCTCCGTCCATCCCGCAAGAATGATTATCAATATTATCTGAAACCGCACGACTCCCATTGACCTTCCTCGGGTTCGTGCCATGCTGGATACATCTTTCTGTAACGAAGCCGCGACGTGACCGATCAGTTCATCCGCTTTCCACGCTTCTACCTGACGGTCCCTTCCGCGTGCCCGTATCTGCCGGGGCGGCTGGAGCAGAAGATATTCACCGAGCTGAAGGAACCGCACGCGCAGGAGTTGAACGACTCGCTGTCCAAGGTGGGCTTCAGGCGCTCGCAGAAGGTCGCCTACAAGCCGGCCTGCGACGGTTGCCACGCCTGCATTTCGGTCCGCATCCCGGTCCGGGAGTTCGAGCCGAACCGGACCATGCGCCGCATCCTGCGCCGGAATGGCGACCTGATGCAGACGCCGGTGCCGGCGCACGCCACGCTGGAGCAGTTCGAGCTGCTCACCACCTATCTCAACGCCCGCCATTCCAACGGCGGCATGGCGGGCATGACGGCCATCGACTATGCCACCATGGTCGAGGAGACACCGGTCAGCACCTATCTGGTGGAATACCGCCGCCGCGCGCTGGAGCCGGACGAGATCCGCGAGCCGCTGCTCGCCACCTGCCTCAGCGACGTGCTCGATGACGGCGTCTCGATGATCTACAGCTTCTACGATCCGGAGGCGACCGACCGGAGCCTGGGCACCTTCATGATCCTGTCGCACATCGAATGGGCCCGGCGTCTCGGCCTGCCCTATGTCTATCTGGGCTACTGGATCGCCGGCTCGGAGAAGATGGCCTACAAGGCGAAGTACCAGCCGCTGGAGATGTATGCCGACGACGCCTGGCGCAAGATGACGCTCTGAGGGCCGTCGCCGCGCTTCACCTCGTCCGCCCCATCCCCTATCCTGCCATGCGTCCGCCAACCGCCGAGGGCCCCATCATGCGCAAGACCCTGCTGACCGCCGCCGAAGGGGCGGGGGCCATCTACGCCTCCACCCGCC
>CAZVVC010000018.1:0-22715 GCA_964630425.1 uncultured Bifidobacterium sp. | reverse complement strand
AGTGAATCAAGCTTCACACCAGCCGTCGAGCCAATTATTCAGACAGGCTCCTAGACCTCCAGCCCGTCCAGCGCTTTCTTCAGGCGGTCGAACATCTCGTCGATCTGCGGTTCGGTGATGATCAGCGGCGGGCACAGGATGACCACGTCGCCCACGGCGCGGACCATCAGGCCTTCCTTCTGGCAGGCGAGCAGACCCTTCATGCCCACGGTCGCCTGGGGATCGAACGGCTTCCGCGTCGCCTTGTCGGCGACCAGCTCGACGCCGCCCATCAGCCCGGCGCCGAGGCGCGCCTCGCCGACCAGCGGATGGTCGGCCAAGGCGGCGAGGCGCTGCTGGAAGCGCGGGATCAGCGAGCGGACGTGGCCGAGGATGTCGCGCTCCTCGTAGAGCTGGAGGGTGCGCAGCGCGACGGCGGCGCAGACCGGATGGCCCGAATAGGTGTTGCCGTGGCCGAAGGTGCCGATCTTCGCCGAATTCTTCACCATGGCGTCGTGCATGAAGGTGGGGATGGTCACCGCGCCGATGGGCAGGTAGGCCGCGGACAGCGCCTTGGCGCAGGTCACCATGTCGGGCGCCATGCCCACGGTCTGGCTGCCCCAGTAATTGCCGGTGCGCAGGAAGCCGGTGATGACCTCGTCGGCGACCAGCAGGATGTCGTACTTCTTCAGCACCGCCTGAAGCCTGGGGAAGTAGCTTTTCGGCGGCACGATCAGGCCGCCGGCGCCCTGGATCGGCTCGGCGAAGAAGGCGGCGACCGTCTCCGGCCCCACCTTGTTGATGAGGCGCTCCAGGTTGCCGATGATCCGGTCGACGAAGGCGTCCTCGCTCTCGCCGTCGCGGCCCTCGCGGTAATAGTGCGGGCAGTCCGTGTGCAGGAAGCCCTTCAGCGGCAGGTCCCAGTCCAGGTGGTTGTGGGTCAGGCCGGTGATGCTGGCCGAGGCGACGGTGACGCCGTGATAGGCCTTCATGCGGCCGATGATCTTCTTCTTCTCGGGCCGGCCGATGGCGTTGTTGTAGTACCAGATCAGCTTGACGGCGGTGTCGTTGGCGCTCGATCCGTCGCCGACGAAGAACACGCGCGCGGTCTCGCACGGCGCCAGCGCCTTCAGCTTCTCGGCCAGCTCGATCACCGGGCCGTGGCTGCGGCTCTGGAACAGGTGGCTGAAGGCCAGCTTCTCCATCTGGGCGGTGGCGGCTTTCACCAGCTCCGTCTCGCTATAGCCCAGCGAGGCGCACCACAGGCCGGCGACGCCCTCGATGTAGCGGTTGCCGTCCGTGTCCCAGACGTGGATGCCCTCGCCCCGGTCGATGACCAGCGGGCCTTGCTCGGCGTGCTTCGCCAGGTTGGTGTAGGGATGGACGAGGCTGTCGATGTCGCGCGCCTCGAGGGAATTGGGCAGGAAGGGCATTACACTTTGACCGCTGTATAGAGGGAATCGGGGCCGGGCGGCGTGGTCGAGGAGACGGCGCGGCCGGTGTCGACCATATGCTCCAGATGGGCGAGGACCGACCGGGCGGCGGCCGGATGCAGGCTCTCGGCCACGTTGGCGTACATGATCTTCACCATGGCCGGGATCGTGCTCACGCCGGATTGCAGGCAGGCCATGATCTGCGCCTCGCGCTCCTCGCGGTGGGCGATGAAGGCCGCGACGAACGGCTTGGGATCGCGGATGGCCGGACCGTGGGTGGGCCAGTACACCGCGTCGTCCCGGTCCAGCAGCAGGCGCAGGCTGTCCATGTAGGCGCGCATGTCGCCGTCCGGCGGCGCGATCACCGAGGTGGACCAGCCCATGACGTGATCGCCGGTGAACAGCGTCCTCGTCTCGCGCCAGGCCCAGCTCATGTGGTTGGAGGTGTGGCCGGGCGTGAACACGCCCTCGAACGACCAGCCGTCGCCCTCGATCACCTCGCCGTGGGCCACGCGCACGTCGGGCATGAAGTCCCAGTCGCCGCCTTCCTCCGAATCGCCCTTGCCCCGGTCGCCGCCATGCGGGCCGTAGGCATAGGTCCTGGCGCCCGTCGCCTCCTTCAGCGGCGCGGCGCCGGGGGAGTGGTCCATGTGGGTGTGGGTGACGAGGATGTGGCTGACCGTCTCGCCCGGATCGAGCCCGGCGAGGATCGCCTCGATGTGCATCGGGAAGGCCGGGCCGGGGTCGATCACGGCGACGTTGCCGCGGCCGACGATGTAGGTGCCGCTGCCCGTATAGGTGAACGGCCCCTGGTTCGGCGCGATGACGCGCCGGATGCCGGGGGCCACCTCCTCGGTGACGCCGTATTCGAACCTGATCTCGCGAACGAAGGGAATGGTGACCATGAGGCTATTCTATGCGGGTCCAGACCTGTGATCCGCAGAAAATCCATGCGCAGCCGGTGAGTTTCAACTGGTTTCCGCTCAGCAGGCGCAGTTTGGCGCGGTATGTGCGGCGATCCCTGGGGTTGTGGATCAGGCCGTCGGCCCAGGTCAGCCCGCCCTCGTAGCGAAGCCGTTTGAGCAGCAGGTGCCCCGTATGCGCCGGCTGGCCGCCGTCGATGCCATCGTCGCGGATGTGGCCGCACAGCGCATCGCCGCAGGGCGCGATCTCGATCCGCCCGCCCGACGGCGGCTGCCAGAAGCCGTTGACGGAGGCCTGGCGCAGCGGCGCCGAGGCCTGCGCCGCGCCGGCCAGCACGAGGGCGGAACAGGCCGCCGCGAGCAGGGCGCGCGGGAAAGGCTTGCGCGGGCGCGGATTGAACGCTAGATTGGAACAAAACAGGAACAAAGAGGTATGGTCCAATGTCTGCCGAACTGATCCACCTGTCCTGCTGGGCGCTGCTTGCCGTCATGGCCGTCTTCCTGACGATCGGCGGCGCCCACACGTTCCGCGAACTCAAGGACATCCTGCGCGAGCGCCGCGCGCGGCGCAACCCGGTTCGGGGCGCGGGCGCCGTCGGCCGTGCCGGCCATGCCCTGCGCTTCGCCTGATCCCTAGCCGGCCAGCACTTCCTGAAGCCGCTTGGCGAGGACGTCGCGGCGATAGGGTTTGCTGATCATCTCGACGCTGGCGTCGGGCAGCATGTCCTGGAACGGCGCGCTTTCGCCATAGCCCGAGGTGAACAGCACCTTCAGGCCGGGGAAGCGCTCGCGGGCCGCCTTGGCGATCTCCACGCCGCTGACGCCCTGCGGCAGCACCAGATCGGTGAACAGCAGGTCGATATGCGGCAGCCTCTCCAGCATGGCGATGGCCATCTGGCCGTCGGCCGCCTCGTGGGTGCGATAGCCCATGCGGTTGAGCAGCAGCACCGCCAGATCGCGCAGGTCGGCGTCGTCCTCCACCACCAGCACCACCTCGTTGTTGCCGGACGGCGTCGTGGCGCTCGCCCGGCCGCGATGGCGCGACGGCAGCTCCTGCGCGGCGCGGGGCAGGTACATGTGGATGGTGGTGCCCGCGCCGGGCGTGCTGTCGATGTGGATGTGGCCCGCCGACTGCTGCACGAAGCCGTAGATCATGGCGAGGCCGAGGCCGCTGCCCACGCCCACGTCCTTGGTGGTGAAGAAGGGCTCGAACGCCTTGGCCAGCACCTCCGGCGTCATGCCGATGCCGGTGTCGCGCACGGTCAGCTTGAGATAGTCGCCCGCCGGGATCACCGTCGGGTTCTTCACCACGTCGGTGTCCAGCGACAGGTTCGCCGTCTCCAGCAGCAGGCGTCCGCCCTGCGGCATGGCGTCGCGCGCATTGAGCGCCAGGTTGAGGAGCACGTTCTCCATCTGGCCCGGATCGATCACCACCGCCCACGGCTCGGCCGTCAGGCGAGGCTCGACGTTGATGGTCTCGCCCAGGGTGCGCTGGAGGATGGTGGTCATGGAGGCCACCAGGTCGTTCAGGCTGGTCAGCTCGGGCTTCAGCGGCTGCTTGCGGGCGAAGGCCAGCAGGCGCTTGGACAGCTCGGCGCCGCGCCGGACCGACCGCAGGCTGGCCTCGATATAGCTGGCGTGCTCGCCGCGCGGGTCCATCTGCTCGCGCAGCAGCTCCAGGTTGCCCGAGATGACGCCCAGCAGGTTGTTGAAGTCGTGGGCGATGCCACCGGTGAGCTGGCCCAGCGATTCCAGCTTCTGGGCGTGCAGCAGCGCCTCCTCGGCGCGCTGCTTCTCGGTGACGTCGACGATGGTGACCTGGCGCGCGGGCTCGCCTTCCCAGTCGACGGCGCGGGCGTTCACCTCGACCCAGACGGCGCTGCCGTCCTCGCGGCGGCCGCGCAGCTTCCAGGCGGGCGAGATGGGCTTGCGGGTGCTCTCCTCGCCGCGGCGCATGTCCTCGGGCGAGCAGTAGTCCATCACGCTCCGGCCGATCATCCTCTCGGGCGTGGTGCCGTAGATGCGGGCGGCGGACTGGTTGACATAGACGATGCGCGTGTCGCGGTGGATCATCACGCCCTGGAGCGAGCCGTCCACCAGGTTGCGGAACTTGGTCTCGGCCTCGCGCACGCCGCGTTCGGCGTCCCGGCGGGCGGTGACGTCGCGCATCACGCCGATGCGGCCGATGATGGTGCCGTCCGGGCCGCGCATGGGCGTGATCGAGGATTCGATCGTCCGGCGGGTGCCGTCCGGGCGCACGATCTCGGTTTCGTCGGACCAGGTGCGCGCCTCGTCCAGCGTGGACTGGATCGCCGTCCGCACCGACTGGCTGCCGTCGCCGGCCGGAAGGAACGAGAAGGTGGAGCGGCCCAGCAGCTCCTGCTCCGGCACGCCCAGGATCTCGCAGGCCGCCGGATTGCAGTCGACGACGATGCCCTCGACGTTGGTGACGACGAAGCCCTCGCGGATCTGGCTGAGGATGATGGCTTCGAGCTGACGCGCCTCCATCCCGAAGGCGCTCGTGCGCTGGCGCGCGGTCACGTCCTCCTGGGACACGAAGACGATGACGACGCCGTCGTCGGCGATCCGGCTGCGGAAGCGCAGGGCCGAGGGGCCGTCGACGGGCCAGGCCAGGAAGGTGGTGTGCGCCTCGATCAGGTGCTCCAGCGCCGCGCCGGCCAGCGTGCCCGCGTCGCCGGGGCCGAAATCGCCGCGCCGCGCGCAATGCACCAGCAGGTCGCGCACCTTCAGCGGCGCGCCGAGCATGGAGGCGGGAAGCTGCAGCAGCCGTCGCAGGGCCGGATTGCTGGCGACCACGTCCAAACACTCGTCGAAGACGAACACGCCTTCCGAGAGGTCATCGAACAGTGTGGCGCCCAGCTTTGCCCACTTATGGTCAATCGTGTTGGCCAAGGTTCCTTCCAAGTTGGCCCTAACTTGAGGATGGAAACCGTCCGTCTACGGTAACGTTCTGTCTGTCAATCGGTGTCGCCCAAAGGATACCTTGCGGTATCTTTCGGATGAAATCGTACCCGTAACGGGCGATATCCGCAAACATTGAAAGTCAAGGTTGCCGGACAAGTCGCTGTTACGATTCGGTTTCCCTTCCCGCGGTCACCGCTGCATGTTGGCGAACAGCCGGTCGAGAAGGACGCGCAGGAGTTTCGTATCCTCCTCGCTAAACCCTTCAAGAACAAGCCCTTCATAGCGTTCGGCTTCCGGTATCAGGGTTTCCGCGAGCGTCCGTCCCGCGGGCGTCAGCGACACGATGACGCCGCGCGCGTCGTCGTCGCCCCGGGCGCGCTCGACCATGCCGTCCTGCTCCAGGCGCGAGACCACTCTCGATACGGTCCACAATTCGATGCCGGTGAAGTCGGCCAGCTCGCCGATTCGCTGGTGCGAGCGATGGTTCAGCGAGGCGAGCAGCCGCCACGTGGTGATGTTCAGGCCATAGGGCTTCAGCATGGCGCCGAAGGCGGCGGCGGTCCGCGTCGCGCTCCGGTTGATCAGGAAGGGCACGTATTCGTTCAGGTCGAAGTCGGAAATGGCAGTGCTCCCGTTCGAGGGGGCTTGGCCCAGGGCAGCGGTCATGATCGGTTCCTGTTTCATGAGGGCTGGTCGTTCACCGGCGGATAGAACACGGCGTGCGCCATGCGGACGGGCAGCGGGAAATAGCGCGCGGCGTCGAAAGGGGTCCAGTCGCCGGACGGCTGCGCGAGCCTGTCGGCGACCACGAGCTGGACGAGAGGGTTCACGGCCATGCCCAGATGCGAGCACAGGATCTCGATGTTCTCGCGCGGCGCGCCCTCCGGATCGCTCAGGAGGTCGACCGGAATCCGGGCGCTGCGGATCGGGGCGATGGTGTCGAGCCGGCTGTAGATCGAGACCAGCGGCATGCCCGGCGGCGGCCGGTCGCTGAACAGGTGGTCGCGGTCGCGCCGGCCCAGCGGCCACGCGTCGACCTGTCCGGTGCCATCGGCACCCGCGCGCTCCACATGCGCCGGGCTTCCCAGCGTGACGACCCGGTCGACGAGCGCCGGGAAACGCCTGGCGATCTCGCGGGCGAACATGCCGCCCAGCGAATGGCCCACCAGCGAGACCCGGTCGCCGGTCCTGTCGGCGAGCCGCATGGCGCGGCGGGCGATCTGGTCGGTCTGCTGCTCGAACTGCCGCCGGCCGGGCACGCCCCGGTTGAAGCCCAGCCCCCACGATTCGGCGGTATAGCCCACCGCGGACAGGGTATCGTTCAGCGGCGCCACCGCCTCGTCGCTGCCGGTGTAGCCTGGGATGGTGATGACCGCGCGCGGCCCGGGCGCGCGCTGGGCCACGGCCAGCGCCAGCGGCCCGTAGAGGAGCTGGGCCGCGTATTCCCAGGCGGCGAGGACCATGTCGCCGCCGACGCGCAGGGAAGGATGAGCTGACCGGATCATGGGCGATCCCCGTCAGCGGGCGCGGCGCGGCGCGGTCAGGCGGCGCGACTTGGCATGGGCCGGGGCGCTGTTTCCGGCGCGCCGGCGCGACAGGTCGGGCACGGTGGCCTCGGGCCGCGTCATATCGCCCGCCCCCAGCACGGCCAGGCGCAGCTCCTCGAAGCTGGTCAGCAGGTCGTCGCGCAGCACGGCCAGGTCCGGCAGCAGCGTCGAGCACGAGATCAGCCCGAAATCCAGGGTGCCGCAATAGCTCTGCACGGTGATGTTGAGGCCCAGCCCGTGGGTCACCAGCGACAGCGGGTGATAGTGCAGCATCCGCGCGCCGTTCAGGTAGAGCGGGCTGCGCGGGCCGGCGACGTTGGAGATGGTCACGTTGAACATGGGCCGGTGCAGGTCCGCCAGCCGCAGGCCGCCATAGAGCTGGGACGCCACCCGCAGCGCCAGCGGCGCGCCGGCGATGTTGTAGTCCTGGATCATGGCGCCCTTGGTCGCCTCGACCTCGGTCTTGGCGGCGCGGCTGCGCTTGTTGATGGCGCGCAGCCGGTCGACCGGGTCCTCGATGTCGGTGGCCAGGCCGCAGACCATGCCGGTCACCAGCGTGCCCATCTGGTCGGTCGCCGCGTCGCCCCGGCGCAGCGAGACCGGGACCATCGCCAGCAGCTCGTCGCCGAGCTGGCCGCCGGTCCGTTGCAGGTAGCGGCGCAGCGCGCCCGCGCACGCGCCCATGACCACGTCGTTCAGCGTCACCTTCAGCGCGTTCTTGATCGCCTTGGCGTCCTCGAGCGCGACCGAGGCCATGACGTAGCGCCGGCCGCGCGAGATGGCGCGGTTGAACCCGGTCGGCGGCGCGATGCGGCCGCCCAGGTCTTCCCCCTGGGTCAGGCGGTCCATGATGACGGTCGAATAGTTGCCGGCGGCCTCGGCCATGCGCGGCAGCGCCTCCAGCATGGTCAGCGGCTGCTGCATGAAGCGCAGGAACGCGTCGCTCAGCAGCTCCCACATATGCGGCGGCCGGGTGCCCTCGGGCAGTCCCTCGGGGCGGGCGACCTGGCGCGGCTCGGGCGTCTTGTCCATGATCAGGTCGAGCTGCATCACGCCTGATTCGCCGTCGATCACCGCATGGTGGATCTTGATGACCAGGCAGACCCGGTGACCCTCGAGCCCGTCGATCAGGTGGTACTCCCAGAGCGGGCGGTTCATGTCCATCGGCGCGGCGGCGATGCGCGACAGCGCCGCCTCGAGCTGCTCCACGGTGCCGGGCCTGGCGAGGCGCACGCGGCGGATGTGATAGTCGAAATCGATGTTGGCGACGTCGTCGTGCCACACCGGATGGTCCAGCCCGAAAGGCGTGTCGACGCGCCGGATCCGGTAGTTCTTCAGCGCCGGGGCCCGCTGCCTCACCAGCTCCTTCACCTGCCGGAAGAAGGCCTCGGGATCGGCGCCTTCGGGAAGCTGGAAGATGGGGCAGCTCGCCACGTGCAGCGGCACGCCCTCGCTCTCGCAGTGCAGCCAGCTCGCGTCGGTGCCCGACAGCTTCTCGATCTGCGTGCTCATGATCCCATTCCCTCGCGGTCTCAGAAGCCGTCTTCGAGCTGCTTGCCGAACATGCCGCCGACGGTGCGCGCGACGGCGCGCGGCGTATAGCGCAGCCATTCGACGCCGAGCTGGTAGGCCAGGCCGTTGATCCTGACGACCTCGCCGGCATGCAGCGCGTCGAAGGCCTCGCGGGCGACCTGGCGGGCGTCCAGCTTCATGAAATCGGGCACCGAGGGATTGGCGCCCGACTTGCCGGTCGCCGCCCTGGAGAAGCCGGTCTCGGTCAGGCCGGGGCAGACCGCCGTCACCGTGACGCCGTGCGCCCGGAGCTCCTCGCTCAGCGCCTCGCTGAACGACAGCACGAAGGCCTTGGTCGCGCCGTAGACGGCCGCGTGCGGCACGGGATTGAACGCCGCCACCGAGGCGACGTTGAGGATGCGGCCCTCGCCCAGCTCGATCATCGGTCCGGCGAAAAGGTGGGTCAGTTCGGCGAGGGCGGCCACGTTCACCTGGATCATGCCCGTCACCCGCGACAGGGGCGTGCCGGCGAAATCGCCGAACGCGCCGAAGCCGGCATTGTTGACCAGCACGTCCACATGGATGCCGTCGGCCTGGACGGCCTTGAATATCTGCCGGGGCGCCGAGGCCTTGGCGAGGTCCATGGGAAGCACCACGACGCTGGTCCCGTAGGCGTCGTAAAGCGCCTCGGCCAGTGCCTGGAGCGCGTCGGCGCGCCGCGCCACCGTGACGAGGTTGTAGCCGTGCTCCGCGAGGACATGGGCCAGTTCGCGCCCGATTCCGCTGGACGCGCCGGTGATCAGCGCGGTCTTGCCATATCCGTGTGCCATCAGTCCAACCCGTTTCCTATCGACATGCTGCGCTGCAACATCGCCGCCCGCGCTGGATATAACCGGCACCGATGTTGGTTGCAAATACAACTATGCTGCGGTGCAGCTATGCATTGACTGCATGATCAGAATAAGTCATGTGCGAATGTGCATGCGCGAGACCCGGCGCGTGGATCGTTTACCGCCCGGTAAGCACGGTGTTAAATAGCCGCGAACAAAAGGGGAGACCGTTTTCCATGCATCCATCCGTGCACGCCCGCGCCACGCCCGGAAAACCCGCCTACATCATGGCGGGCAGCGGCGAGGTGGTGACCTATGGAGAGCTGGAGGACCGCTCGAACCGGCTGGCGCAGCTGTTCCGGGCGCGCGGGCTGAAGGCGGGCGATCACATCGCCATCCTCATGGAGAATCAGACGCGCTTCTACGAGATCTGCTGGGCGGCCCAGCGCGCCGGCCTTTATTTCACCGCCATCAGCACGCGGCTGACCGCGCCGGAGGCCGCCTACATCGTCAACGATTGCGGCGCGCGGATGCTGATCGCCTCCCACGCCATGAGCGGGGCGGCCGCCTCCCTACCGGGCCAGGTGCCCGGGGTCAAGAGCCTGCTGATGACCGACGGGACCGTACCGGGCTTCGAGAGCTACGAGGCGGCGGTGGCGGCCATGCCGGCCGCGCCGATCGCCGACGAGACCTCGGGCGTCGACATGCTCTATTCCTCGGGCACCACCGGCCGGCCCAAGGGCGTCAAGCTGCCGCCCAGCGGCGAGCCCATCGACTTCGTCTCGCCGCAGGGCATGGCCTCGCGGGCGCTCTATGGCTTCGACCAGGACACCGTCTACCTGTCGCCCGCGCCGCTCTATCACGCGGCGCCGCTGCGCTTCAACATGTGGATCATGCGGGTGGGCGGCACCAGCGTGATCATGGAGCACTTCGACGCCGAGGCCTATCTGCGGCTGGTCGAGACCTACCGGGCCACCCACACCCAGCTCGTGCCGACCATGTTCGTGCGCTTCCTCAAGCTGCCCGACGAGGTGCGGCTGAGGCATGATGTGTCGTCGCTGAAGGTGGCCATCCACGCCGCGGCGCCGTGCCCGATCGACGTGAAGCGCCGGATGATCGACTGGTGGGGGCCGATCCTGATGGAATACTACGCCGGCACCGAGGGGAACGGCTCGACCTTCATCAATTCCGAGGACTGGCTGAAGCATCCCGGCTCGGTGGGGCGCTCGCTGGTCGCCAGGCTGCACATCGTCGGCGACGACGGCGAGGAGCTGCCGCCGGGCGAGCCGGGCACCATCTATTTCTCGGGCGGGCCGGACTTCAGCTATCACAACGATCCCGAGAAGACGGCCCAGACCCGCAACGAGAAAGGCTGGTCGACGCTGGGCGACGTCGGCTACGTGGACGAGGAGGGCTTCCTCTACCTCACCGACCGCAAAGCCTTCATGATCATCTCGGGCGGCGTGAACATCTATCCGCAGGAGGTCGAGAACCTGCTGATCGGCCACCCCAAGGTGGCCGACGTCGCGGTGTTCGGCGTGCCCAACGACGAGTTCGGCGAGGAGGTGAAGGCGGTGGTCCAGCCCATGGACTGGGCGGACGCGGGCCCGGCGCTCGAGGCCGAGCTGATCGCCCATGCCCGCGCGCATCTGGCGCATCTGAAGTGCCCCAGGAGCGTCGATTTCGAACGCGAGCTGCCGCGCCACCCCACCGGCAAGCTCTACAAGCGCCTGCTGCGCGACCGCTACTGGGGCAACAAGGAAAGCCGGATCGTCTAGATCGGCAGCCGTCCAGGTCGGCTCACCCTGTCGCCTTAATCCGCCGATCCATCGGCCTCTCTCCACGCCGTGATTCTGCGTCGCTACGCTCGCAGAGTCACCGGGAGGGAAACCCGAGGAATCCCAACCTTTCCGGCTGCCGCGCTATCGGGCGTTCAGGGCGCTGACCTGCACGGTGACCGTGCCGTCGTCGGCGGCGAAGACGTTGACGCTGGCGGTGCGGCCTTCCTTCTTGAAGGACGACGTCCGCATGTTCTCGGCCTGGAACTCGCCCTCCTTCTCCCAGCCGCCCGCGACCAGCTTGTCGGCATAGAAGCTCGTGACGTCGCCGAGGCCGTCGCTGCTCTGGGCGTGGACCAGGAAGCCTTCGGGCGTGGTGCTGGCGGCGACGATCTTCAGGCCCGGATACATGGGGACGTCGGCGGGGAAGCCGTCCGGCAGGCTCAGCTTCTCGCCGATCTGCAGCGTGTTGCCGTCCTTGCCGCCGATGGTGTAGGTCGCCTCGCCGCCGTCGCGGTCGATCTCCACGTCGACGCCGTGGGCCTTGGCGAGCTTTTCGGCGGCGGTGTCGGCGGCGTCCTGGCCGCAGGCGGCAAGCGCGGCGGCCGCGAACAGCGGCAGCGCGAATTTGATCGCGGTATTCATGTGCTCTCCCTTGCGCGCGGGCGAGGATCCGCCCGTGCTCCTGTCCGTTGACCCCGAAGGCTTTAGATCAGCCCGTCCTCGCGCACAAGATCGAGCGAGCGCCTGATGCGCGCGGCCGCCTCGTCGATCAGCTCGGGCGAGTGGACGTAGCTGACGAACGAGCGGCGCGTGCCCGGCACCAGCACGCCGTTGTCCAGGAGGTGCAGGTAGAACTCGGTCTCGGCCTGCGGCTTCTTCAGGTTGAGGTCGCGGGACGAGCGGATCGGCTCCTTCCTGAAATAGATCTGGAACATGGAGCCGGCGTTCAGCACCTGTACCGCCATGTTCTGGCTGTGGGCATAGTCGTTGACCATGCGCGCCAGCCGCTCGCCCTGGCCGTTGATGTGCGGATAGACCGCGTCGCGGTTCTCGTCGAAATAGCGCACCTGGGCATAGCCGGCCGCCATGGTCAGCGGGTTGCCCGAGAAGGTGCCGCCCGACATGATGCCCTTGGGGTCGCCCTCGTGCAGCGCGTTGAACAGCCGCATGATGTCGGCCCGGCCGCCCACCGCGCCCACCGGCAGGCCGCCGCCCAGCGCCTTGCCGTAGGTGGCGAGGTCGGGCTTCACGCCGTAGAACTCCTGGGCGCCGCCATAGGCGAAGCGGAAGCCGGTGATCACCTCGTCCATCATCATCAGCACGCCGGATTGGGTGCACACCGCGCGCAGCTCGTGCAGGAACTCGCGGATCTCGTCGTTCATGTGCGGGTTCGAGCTTTGCGCCGCCTCGATCATCACCATGGCAAGCTCGTCCTTGTGCTTGCGGATCAGGTCGAACGCCGCCTGCGAGCGGTAGGGCAGCATGAGCTGGTTCTCGACCACGGCGGGCAGCACGCCGGCGCCCACCGGCCGGTAGACCGGCGCGTCGCGCGGGCTGGCCGGGTCGGCGAAGCCGATGCCGTAGTCGTGGGCGCCGTGATAGAAGCCGTCGAACACGCCGATCTTGGGCTTGCCGGTGAAGGCGCGCGCCGCGCGGATCGCGTACATGGTGGATTCGGTGCCGGTGTTGCAGAAGATCAGCCGCTCGACGCAGTTGTCGGCCTTGATGACCTGCTCGGCCAGCGGCACCTGGTTCGGGTTGTGCAGGCCGAACTGCCAGCCGCGGTTCTCCACCTGGTCCATGATCGCCTGCTGGATCACCGGATGGCGGTGGCCCAGGATCAGCGAGCCGAAGCCGATCTGGAAGTCGATGTAGCGGTTGCCGTCGGCGTCGATCAGATGGGGGCCTTCGCCCTTGTCGATCAGCACCGGGAAGGGCATCTCGATGCTGGCGGCCGAGCCCATGTTCATCAGCTCCCTGGTCCGCCCGGTCAGCTCCTGCGATCGCTGGTTCTTGCGGCTCAGGCTCTCGCGCACGGCCCGGCCCGCGGCGCCGATGTCGTCGGTGATCTTGAACGCCATGTTCATTGAATATCTCTCCCCATTTTTCACCGACTGTAAGGGGAGGGACGCGCGACCGGCAAGGGTGAAGGCAGGGACGGGCGCCCTGTGACGGCTGGTTCTATTTCCGCGGCAGCGTGTTCAGCAGCTCCAGCCAGCTCGCGGGCTGCGGGTCGCCGTGGGGGTGGCGGCCGAAGATGCTGGCGAGGGCCTGGTCCTCGCTCTCGCTGACGATCTCCAGCGACGAGATGATGCCGGCGGCGGTGGGCTTGTTCACCAGCCACAGATGCTCGAGCGCCGAATCCGGGATGAACACCTTGGACAGCTCGTGGACGATCTCCCAGCCATGGCCGACGCGCCGGGGCGCCTTCGCCGGGCCGGAGAAGATCTGCACGAAGCCGCGATTGGCGACGAACACCATCACCTGCTCGCCGGTGTCGTCCAGCTTCTTCAGCAGGTCGGGGAAAGCCTCGGCCGACAGCTCGTGGGTGAAGTCGCCGTTCATCAGCCGAAACGCCTGGAGCCGGCCGACGCGGTGCTTGGCCAGCAGCGCCTCGAAGTGATGGACGTTGGTCATCGCCTTCCAGTCGGCGCGCACCGCCTCCACGTCCACGTCCTTGTCGGACAGGCCGGGGCGCCGGTTGCCGGCATTGGAGATCTGCGCCTCGGCGCGGTCGGTCCCGAAGCGCCGGACGAGAGCCTCGATGGTGGCCTTGCCCGCGTCGTCGGCGCCGTGGAACGAGGTCGCCAGCACGCCGGCCTCGTTGTAGATGTCGACGGTGGTGTGCGCCGGGTGGACCTCGGCGCGCGACAGCCGCTTCAGCAGGAAGCGCAGGTCCATGTTCTCCTGCACCACCGAGGCGAACTGGCCCTCGCCGCGCAGGAACACCTCGTCGATCACGCCGGTCTGCTCGATGGCCACGCCGCCGCTGGCGGTGCGGACCGTGAACGTGCCGGCCTTCTCGAAGGCCTTCACGATCTCTTCCCAGGCGGGCCGGAGGTAGAGGGTCTTCTCGGCGACGGTGCTCATGACGGCTTCTCCCTGCTTCTGCCCTTGCCATGATATTGGCTGATGCCGGGGCAGGTCGAGGATTTTGCGGCTGGTCTCACGGCATGGCGGAGAATCAGGGCATGGCGAGGAACAGGCTGCCCGAGCCGCGCAGGATGTGCAGCAGCATGGGCCGGCCGGCGGCGGCGCCCTCGGCGCGCCGCAGGTCGTCCAGCGTCTCCACCGGGTTGCGGTCCACCTCGACGATGATGTCGCCGCCCTGGATGCCCGCGCGCGCCGCCTTGCTGCCGGGCGACACCGCCTGGACGTAGAGGCCGCGCGTTTCCTGGGCCAGCGGATGGCCTTCGGGGATCGGCGTGATGCTCATGCCCGCGAAGCGGTCGCCCAGTTCGGCCCGGCTCGACGCGGCCTGCCGTTCGGCGAGCTGGAGCGTGACGTCCAGCGTGCCGCCGCCGCGCAGGACCTGAAGCCGCACCTCCTCGCCCGGCCGCATCAGGCCGATGCGGTTGCGAAGCTGGGTGCCGCCGGCGATGGCCTCGTCGTTCACGCGGGTGATGACGTCGCCGGCGCGCAGGCCCGCGCGCTCGGCGGGCGAGCCGCGCATGACGTTGGAGACCAGCGCGCCCGACCAGGCCTTGATCCGCATGGCCTCGGCCAGCTCGGGCGTGACGTCCTGGATGGTGACGCCGATCTGGCCGCGCTGCACCTCGCCATGCTCGATGATCTGCTCGGCCGCGCGCATGGCCATGCTGGCCGGGATGGCGAAGCCGATGCCGATATTGCCGCCGGTCCGCGACAGGATGGCGGTGTTGACGCCCACCAGATTGCCGGCGAGGTCGACGAGCGCGCCGCCCGAATTGCCCGGATTGATCGATGCGTCGGTCTGGATGAAATCCTCGTAACCCTCGATGCCGAGGCCCGAGCGGCCGAGCGCGCTGACGATGCCCAGGGTCGCCGTCTGGCCCAGACCGAACGGGTTGCCGAGGGCGACGACGAAATCGCCGGTCTTCAGCGCGCCCGAATCGCCCACGGGCATGGCGACCAGATCGGCCGCCTCCACCTTCAGCACGGCGATGTCGATCTCGGCGTCCGAGCCCACCAGCTTGGCTTGCAGCTCGCGCCGGTCGGTCAGGGTCACCTCGATGCGGTCGGCGTCGGCGATGACGTGCCGGTTGGTCAGGATATAGCCGTTCCTGGCGTCGATGATGACGCCGGAGCCGACGCTGTTGGACTTCTGCTCGGGCACCGCCTCGGGCGCGCCGAAGAAGCGGCGGAAGAAGGGGTCCTCCAGCAGCGGGTTCATGGCGCCCGGCCGCGTGCCCTCGACCGAGATGTTGACCACGGCGCCCGACACCCGCGTCAGCACCGGGTTGAGCGACGGCATGGCGGCGGTCACCTTGCCCGGCTGCTCCAGCACCAGCGGCGGCCGCGTCCCGGCGCCCGTTTCCGCCCGTTGCTCGAACAGGTCGCGGAACTGGGGCACGTAGTGCCATGCCAGCACGCCCGCCAGCGCGATCGCGGCGATACCGATCAGAACCCGCTTCATGTCGTGCCTCTCTCCATCCTCGGACAGGAGTGGAGGTGGCGACCGGCCGGCCGGGCGTCAAGACGGCGCGGGCCTGCCGCGTGCGATTGGGTTGGGTGCTGTGCGATTGACCGGGCGCGCCGCCGGAGGTGCTTGCGTCCGGGCGCGGCCGGGCCTAGGTTTGCGAGCCATTCGCAAAAAGAGCCCGCCGGTGTCACAACGCAGGATCATAGCGGAGATCGTCGCCGAGCGGCGCGAGGAACTGACGCGCTATGCCGGCGCCGTCAGCGGCGACGAGGCCGGGGCCGAGGATCTGGTGCAGGAGGCCTGGCTGCGATGCGACCGCATCGCGAGCGGCCAGACCGTCGACCGGCCCGTCCATCTGCTGTGGCGCATATTGCGCAACCTGTCCATCGATCGCAGCCGCCGGATCAGCCGCGAATACCGCACCTTTCCGGCGGGCGGGAGCGACCGGCTGGAGGGCCGCCCCGACGGCCAGCCCTCGGTCGAGGATCTGCTGATCGCCCGCGAGGAGCTGTCGCGCGTCCAGGCGGTGCTCGACGGCCTCGATCCCCGGACGCGCATCGCCTTCGAGATGCACCGCTTCGAGGGCGCCCGGCTCCGCGAGATCGCCGCGCGGCTCGGCGTGTCCGTCACCGTGGCGCACGGCCTGGTCGCGCGGGCGTTGAAGCTGATCCGCGAAGCGGTCCGCGAGGACTTCTGACGGGCGCCGGGATTCACCGCGCCGGCGAAAAAATGCCGCGCCGGTGCGTCTCTCATGGAGCGCATGGAACCACATCCGCTAGAAAGGTGCGATGATCCTCCATACCGGACAGGGAACGCTGGGCAGGGAATGATGGGCGCCATCTCCGACGACGCGCGCCGGGCCGACGACGAAGCGGTGGAATGGGTCCTGCTGCTGCGCGAGGACCCGGACGACCCGGACCTGCGCGCCCGCTTCGACGCCTGGCTCGCCGCCTCGCCGCTCAACGCGGCCGCCTGGGCCGATACCGCCCATGCCTATGACCGCGCGGGCGACGCGCGTCCTGCCTTCGCCCCGCCCGTCCGCACGGCCGAGGACCGGCCGGTACTGCCGGTCGGGCCGGTGCCCCGCGCCCGTCCCGCGGGACGGCGCCCGCGCGCGTCCGGGCGGCGCATGCCGTCGCCGCGGGCGCTCGTCGCGGCGGCGGTCGCGGCCTGTCTGGCATTGGCGGCCGCGCCGGGTGTCCTGCTGCGCGTGGAGGCCGACCACCTCACCGGCACGGCCGAAGTGGGCGACGTGGCGCTGGCGGACGGCTCCGCCGTCTCGCTCGCGCCTGGAAGCGCCATCGCCGTGACCTATGCCGGCAACCGCCGGCAGGTGCGCCTGCTGAAGGGCGAAGCGCTGTTCGATGTCCGGCACGATCCGTCGCGGCCATTCTATGTCGAGGCCGGAGGCATTACGACCATGGTGCTGGGCACCGCCTTCGACGTGCGGCTCGATGCGGGCGCGGCGACCACCCGGGTCGTGCGCGGGAAGGTGCGCGTGGATTATGCCGGGGCGGCGCCGCCGGTCTCGGAACAGCTCGTGGCGGGAGACGGCGTGCGGGTCGGCTTCGACGGCACGGTCACCCGCCTGGGCCAGCCGCCCGAGCAGGTTGCCGCGTGGCGGGACGGCAGGATCATCGTCCGCGACCGTCCCGCCGCGGAAGTGGTCGACGCCCTTCGCCCCTGGTTCCGGGGCATCATCGTGGTCCGCGGCGAATCGTTCGGGCGTCAGCGCGTGACGGGTCTCTACAACGCCGCCGATCCGGCCGAGGCGCTGCGCGGTCTCGCCCAGGCCTATGGCGGACGGGTGACGGTGGTCACGCCGTGGCTTCTCGTGCTGAGCGAGGTCAGGGCGATAAATAATTCTCCTTCCAGATCAGATGATTGAGGCGGAATCGCCTGGAAAGCCGTCCCAATCCGCACCGGCACCCCGAAAGAATTTCGGAGGTGGGCGTCTGTTCGGGTGAAGCCGAGGTTGCGAAGCATTCGCAACCTTGCCCGTAACAACGATGGGAAGGAAACGGTTCGATGACGATGGGGGAAAATGATCGCCGAAGCGGGCGGCACGAAAAGCATGTGCTCCGCGCCGTGACGGCGGCGCTGCTCGCGGCGGCCGGCCTCGGCGTGTCCATGCCGGGGCCGGCGCTGGCCCAGCAGGTCGCGGCCGAGCGCAGCTTCGACATCCCGGCCCAGCCTCTCGCCACCGCGTTGCAGAGCTTCGGCCAGCAGGCAGGCTTGCAGGTGAGCGCGCCCGCGCCGCTGCTGGAAGGCCGCGTCTCGACCGTGGTCAAGGGCGCGTTGCCGTCGATGCAGGCGCTCAGCCAGTTGCTCGTCGGCACCGGCCTGACGTTCCGGGTGGTGGGGTCGACCGTGACCCTGGAGCCCGCGCCGCAATCCTCGGATGCCGTTCGGCTGGGGCCGGTCCGGGTCGCCGGAACCGTGGACGGCCATGCGGACGGGCTGTCGTCCGATCCGGGGGCGACGGAGGGAACGGGATCCTATGCCGCCCACGTCGTGACCATCGGCAAGGAGCCGCTTTCATTGCGGGAGACGCCCCAGTCGATCACTGTCATGACCCGGAAACTGATGGAGGACCAGCACCTCGACACCGTGAGCGACCTGCTGCTGCGGACGCCCGGTATCGTGTTCACGACCGATTCGAACGCGCGCGATGTGGTCTATTCGCGGGGTTTTCCCATCAGGAACATCCAGCTCGACGGCGTATCCATCGCCTATGACGGCGATTCCCGGCCCAATGCCGACCTGGCGATGTATGACCGGGTCGAGATCCTTCGCGGCTCGGACGGCCTGTTTTCCGGAACGGGACAGCCCGGCGGCACGGTGAACCTCGTGCGCAAGCGCCCCTTGAAGACACCCCGGTTCGCCGGCGCCGTCTCCGCCGGAAGCTGGAACAACTATCGCCTCGAAGCGGATGCGACCGGACCGCTGGCAGTCGAGGGCCGGCTGCGCGGCCGGTTCGTCGCCGTCTATCAGAACCGCGACTTCTTCTATGCGCCGGCCGAGGAGGAGAAGACCCTGTTCTATGGCGTCGTCGAGGCCGATCTGGGAGAGGCGACGACGGTCTCGGTCGGCGCCAACCATCAGGTGCAGAAGGGCGCGACATGGTACATGGGCCTGCCGCGCTATGCGGACGGCGGCGATCTGGGGCTGCCGCGAAAGGCCGCGCTCACCACCGATTGGGCGGTGCGCGACCAGACGACCTACGAATATTTCGGATCGGTCGAGCACGCCTTCGGCGAGGACTGGACGCTGAAGGTGAAGGCCTCGCATCAGGACTTTGCCGCCGACAACATGATGTTCTCCGTGCAGGGAATGGTCGACCGGAACGATCCCCTGTTGACCAATGTCGGCGCGACGAAGCTGCTGGCAGGGAACAAGGCGACCACCGTGGACATCAACCTCACCGGCGGGTTCGACCTGTTCGGACGGCGCCACCGGCTGATCCTCGGCGCCGACTGGCAGGAAAGCCATGGAGTCGACATGCGCTATTATGCGACGGCTGCGGGTTTCCCGACGTCGGTGGACATATTCAACTTCGATCGGACTATTTTTCCGGAACCCGTCCAGGGCGGCAAGAACTCGGGATGGCCTGCGTTCGGCGCGAAGCAGATGGGTGCGTATGCCAAGCTGCAGATGCAGGTCGGCCCCGACCTGAAACTGGTCGCGGGAGGCCGGTTGAGCAACTACACCTACAGTTCGATCTACGAGGAATACGCGCCGGACGGATCGCTGGACTATTCGGAGACCAGCCTGAGGTACCGGGAGCGCGGGATCTTCACGCCGTATGGCGGCCTCGTCTATGATGTCTCCGGCGAATGGTCGCTCTATGGCAGCGTCGCGGAAATATATCAGCCCCAGTCGAGCCTACTGGAAGGGCCGCCGCCGGGGACGCCGCTTCCGCCGATCACCGGCCGGAACTACGAGGTCGGCGTGAAGGGAGCGCTGAACGGCGGCAGGCTCAACCTGTCGCTGGCGTTCTACCGGGCCGAGCGCAACGGCGAGGCCCGCGACGATTTCGACTATCCCTATGTGCCCGGCGAACTCGGCCGGAGCTGCTGCTACATCGCCAGCGGCAAGGTCGTCAGCCAGGGCGTGGACATCGAGATTTCGGGCGAGATCGCGCCCGGATGGCAGGTGCTTTTCGGCTACACCTACAACCACAACCGGGACAAGGAGACGGACCTTGCCTATCACGCGGTCACGCCCCGCCATCTGCTGAAGCTGTGGAGCAGCTACACCCTGCGGGGCCAGCTTTCCGCATGGACCGTCGGGGCCGGGCTCACCGCCCAGAGCAAGCAGCACAGCAGCGGGGCCGCGTGGGCGAACATCCCGGGCACGGGCTGGGTGCAACTCCCGTACAGGGTCGACCAGAAGGGGTACGCCGTCGCCAATGCCAGCGGGGACTACCGGATCAGCTCCCGGCTCTCGCTCGCGCTCAATGTCAACAACCTGTTCGACAAGCGCTACTACCAGACCGTCGGCACCACGGGCTACGGCAACTGGTATGGCGAGCCGCGCAGCTTCGTGGTGACATTGCGCGGCGGCTTCTGAGGCGGGCGTTCAGGCCGGGCAGCCGGGTTCAGGCGGCCGTTTCGAGGTCGGTCTGCCGGAACCCGTCGCCTGCCGCGGACTCAGGCGGTCTGGCGCGCCGCGGCGATGTTGGCGTTGACGAAGTCCCAGTGGATCAGGTGATCCAGGAAGGTTTCGACGTGCTGCTTCCGGTTGTTGCGGTGGTCCAGATAGTAGGCGTGTTCCCACACGTCGAGCACCGCCAGCGGCGTCGCGCCGTCGACCATGGGGTTGCCGGCGTCGTGGCTCGGCCGCACGGCCAGCATGCCGCCGTCGAGCACCAGCCAGGCCCAGCCGCTGCCGAACTGGTTGGTCGCCGCGTCGATGAACATGTCGCGGAACTGGGCGTATCCGCCGCAATCCCGCTCGATCAGCTCGGCCGCCGCGCCGCTGGGCGCGCCGCCGCCGCCCGGCCGCATGGAGTTCCAGTAGAACTCGTGGTTCCAGGCCTGCGCGCTCTGGCGGAACAGCTTCACGTCGCCCCGCGTGTGGGCGGCCAGCACGACGCCTTTCAGGTCCTGCGGGAAATCCCTGTCCGCCAGCAGCTCGTTGGTCTTGTTGATGTAGGCCAGGTGATGCTTGCCATGGTGGAAGTGCAGCGTCTCGGCCGACAGATGGGGCTCGAGGGCCGTGTCGGCATAGGGTAGGTCGGGAAGCGAGAAGGCCATGGCGATGCTCCTGGTAGGCAAGATGATACCCGACGTGCTTAGCCGTGCGCGCCGACGGCGGAAAAGCGAAGAAAGCCGATGACTCCCATTCGATATTTCGATGGCACGCGGCCCGGCGGCGGAAATCCTCGGTTTCGCCGCGCCGGGGCCATGCGCGGCATGCCGGGTATGCGGCCCCGTTATTGAAGTTTCCGATGGATGGGCCTGTAGTGCTCCCTTTGGGACCTGTAGTGCTCCCTTTGGGAAAGGAATCCGGCATGGATACGGAAGTCGCGCGCACATTCCTGGCGGTGGTGGCGGAAGGCTCGTTCTCGGCCGCCGCCACACGCCTCAACGTCACCCAGTCGACGGTCAGCATCCGCATCCGTACCCTCGAGGACCGGATGGGACGCCAGCTCCTGTCGCGGCACAAATACGGCGTGCGGATGACGCCGGCCGGCCAGCGCTTCTTCCGCCACGCCGCGGTCATCGTCCGCACCCTGGAGCAGGCGCGGCACGACGTGGGCATGGCGGCGGCCTTCCGTGCGTCGCTGCGCATCGGCGCCCGCTTCGGGCTGTGGGAGCCCTTCATGCAGGGCTGGCTCAACGATGCCGCCGCGACCATGTCCGCCGTCTCCATCCGCGCCGAGGTCGGCTTCGAGGACGAACTGACCGTGCATCTGGTCGAGGGCCTCCTCGACATCGGCGTCATGTACGCGCCGCAGAGCCGGTCGGGCCTGGTCGTCGAGCCGCTGCTGGCCGAGCGGCTGGTGCTGGTGTCGAACCTGAAGGAGGAGCCCGACCCGCTGGGCGAGAGATATGTCTATGTGGACTGGGGGCCCGATTTCGTGGCCCATCACAACCTGACCTATCCCGACTATGCGGGCTCGAAGCTGATCGTCAACGTGGCGCGGCTGGGCCTCGACTACATCCTGGGCAATGGCGGCTCGGCCTATCTGCCCTGGACCGAGGTTGGGGCGCTGGTCGGGCAGGGGCGGCTGTTCCCGGTGCCGGGCGCGGCCGAGTTCCTCCAGCCGGCCTTCGTCGTCTACGCCGACCACGCCGCCGACGCGCCCGACGTGATGGAAGCCGTCGCCAGCCTGCACGCGCTGGCCGCCAGACGGCACTGACCGGCCGCGATGTCGACCATGCCGAAGACCGAAGGAATCAGACGGTTCAGCGCCGCCCGTGTGCAACGACCAGCGAAGCGTCGAGATAAAACATCAAAAGCCGTCGTCGCGCATCGCTCTGATGATCTCGGCGGCCGATATCTCCGACGGTTTCATGGAATCCGTCAGCTTGCGGGTCTCGTCGATCGGGAACGGCCTGTGCGCGCGCCGGATGCCTGTAAGCCGCGCGACCGGCTTGCCCCGGCGCAGGATCTCGATCGACTCGCCGCCTTCGACCCGATCGATCAGCTCGCTCAGACGCGTCCTGGCATCGGCAAGATTAACCCGGACCATATGCTCCTCCTGACCAACTAACTGGTCATGTATGGCTGGAGAGACCCATCTCTTCAACGGAGGAGCATTCGTCGGCGGACGTCGACGTCGAGCTGTGACCGGATATGAGCTTACCTCATAGATCGGCGGCTCATGGAGGGGAACGCTCAGTCGGCGAACAGGGCGCGAAGCACGCCCAGCGCGGCTTGCAGCGTCAGGCGATCGAGTTGGCCGATCTTCTTCACCAGCCGGTTGCCGTCGACGCTCCGAATCTGCTCGAGCAGCATCAGGCCGTCCTTGCCATCCATCTGAGTCGAGATCCTGAACGGCGCGGGCCTGCTGCCGCTGGTGAGCGGCGCGACCAGAAACACGCGCAGATGATCGTTGATCTCGGGCGGGGATACGATCACGCAAGGACGCGTTTTCTGGATTTTTCTCCCCACGGTGGGGTCGAGCGCGACTAGCCAGATTTCGCCCCGGGTCGG
>CAZVVC010000017.1:0-22985 GCA_964630425.1 uncultured Bifidobacterium sp. | reverse complement strand
CCTGCCCGGATCGGTGGGCGAGTTCCGATGGGGCGGCGCGGCGAGCACCGAGTTCTTCATCGACCCGAAGGAACGGATCGTCGCCGTCCTCAGCACCCAGTTCATGCCCAGCAGCGCCTATCCGCTGCGCGAGGACATGAAGGCGCTGATTTATCAGGCGCTGGTCGGCGAGGCCCGCTGACCCGGACGGCGCAAAACGGTTGAATTCGGCCCTCTGAAGGCGCAGCGTCGGAAACGGCGGCAAGGGGGTGTCGACGGCGCGGGCGCGCCGGAGGGGAAGCCATGATCGCCGATACGGTCGAGTTCATCCGGACGCAGCCGACCGGGCCGTCGTCGCCGGCCCCGGTGCCGGCCGGCATCGCCGAGCTTTCGGCCCTGTGGGCGATGGTGGGCGGGCGCCATCTGCCCTCGCTCTTCTACAGGGCGCGCGTGCTCGCGCTGCCCGAGACCGCCGCGCCCGGCCCGGCGATCGTCACCCGGCCCGCCCCTCGCGGGAGGCCGCGGTGATCCGGCCATCATGGCCCGGGCCGTGCCCTCGAATCCCCGCTCCCATCCCGCTCCCTCTCGCCTGAAGGTGCGCGCCATGCCGACCTACGAGACACCCGGCGTCTATATCGAGGAGGCTCCCGCGCTCCCGCCTTCGGTGACGCCGGTGGCGACCGCCGTCCCGGCGTTCATCGGCTATACGGAAAAGGCGGTGGGCGACGGCGGCGAGGACCTGACCGGGACGCCCGTCCGCATCGCCTCGCTGGCGGACTACGAACGCCGTTTCGGCGATGCGCCGGTGCAGGAGTTGTCCGTCCGTGTCACCAGGCGCGCCGGCCGCGGCCCGGCAGGCGTGGCCGTGCGGTGGGCCGCCGGGCCCGGCCTGCCCGCCCAGCTCCTGCACTATTCCCTGCGGCTCTACTTCGCCAACGGGGGCGGCCCGTGCCACGTCTACTCGCTCGGCCCCTACGGCGATGCCGCGCCGGGCGATTTCACGGATGCCATCGCGGCGCTCGAATCGGTCGACGAGGTGACGCTGCTGGTGTTCCCCGACGCGGTCAGGCTGACCGATGACGGCTATGCCGCCGTGGTCGACGCGGCGCTGTCGAGCTGCCGGCGCATGAAGGACCGCTTCGCCATCGCCGACATACCGGACGCCCTGCCCGGCGGCACCGAGGACAATGCCGGCGTGACCGCCCGCTTCCGGGCGCGGATCGGGGGCAGGAGCGCCGATCTCACCCGCTGCGGCGCGGCCTATTTCCCCTATCTGGCGACCACGATCCCGTTCCGGACCGCCGACGGGAACGTCACCGTGGACGGCATGAAGGCGGCGGCGGCGGGCATGCCGGCGCGCGCCGTCACGCCGCTCGACGATCCGGGGCTGGAACGCGGCGCATACGAGGCGATCCGCGCCTTCCTTTCCCGGGCCTGCGTGACGCTGCCGCCATCGGGCGCCATCGCCGGGGTCTATGCCCGGGTCGACGGCACAAGGGGCGTCTGGAACGCGCCCGCCAACGCGGCGTTGAACCTCGTGCGGGCGCCGGCGATCGAGGTGACCGACCGGCAGCAGCAGGACCTCAACGTCGATCCCGGCGCCGGCATGTCGGTTAATGTCATCCGCGCCTTCGCCGGCAAGGGCACGCTCGTATGGGGCGCCCGCACGCTGGCGGGGAACGACAATGAATGGCGCTACGTCAACGTGCGGCGCTTCGCCGGCTTCGTCGAGGAGTCGGTCGGCAAGGCCCTCGCGCCGTTCGCCCTGGAGCCCAACGACGCGAACACCTGGAGCCGGGCGCGCGCCATGATCGAGAATTTCCTGACGCTCCAATGGCGCAGCGGCGCGCTGATGGGCGGCAAGCCCGAGGACGCCTTCCACGTCGCGGTCGGGCTGGGCCGGACCATGAGCCCACAGGATGTCCTGGAGGGCCGGATGATCGTCGAGATGCACCTCGCCATGATCCGGCCCGCCGAATTCATCGTGCTGCGCCTCGTGCAGGCGATGCCGGAGGCCTGACGCGCCGACCCATGCCATACGACCTGGACATACCAGGCTGGATGCCGGAGACCGAGCTGAAGGTCATCGAGGTCCTCGCCCGGACGATCCCGCCGGGCGGCGCCATGCTCGAGGTGGGCTCGTTCTGCGGCCGGTCGTCCTGGTGCTGGGCGCGCTCGGTGCATCCCGGCGTCAGCGTGACCTGCATCGACATCTGGGACCCGGACGAGCATCCCTATGCGCCGCCCGCGAGGCTCGGGACGGCGGCCGGCGCGGATTTCGGCCGGGTCGCCGACATGGGCGACTGCCGGGGCACGCTGGAGAACTTCGCGCGCTATACGCGGGACTGCCCCAACATCCGCGCCCTGCGCGGCCGGAGCCCGGACGATTTCCTCGACTGGCCGGAGCGCAGCCTCGACCTCGTCTTCCTCGACGGCGTCCACCACAACCCGGTGTTCCGCGCCGACGTGATCCATTGGTACGCGCGGGTCAGGCCGGGCGGCGTGCTGTGCGGCGACGACTGCGCCGAGAGCCACCCCGACGTCCGGCCCACGCTGGAGGCGTTCTGTGGCCGGCTTGGCATCCGCTTCACGGTCGCGGGGCGCCTGTGGATGCTTCAACGGCCTCTTGAACCTCCGGGAACCCTCCCCAAATGATCCCCTGCCGGGTGCCGCTGACGGGCCCGGCAGGACGAAACCGGCCCGACCGGACGGTGGGCCATACAGAACCTTATTGCTCGACAGGAGAGTAAGATGCGTGTGTTCGACACCAATCCGCTGATGCGTTCGGCCGTGGGCTTCGACAACCTGGTCCGCATGCTGGACAACGCCACCCGTTTCAACGGCGATGGCGGTTATCCTCCCTACGACATCGAGAAAGTCGGTGACGACAACTACCGCGTGACCATGGCGGTCGCCGGCTTCACCGAGGACGAACTCGACGTGACGGTGAAGGATGACGTCCTCGTGATCTCCGGCCGCGGCGCCAGGGCCGAGGCCGCCGAGGGCGAGGACGCCGCGCCGCAGCCGGTCTATCTGCATCGCGGTATCGCCAAGCGCGCCTTCGAGCGCCGCTTCCACCTCGCCGACACCATCAAGGTGACCGGCGCCTCGCTCGAGAACGGGCTGCTCCATGTCAGCCTTGTCCGCGAGGTCCCCGAGGAGCGCAAGCCGCGCCAGATCGCCATCAACGGCAAAGGCGCCAGGGTCATCGACCAGGTCGCCGCCTGACCAGCCATCCTTGCCTGTGACTGGGCCGTCCGCGAAAGCGGGCGGCCTTTCTTTTCGTGCTTTCCTCTTTCACCGATATGACGGCCGGGAAGGGGCGAAGGCTACCCTTCCCGTTGCAGGCCCTTCCACGCCAGGGCCTGGAGGTATTTCTCCCACAGCTCGTCCTGCTTCGTCCCCAGCTCGTAGAGGTAGTCCCAGCTGTAGATGCCCGTGTCGTGGCCGTCGTCGAACTGGATGCGGACGGCGTAGTTGCCGGTGGGCACCACGCCGGCGACGGTGACGTTCTTCTTGCCCGGCACGATGGTCTTCTGTCCGGCGCCGTGCCCCTGCACCTCGGCCGACGGGCTTTCCACGCGCAGCAGCTCGTAGGGCAGGCGGAAGCGGCGGCCGTCGTCGAAATCGATCTCCAGCAGCTTTTCCGCCTGGTTGAAGCGCAGGTCGGCCGGCCAGGGCTTCGAGGTCATTGGCCGTCCAGGCCGCGGGCTTCGTCCACCAGCATGATCGGGATGCCGTCGCGGATGGGGAAGGCGAGGCCAGCCTGGCGGCTGATCAGCTCCTGCGCCTGCCGGTCGTATTCCAGCGGTCCCTTGGTCAGCGGGCACACCAGGATTTCCAGCAGCTTGGGGTCGACGTCGTTGGACGAGGGCATGGCGTGTTCCTATTGCAGCGGGCCGCTCGCGCCGCCCGCCTGGGCGATCGCCATCTCGTAGAGCGCGATCAGCGTCTGGTAGCGGCGGTCGATGTCGGGCGCCTCGAGCAGCGCCTGCTTCTCGCTGGGCGCCCAGGGCGCGAGGGTGGACGAGGCGTGGATCAGGGTTTCCGTGTCGGTGTTCTCGATCACGTTCCAGTCCACGTTGAAGCCGCGGATCTCCACATATTGCCGGATCAGCCTGAGGAAATAGTCCCGGTCGGCGCCGGCCGCGGTCTCGGGCTCGAAATCCTGCATGAAATCCGAATAGTCCACCCGGAAGAGGCGGTAGGGCGTGGTGCGCGCCATCTCCTCGGCGATGCGGAAACGGCGGATGCCGGTGAGGGTGATGATGTAGCGTCCGTCCTCCAGTTCCTGGAACGCGGTCAGCCGCCCGGCGCAGCCGATGTCGTAGACCGGCGGCTCCTGCGCCTCGGATTCGTGGATGCGCGGCTGGACCATGCCGATGACCCGCTCTCCCTTCAGCGCATCCTCGATCATGGCGCGGTAGCGCGGCTCGAAGATGTTGAGCGGCAAAGCGCCGCGCGGCAGGAGCAGCGCGCCCGTCAGCGGGAAGACCGGCAGGATGCCGGGCAGGCTGGTCCAGTCGCGGATCATGAGAACAGCAGCGAGGACAGCGACTTGCGCGTCTGGACCGTCAGCGGATGGGTCGGCCCCCACGCGTCGAACAGGGTGACGAGCTGCTTGCGCGCGCCGTCGTCGTTCCAGGCGCGGTCGTGCCGCACGATGTGCAGCAGCTCGCGGGCCGCGTCCTCGTTCCGGCCGGCGCCGGCCAGCGCCAGCGCCAGGTCGAAGCGGGCCTGGCTGTCGGCGGGATCGGCGTCGACCCTGGCGCGCAGCTCGGCCACGTCGCCCGCATCGCCCGCCTGCTCGGCGAGCTGGAGCGCCGCGCGTACGCCGGAGAACTCGTTCTTCGCCTGGGTGTCGGCGTCGAGCGAGGCGAACATCTGCCGCGCCGCGTCGATGTCGCCCGACTTCAGCCGCCCCTGGACGATGCCCGCCAGCGCCGCGAGGTTCTCGGGCTCGGCCGCGAGCACCTCGGTGAAGATCGCCTCGGCGCCCTGGTAGTCGCCCGCCTCCAGCGCCTCGCCGCCGGCCGCGACCATCTCCTCGATGGGGCCGGGGCCGCCCATGCCGGCGAGCCGGTCGACGAACTGCTTCACCTGGCTTTCGGGCACCGCGCCCATGAAGCCGTCCACCGGCTGTCCGTTGAAGAAGGCGAACACCGCCGGGATGCTCTGCACCCGGAGCTGGGCGGCGAGCTGCTGGTTCTCGTCGACGTTGATCTTGACCATGCGGACGCGGCCGCCGGCGGCGCCCACCACCTTTTCGAGGATCGGGCCGAGCTGCTTGCACGGGCCGCACCACGGCGCCCAGAAATCGACGATCACCGGCACGGTGCGCGACGTCTCGATGACGTCGGCCATGAAATTGGCGGTATCCGAATCCTTGACGAGTTCGCCTTGCGGCGCCTGCAACGTGCTCATGCTTGCCTTCCGGTTCGTGGTGGGCCGGTTTGGGGCCGCCGGCCGGGCTGTGGCCCAAGGCGGTGACCTAGCACAATCAGGTGGTGAAAATAAGCGTTCCGTCAAGGGCGGGGCGGCTTTGGCGCCTTCGGGCGCGGCGCGGGTTTTTTCGTCAAGATTGGTGTTGCAAACCCCGAATCTATGCGTAATATCCGCCGCCTGCACCACTGGAGCGCCACGCCGCTCCGGCCGGCGAACGGAAGGTGCGGACGGCATGCGGGCGTAGCTCAGGGGTAGAGCACAACCTTGCCAAGGTTGGGGTCGTGAGTTCGAATCTCATCGCCCGCTCCAGTTTCCTGGAGCGACCATGCCGACAGAACGGGCCGCGCGAGCGGCCTTTTTCTTTGGCTCTTCACGGAAAACCAGCCGGTCCGCCCGGTTGTGGAATGGCGCGCATCACCCGTTTGCGGCCATCCCCGTTTGCGGCTATCAATGCGCGACACCTGGCAGCCACCGTGAGCCGACCGATGACCGATACCCTTCCCGACCGACTCTCCACCAACCCGAAGAGCCCGCATTACGACGAGGAGCTGCTGCGCCGCGGCATCGGCATCCGCTTCAAGGGCCAGGAGAAGCACAATGTCGACGAGTATTGCGTCAGCGAGGGCTGGATCAAGGTGAGCGTCGCCAATTCGCTGGACCGTCACGGCAACCCGATGATGGTCAAGTTGAAGGGCCAGGTGGAAGCCTATTTCCGCGATCCCGAGCCCGAACCCGAGGCGCCGTCCGAATAGCCGGGTTTCGGGCGCGGTCACGCCTCCGGTTCGGCCGTCTCCACCACGCGCAGCCGGCGCACCGTCAGTTCGTCCACCTCCAGCGCGCGGATGCGCAGCCTGCCGATGGCCAATGCGCCGATCGACATCGCGCCGACGGCAATCGCGCCGATGGCGAGCGCCCCGAGCGCGGCCGTGCCGACCGCCGCGGCGCCGAGGGCGAAGGCCGGCATCCGGCCGGAACGATGCCTTTCCACGGATTTTCCTGTCATCTCACGCTCCATCCTTGGATGCCCGCAGTCTAGCTGAATGCGGGCGTTTACGCGCGGCCAGACCTCGGCTATCGAAGGTGGTCCGCCAGATCGGGAGACTCCATGCTGATCCGCCCCGCGACCGAGGAAGACGCCGACGCCATCTGGTCGATCATCGGCCCGACCATCCGGGCCGGCGAGACCTATACCATCGCGCCCGACATCGCCGAGGACGCCGCCGTCGCCCGCTGGCTCGGCCCCGACCGCGAGGCCTTCGTGGCGGTGGAGGACGGCCGGATCGTCGGCACCTACTATATCCGCCCCAACCAGGAAGGCGGCGGCGCGCATGTGGCCAATTGCGGCTACATGACCGCGCGGGGAGAAACCGGGCGCGGCGTGGCCCGGCGGATGTGCGCGCACTCCATGAACCATGCGCGGGCGCGCGGCTTCCGCGCCATGCAGTTCAATTTCGTGGTCAGCACCAACGAGCGCGCCGTGCGGCTGTGGCAGTCCCTGGGCTTCGGGATCGCCGGCCGGCTGCCGGGCGCGTTCCGCCACCCGTCGCTGGGCTATGTGGACGCGCTGGTCATGTACCGGACCCTATGACGGGCGCGGTCCCGCTGATCCGCCCCGCGAGCCCGGCCGACATCCCGGCCCTGGCGCGGCTGGAGCAGGTCGCGTTCCCCGGCGATCGCCTGTCGCCGCGCAGCCTGCGGCGGCTGGTGCGCGAGGGCCGCGCCATCTGCCTGGTGGCCGAGATGGACGGCCAGGTGGCGGGCGACGCCATCGCGTTGCCGCGCCGGGGCAGCCGGTCGCTCCGGCTCTATTCCATCGCCGTCGATCCCGGCTTCCGCGGGACGGGGATCGGCGCCCGCCTGCTCGCCGAGACCGAGCGGCGCGCGGTCCTTTCGGGCCATGACGAGATGCGGCTGGAGGTGCGCGAGGACAACGAGACCGCGATCCGCCGCTATCTGGCGGCGGGCTATGCCCGCACCGGCCGCAAGCCCGCCTTCTACGAGGACGGCGCGGCAGCCGTGCTGATGAAAAAGACGCTGGCCGGGATACCGGCGACGTGACGCGGCGCTATCTTTACTGAAGCGTCGGCGGCGCGCATCATCACCGCCGGCCAGCGACGCCGTGGGCACCGCGACTCCAGGCGCCGTATTCTCCGGTCCCTAGCGCACAGGCCCCATGGCACGTCACATCATCATCGTCGATTCTCCCGCCGACTGCGAATGGGCGCGGAATGCGGGCAAGGCCGTCACCCTGCAGCAATATGTGGAGACCCACGATGGCCTGTCGAGCAAGAGCGCCCGCGTCATCAACCTGAGCGGCGACCTGGAATATCTGGACCTGGGCTATTACTGCTCGCTGCTGGCCGAGGCGCGCGGGCAGAAGGTGGTGCCGACCGTCGAGACCATCCTCAACCTGTCGCGCAAGCAGCTCTACGGCGTCGAGCTTCCCGACCTGAACCATGCCCTGCGCGACGAGATCAGGAAGCTGGCCGCGCCGCCGCAGGCCGCGTTCACGCTGACCGTCTATTTCGGGCAGACGGCGGGCAACCGCTTCCGCACCTTCGCCCGCCAGCTGTTCGACCGCTTCCGCTGTCCCCTGCTGCGCGTCGAGGTGGAGCTGGGCGAGCGCTGGAGCATCAGGACGTTGCAGGCCATCGCGCCCCGGGCGCTGAGCCCGGAGGAGTTCGACTTCTTCCTGGCGCGGCTGGAGCACTACACCCGCGCCGACTGGCGCGCGCCCAAGGCCCGGCCCACGGCGCGCTATGCGCTGGGCGTGCTGTATGACGGCGCGGCCAAGCTGCCGCCCTCGTCGCCCGAGACCATCAGGAAATTCATCTCCATCGGCGCCCAGATGGGCATCGACGTGGAGACGCTGGAGCGCAAGGACTATCTGCGGCTGGCGGAATACGACGCGCTGTTCATCCGCGAGACCACCACGCTGGAGAACCACACCTTCCGCTTCGCCCAGAAGGCGGTGTTCGAGGGGCTGCCGGTGATCGACGATCCGGTCTCGATCCTGCGCTGCACCAACAAGGTCTATCTGGCCGAGCTGCTGCAGACCAACAAGGTGCCCGCGCCCAGGACCGTCATCGTCGACCGGCAGAACCTGCTCAACGCCGAGGCCGAGCTGTCCTATCCGCTGGTGCTGAAGATCCCCGATGGCTCGTTCTCGCGCGGCGTGGTGAAGGTCGAGAACCGCTCCGACCTGCTGGAGCACGGCCGCCGGCTGTTCCGCCATTCGGCGGTCATCCTGGCGCAGGAGTTCATGTACACCGACTATGACTGGCGCGTGGGCGTGCTCAACCGCAAGCCCATCTTCGTGTCGCAATACTTCATGTCGCGCCGGCACTGGCAGATCATCAACCACAAGCCGGGCGGCGGCTTCGCCGAGGGCGCGTTCCGGTCCGTGGCGGTCGAGGACGCGCCCGGCGACGTGGTCGAGGCCGGCGTCCGCGCCGCCAACCTGGTGGGCGACGGCCTCTACGGCGTCGATCTCAAGCAGCGCCAGGACGGCGTGTTCGTCATCGAGATCAACGACAATCCGAACATCGACAGGGGCGTCGAGGACGGTATCCTGAAGGACGCGCTGTACAGGACGATCCTGGGCGATCTCGTGCGGCGCATCGAAAGCCGCTGACGTCCCGGAACCGGAAAGAGCGGCGCGGGTTTCGGGCGTGGTTTCGCCAAAACGCCACACAACCCCTATATTGTAGCGGACCGAACGTCCGGCCGGGCCGCGCACGGCAAGCGCGGCGGCAGGGACCGAAGGGGGAGAGCATGGACAACCGCTGGGACCGGAAGCAGCAGCATCTGGACCGCATCGGCGAACTGGCCCGGGACACCCTGGGTGCCGCCGACGCAGGCCCCTTCAGCGAATTCGCGCTGAAATTCTATGCCGGCGTGACGCCCGAGGACCTGCTCGACCGCAGGCCGGAGAGCCTCTTCGCCATGGCCCTGTCCCTGTGGCGTTTCGGCGCCGTGCGCGCACCCGGCGCCGCCAGGGTGCAGGCTTTCAACCCGACGCTGGAGGACGCCGGCTGGCAGGACCGGCACACGGTGGTCCAGATCGTCAACGACGACATGCCCTTCCTGGTGGATTCGGTCACCGCCGAGCTGATCCGCCAGGGCCGCGAGATCACCCTGCTGGTGCACCCGGTGATGACCGTCGAGCGCGACGTGTCCGGCAACCGCAGCGCGCAGGGTCTGGGCTATGTGGAATCCTACATGTATCTGGAGGTCGACCGGCAGACCGCGCCCGAGACGCTGCGGCGGATCGAGGAAGGCGTCGCGGCCGTGCTGGCCGATGCGCGCACCACCTTCGAGGACTGGCGGCCGATGGTGGCGAGGCTGCGCGAGGCCGTGGAGCACCTGCGCGCCCATCCCGGCCCGGCCGATCCCGAGGAGGTCGCGGAATCCATCGATTTCCTGGAATGGCTGGCCGACGACAATTTCACCTTCCTGGGATTCCGGGAATACGACTTCGTCACCGAGGACGGCGCGCTTCACGCGGTGACCGACCCGGAGGGCGGGCTGGGCCTGCTGCGCGACGTGCATTTCCCGGTGCTGCGGGAGCAGGAGGTCAATTCGATCCTGTCGCCGACCGCCGTCGAGTTCCTGCGCCGGCCGACGCCGCTGATCATCCGCAAGGCGCACCGGCGCTCCACGGTGCACCGGGCGGTGCAGCTCGATTACGTGGGCGTGAAACGCTATGACGGCGCCGGCGAACTGGTGGGCGAATGGCGCTTCATCGGCATGTTCACCTCGCTGGCCTACAGCATGGCGCTGAAATCGATCCCGCTGCTGCGGCGCAAGGCGGCGCTGGTGACCGGGCTCGCCGGCTTCAACCGGTTCAGCCACGACGGCAAGCTGTTCAAGAACATCCTGGAGAGCTTCCCGCGCGACGACCTGTTCCAGATCGAGCCGGAGACGCTTCACGGCACCGCCATCGGGATCCTGCGCCTGCTGGAGCGGCCCCATGCCAAGTCGTTCGTGCGCATGGACCCCTACAGCGGCTTCGCCTCGGCCCAGGTGTTCATTCCCCGGGACGCCTTCACCACCGACCGCCGCGACCGCATCGCCGGCCTGTTCGCGGACGCGCTGGGCGGCGAGATCGTCGGCGAGGGAACGCAGATCGGCGATTCGCCGCTGGCGCGGCTGAACCTCCTGGTCAGCCTGCCGCCCGGCCCCCTGCCGGAGGTCGATCCCGATGACCTCGACGACCGCGTGGCCGAGATCATCCGCACCTGGAGCGACCAGCTCAAGGACAGCCTGCGCGGCCATTTCGGCGAGGAAGCCGGCAACCGCTTGTGGCACCGCTACGCCGAGGGATTCAGCCTCGCCTATTGCGACGCCTACGAACCGGAGCTCGCGGTGCTCGACGTGGAGAAGCTGGCGGACCTTTCAGGACCCGACTCGCTGGCGTTCAACGTCTATCGCCGGGTGGGCGATCCGGCCAGCGCGCTGCGCGTGAAGATCTATCATGGCAGCCATCTGGTGCCGCTGAGCGAGGCGCTGCCCAAGCTGGAGAATCTGGGCCTGCGCGTGATGGAGGAGCAGGCCTATGCGGTGACCCCGCGCGGCGAGGCGCACGAGGCCTGGATCCACGACATCCTGCTGGCCGATCCCGCCGGCGGCGAATACCGCCTGCGCGACGTCAAGCAGCCGCTCGAGGAAGCCCTGGCCGAGATGTGGAAGGGCCTGGTCGAGGACGACAGCCTCAACCAGCTCATGCTGCGCAGCAGCCTGGGATGGCGCGAGATCGTCGTGCTGCGCGCCTATCTGAAATATCTGCGCCAGGCGGGCGCGACCTTCTCGCAGACCTATCTGCGCAAGTCGCTGACCAACCATCCCGGCATCGTCGCCGACCTGATCGCGCTGTTCGCGGCCCGCTTCGACCCCAGGAAGGCGGGCGAGGCCGACGCGGACGCCATCGCCGGGAGGATCGAGGCGCGGCTGGAGACGGTCCAGAGTCTGGACGAGGACCGGATCATCCGGCGCTTCGTCAACCTGATCCAGGCGACGCTGCGCACCAATTTCTACCAGGGGGGCGAGGACGGCAAACCCAGGCCCTATCTGTCGCTGAAGCTGGACAGCCAGAAGGTGGACGGCCTGCCCAAGCCGCGCCCGCTGGTGGAGATATCGGTCTATTCGCCGTGGATGGAGGGCATTCATCTGCGCGGCGGCACGGTGGCGCGCGGCGGCATCCGCTGGTCCGACCGGCCGGAGGATTTCCGCACCGAGATCCTGGGCCTGATGAAGGCCCAGATGGTCAAGAACGCGGTGATCGTGCCCGACGGCGCCAAGGGCGGCTTCGTGCCCAAGCTCCTGCCCGAGGGCGGCAGCCGCGAGGAGATCCAGGCGGAAGGTATCCGCTGCTACCGGACCCTGGTGTGCGGGCTGCTCGACATCACCGATAACGTGGTGGGCGGCGAGATCGTGCCGCCGCCCAATGTCGTGCGCTACGATGGGGACGATCCCTATCTGGTGGTGGCGGCCGACAAGGGCACCGCCAGCTTCTCGGACATCGCCAACGGCATCTCGCTGGAATACGGCTTCTGGCTGGGCGATGCCTTCGCCTCGGGCGGCAGCAACGGCTACGACCACAAGAAGATGGGCATCACCGCCCGCGGCGCGTGGATCAGCGTCCAGCGCCATTTCCGCGAACTGGGCATCGACGTCCAGACCCAGCCGGTCACGGTGGTCGGCATCGGCGACATGTCGGGCGACGTGTTCGGCAACGGGATGCTGCTGTCGCGCGCGGTCAAGCTGGTGGCGGCCTTCGACCACCGGCACGTGTTCGTCGATCCCCGTCCCGACCCGGAAACCGGCTTCGAGGAACGCCGGCGCCTCTTCGAGCTGCCCCGGTCGAGCTGGGCCGACTACGATCCGGCGCTGATCTCGCAGGGCGGCGGCGTGTTCGCGCGCAGCGCCAAATCCATCGCCCTGACGCCCGAGATCAAGGCGCTGAGCGGCCTCGAGGCGGATACGGCGACGCCGGCCGAGCTGATCCGCGCCCTGCTGACCGCCGAGGTGGACCTGCTGTGGGTCGGCGGCATCGGCACCTATGTGAAGGCCAGCACCGAAAGCCACGCGGATGTGGGCGACCGCGCCAACGACGCGCTGCGCGTCGATGGCCGCGAGCTGCGCTTCAAGGTGGTGGGTGAAGGCGGCAATCTGGGCTTCACCCAGCGCGGCCGCATCGAATACGCCCGGAGCGGCGGCAAGCTGAACACCGACGCCGTCGACAATTCGGCGGGCGTCAACTGTTCGGACTACGAGGTCAACATCAAGATCCTGCTCAACGCGGTGGTCGTGGACGGCGACCTCACCGCAAAGCAGCGCAACGCCCTGCTGTCGGACATGACCGGCGACGTCGCCGCCCTGGTGCTGAACACCAACTACCGGCAGACCGAGACCATCTCGACCACCATCGCGCGCGGCGCCGAGCAGTTCGACGCCCAGGTGCGCTTCATGCGCCGCATGGAGCACGAGGGCACGCTGGAGCGCGCGGTGGAATTCCTGCCCGACGACGAGGAGATCGCCCGCCACATGGCCGCGGGCGAAGGCCTCACCCGCCCGGAGCTGGCCGTGCTGATGGCCTATGCGAAGAATTCGCTGAAGCGCCGTCTGGCGCGGAGCGGCCTGCCCGACGATCCGTGGATGTGCCGCGACCTGATCGCCTATTTCCCGCCGGCCATGCGCGAGCGCTACGACGCGCAGATCCGGGCGCACCAGCTGCGCCGGAACATCATCTGCATGACCGTGGGCAACGAGATCATCAACCGGGCCGGCATCACCTTCGTCACCCGGGTCGCCGAGGAGAGCGGCGCGCCCGTCGACCAGATCGCCGCCGCCTACATCGCCGCACGCGAGGTGATGGACCTGCAACCGCTGTGGGACGCGATCGACGCGCTGGACAACGTGGCCTCGGCCCATGTGCAGACGCACATGATGCTGGAGGCCAAGGAGGTGCTGCACCGCAAGGCCATCTGGTTCCTGACCCATCTGGGCCTGCCGCTGGACATCGGATCGGTGGTCGGGCGTTTCCGGCCCGGCGTGCGCGCGCTGATGGAATCTCCCGCGCTGGCCGAGGTCAAGGCCGGCGACGTGCTGGGCGAGCAGACCCGCCAGCTCGTCAGCAAGGGCGTGCCCGCCGACCTGGCGCACCGCATCGCCAGCCTGGAGCCGCTGTCCTCGTCATGCGACATCGTGCTGCTGACCGAGCGCTGCGCGCAGCCGCTGGACGACATTGCCCGCACCTATTTCGCGGTCGGCGCCCGCATCGGCCTCGACTGGCTGCGCGATTCCGCCGGGCTGGCGGCGACCGGCGATCACTGGGACCGGCTGGCGCTGGGCAGCATCGTCGAGGACCTCTACGACCAGCAGCGCGAGCTGACCGGCATGGCGCTGGCCGAGGGCGGCCTCGACACCTGGGAGCGCAACCACGTCAAGGCCCTCGACCGCGCGCGGGAGCTGATCTCGGAGATGCAGTCGAGCGGCGCGGTGACCGTCGGCAGGCTGGGCTACGTGGCCCGCCAGATCAGGGGCGTGTTCGCGTCGATTTGAGGCGCCACCATTTCCGCTCGCGCGTACGGACCGGGCTTCGAGACGGCCCTTCGGGCCTCCTCAGCCTGATCGGAGAATGGGATGGGCCGATTTCCACATGGGACGGACATTGGGCCAATTTTCACCGAGAGCCCTGAGGAGCGGCGAAGCCGCGTCGCGAAGGGCGGGATGCCGCGCGCCTATTCCTCCGAGGCCGGCACCTTTTTCTTCCGGTGTGACAGCCGGGAAAGCTCGGCCCAGTCGGAGGCCATCAGCGCCTCCTTCTTCTTGCGGCTCCAGCCCTTGATCCGTGCCTCGGTTTCCAGCGCCTCCGGCCGCGTGTGGAACTCCTGGCTGAACACCAGCACCACCGGCCTTCGCCGATAGGTGTAGGCGTCGGGGAAATGGCCGTAGATGTGCTCGCCGAGACGTTTCTCGAGGTTGTCGGTGTGGCCCGGTGCCGTCGGCGCACTTCAGGATGTAGACCCAGAATGCCATTTCCGCTCGCGTGCACGGGGCGGGCTTCGCGACGGCCCTGCGGGCCTCCTCAGCCTGATCGGAGAATGGGATCAATCACGGTCGTTATCATATCGAAACAACCGGGTTCATTCCACCGGCAGCCCTGCGAAGCGCGCCCTAATGCCGGAAATGCCTCATTCCGGTGAACACCATCGCCAGACCCGCCGCGTCGGCCGCATCGATGACTTCCTGGTCGCGCATGGAGCCGCCCGGCTGGATCACCGCCGTGGCGCCCGCCTCGGCGGCGGCCAGCAGGCCGTCGGCGAAGGGGAAGAAGGCGTCGGAGGCGACCACCGAGCCCTTGGTGCGCGGCTCGGCCAAACCTTCGGCCTCGGCCACGTCCTGGGCTTTCCGAGCGGCGATGCGGGCCGAATCGACCCGGCTCATCTGGCCGGCGCCGACGCCCACCGTGGCGCCGTCCTTCACATAGACGATGGTGTTGGACTTGACGTGCTTGCAGACGCGGAAGGCGAACAGCAGGTCGGTCAGCTCGCGCTCGGTGGGCGCGCGTTTGGTCACCACCTTCAGGCTGTCGCGGAACACCCGGCCGTTGTCGCGGCTTTGCAGCAGGTAGCCGCCGGCGACGGACTTCACCGACATGCCGGGCGCGGCCGGATCGGGCAGGCCGCCGGCCAGCAGCAGGCGCAGGTTCTTCTTGGCGGCGATGATGCCGCGCGCCTCGTCGGTGGCGTCGGGGGCGATGATCACCTCGGTGAAGATCTTCGCGATCTCGGCGGCGGTCTCCGCGTCGAGCGTGTCGTTGAGGGCGATGATGCCGCCGAACGCGCTGACCGGATCGCAGGCCAGCGCCCGGCGATAGGCCTCGGGCATGGAGCCGGCGACGGCGACGCCGCAGGGATTGGCGTGCTTGACGATGACCACGGCGGGCTGCTCCGCCGGATCGAACTCGGCCACGGCCTCATAGGCCGCGTCGGTGTCGTTGAGGTTGTTGTAGCTGAGTTCCTTGCCCTGGAGCTGGCGCGCGGTGGCGACGCCGGGGCGCTGGGCGCCGGAGACGTAGAACGCGGCCTGCTGGTGCGGGTTCTCGCCGTAGCGCAGGGTCTGCCGCAACCGGCCGGAGACGGTCAGCCGCTCGGGGAAGGTCTCACCGAGCTGGTTGGCGAACCAGCCTGAAATGGCGGAATCATAGGCCGCCGTGCGGGCATAGGCCTTGGCGGCGAGGCGGCGGCGCGTCGCCTCGGTGGTGGCGCCGCCGTGGGCCGTCATGTCGTCCATCACCGCCTTGTAGTCGCCGGCCTCGACCACCACGGTCACGAATGCGTGGTTCTTCGCCGCCGAGCGGATCATGGCCGGGCCGCCGATGTCGATGTTCTCGATGCACTCGTCGAAGGCCGCGCCCTTGGCGACGGTTTCCTCGAACGGATAGAGGTTCACCACCAGCAGGTCGATGGCGCCGATGCCGTGCTCCGTCATGGCGCCCGCGTGCTTGTCGCGCAGGCCCAGCAGGCCGCCATGAACCTTAGGATGCAGCGTCTTCACCCGCCCGTCCATCATCTCGGGGAAGCCGGTGTAATCGGCCACTTCGCGCACCGGCACGCCCTGGTCGGCGAGCAGCCTGGCCGAGCCGCCGGTGGAGAGGATCTCGACGCCGTGGCCGGCGAGGAAGCGGCCGAGCTCGACGAGGCCGGTCTTGTCGGAAACGGACAGCAGCGCCCTGCGGATGGGTTGGTCGGTCATGGGAGGCCTTCTTGTTCTTGCTTGGGTGTTCAGACTTTGAGCAGGCGCCAGTTTATCTGAAGCCGCGACGCGCCGGTGGTGCTGCTGACGACGAGCTGCCGCGAGCTGCGCACATGGCCGCGCTCGCCCAGATAGATGCTTTCCTCGACATTGACGCCGTGGGTGGATTCGAAGCGCCACAGGGCGCCGCCGGGCAGCGTCAGCTCGACCGCGCCGCCGTCGACGGTGCGCCGCGCCTCCACGTCGGGATGCAGGTGGAAGCGGATGTCGACCGGCGCCTTGGGCCGTTTCTTGCGGTTCACCGACTTCAGCGCGTCGATGCCTTCGACCATCCTGCCGTTGCGCGCGACCTTCAGGATGCGCTCGTGCTCGTAGCCGAAGGCGGTGATGTAGCCGTAATGGGTGATGTCGAGGCTGACCGTGTCGTCCATCTCGTCGCGCACCGCCAGCACCTTCTTGGGCCGCTTGCCGACGCGCTGGTTGGCGAGGATCGGGAACGAGTTCCTGTTGTCGATGATCAGCGTGGAATGGGCGGCGGTGGTGCGGCTGACCTTGTGCACGCCGTCGAACATGATCTCGTCGCTGGAGCCGCAATTGACGATGAGCCGTTCGGCGCCCACCGACATCTCGAACGCGTTCGGGCTGGCGTGGGCGCTGATGCTGAGATCGCCGACGGGCGGCGAGCCGGCATCGACCAGAACGGTCAACTGCCCGGCCTGGACCCGCTGGAAACCCGAGGAGACCGCGCCGCCCAGCGGCTTGCCCTGGGCCTTGGCGGTGTCGAGAACCTGGTCGATCTCCCCGGCCGATTCCTCGAAGCCGCCGTTGAACAGCGCCAGCTTGCCGTCTCCCAGCCGGAAGAAGCGCAGCATGGGCGTCATGCGGTCGATGGCGCGCTGGATGTAGTTGGGCACTTCCTGGCTCGCGCCCTTGAGGTCCGCGCGCAGCGCCACCAGCGCCTTCAGCGCCTCGAGCTGGTCGCTGGGATTGCGGGTGACGATGCAGCCGTCGGCCAGCACCAGCCGGTCCAGCTCGCGCTCGAGCATCTGCAAGCCCTTGGACAGGCGCCGGGCGCCTTCCGGCAGGCAGAAGCCGCTATAGACCAGGCCGATGATCGAGATCAGCCGGGGCAGACCGTCCTGCGCCGTCGGCGCGGTGCGGGCCAGGTGCCTCGCCTGCCGCGCCATGCTGTTCATCACCGCGCTGTGATGCACCAGGTCCTGGGTGCTGACCGCCATGGGCGCGTTGCTCATCCAGGCGATCAGGCGCTGGGCGATGACTTCGGGCTGCCAGGCGACCGGATCCCAGTCCTGATAGTCCTGCAGCCATTTCTTGATGAGGGATTCCACGTGGCGCTTGGCTGCGTCGCCGCCCTGGGCGCGGAAGTGGCGCAGCCAGCCGAAGCCGTGCAGCGCGTCCTGCCAGGCCTGGCTGGGCGCCGTCAGCCGCCAGGGATTCTCGTTGGGCGCGCTGACCTTGTGGCCCGCGAAATCGTACTGCCCGCGGAACAGCGCGTCCGCCACCTCGACGTCGCCGCCCCAGTGGTTCTTCGGATTGAACTTGATCTGGACCGGATGCGTGCCCTTCAGCACGCGGCGGTACATGAAGGTGCCGTAATAATAGTTGCGCAGGCGCTGGCGCAGCCCGTGCGACAGTCCCCGCGTCGGGTCGATGAACCTGGTTTTCGCCCGTCTGGCCATGGCGCTCCGGCGGGTCAGGCCGTAAGGCCGCGTAGCTGGCGAATGTTGTCGGAATACTGCAAAGGGCCTCCCTTGAATGCCGCGGTTCCGGCGACGAGAACATCCGCGCCCGCCGCGACGACCTTCTCGGCGGTTTCGGGCGTGATGCCGCCGTCCACCTCCAGGTCGATCGCCCGGCCGCTGCGGTCGATCATCGTACGCAGCCGCTCGATCTTGGCAAGCTGGCTGTCGATGAAGGACTGTCCCCCGAAGCCCGGATTGACGCTCATCACCAGGATCAGGTCGATGTCGCCCAGCACGTAGTCGACCGCCTCGATCGGCGTCGACGGGTTGAGCGACACGCCGGCCTTCTCCCCGGCGGCCTTGATGCTCTGGATGGCCCGGTGCAGATGCGGTCCCGGTTCCGGATGAACGGTGATGATGTCGGCGCCGGCGTCGCGGAAGGCCTGGATGTACGGATCGACCGGCGAAATCATCAGATGCACGTCGAAGGTCTTGGCGCTGTGCGGCCGCAGCGCCTTGATGACGCCCGGGCCAATGGTCAGGTTGGGCACGAAATGCCCGTCCATCACGTCGATGTGGATGTAGTCGGCGCCAGCGGCGTCGATCGCGCGGACTTCCTCGCCCAGCTTCGCGAAATCAGCGGATAGAATGGACGGTGAGATCCGGACCTGTCTTTGCATTGAACGTGCTTACCAATTTGCCCCGGGTCCCGCAAGCGCGACGGTCGCCCGCCGCGCCGCCGCGACGGTAAAGCGATGCCCCGGCCGATGACCGGGACGATGGGCGAAAGGGAGCCGGGGTCTCAGTCCTTGCCCACCGCGTCGGCCACGGTCGCGAAGCCGTCGCGCCTCAGCAGCGCGGCCAGGTCGCGCTTGATCCGCTTCACCAGTCCCGGCCCCGCATAGGTCAGCGCCGTGTAGAGCTGGACCACCGAGGCGCCGGCGCGGATGCGCGCATAGGCATCCTCGCCCGAGGCGATGCCGCCCACGCCGACCAGTGGGACGCGCCCGCCGGTCAGCGCGTGCATGGTCCTCAGGTTCTCGAGCGCCAGCGCGCGGAGCGGCGCGCCCGACAGGCCGCCGGTCTCGGCCCTGTGCGCGCCGCGCAGGCTGTCGGGGCGGCCGATGGTGGTGTTGCCCACGATCAGCCCGTCGACGCCGTGCGCCAGCGCCAGCTCGGCCACGTCCTCGCATTCCTCGCGGCCCAGGTCGGGTGCCAGCTTGACGAGCAGCGGGGCATGGCGCCCGGCCTCGGCCGCGCCGCGCGCCGCCAGCACCCGCGCGATCAGCTCGTCCAGCGCCGCCTTCGATTGCAGCGCGCGCAGCCCGGGCGTGTTGGGCGAGGAGATGTTGATGGTGTAGTAGGCGCCCAGCCCCGCGAAGGCGTGGAGCCCCTTGGCATAGTCCTCGATCCGGTCCTCGGAATCCTTGTTGGCGCCCAGGTTGACGCCGACGATCCCTTGGCGCCCTTCCTTCGCCCGGCGCTCCAGCCGCCGCCTGACGATGTCGGCGCCGTCATTGGCGAAGCCGATGCGGTTGATGACCCCGGCGTCCTCGGCCAGCCGGAAGATGCGCGGCCGCGGATTGCCGTCCTGCGGGCGCGGCGTCACCGTGCCGATCTCCACGAAACCGAAGCCCAGCTTCAGCAGCGCGTCGGGAACCTCGGCGTTCTTGTCGAACCCGGCCGCCATGCCGACGGGGTTGGGCAGGCGCATGCCCAGGAAGGTGGTGGCCAGCTCGGGCGGATCGCCGCCTCCGCCCAGCAGCGCCGCGAGGGGCGAGCCCAGCAGCCGCAGCGTCAGCCGGTGCGCGTCCTCCGCGTCCATCGCCATCAGCGCCGGGCGCGCCAGCCCGTAGAGATCAATCATCCGGCATGTCCTCGGGGAAACGGTGCCGTCCGTCCTGCCAGGGCAGGGGATCGACGCGCAGGGCGGCGTCGGCGGGCAGCGGCGCATGAAGATGGGGGAACAGCGCGCCGCCGCGCGACGGCTCCCATTTCAGGGCCTCCCGCGGCAGGCGGCGGATGTCGATCCGCACCAGCACCAGGTCCTGCTGGCCGGCGAAGTGCCGTTCGGCGGTCCCAGGCGCCTGTCCGGCGGTGGAAAAATGGATGAAGCCGTCCGCCAGGTCGGCGGCCGAGCCTTCGAAGCATCCGTCCGCCACGGCCCTGTCCCATTCGGCGCGGGTGCAGATCTTGTAAACCAGATTGGCCATCAGGCGGCGACCCTAGCCGAAGGCCTTGCGGGTGAACAGCGGGTTCTGCCGTCCACCCGTGCCGGCAGGCTCAGTTGGCCGCGGTCAGCTTCTCGAGCAGGTCGGGCGCGTCGAACCAGGCGCCGTTCTCCAGCCTGTGGTGTCCCCACTGGCGCGGCGCGGCGCCGGGGCCGCTCGCCCCGCTCGGGCCGAACAGGCTGCGGGTTTCGCCGCCATGATGATAGAGGCCGCGCAGGCGGTCGTATTCCACCACCTGGTAGTTGTCGCGGGTGACGCCGTCCCACACGCCCACATGCTTCAGGTCGTGGGTCGTGCCGTCGATGCTGAGCACCAGGCGCTTGTCGTCCGGGACGGCCGGCATCCGGGCGGCGCCGGCGGCGCGCAGCTTGGGATCGGCGAGCAGCAGCAGATAGCCGCTCCCGTCGGTGTGCGCCGTGTCATAGGCCAGGACGTTGCCGTCCGGCCCGATGGTGACGCGCCAGATCAGGCCGTCCAGCGGCTGCGCCTTGAAGAAGATGAAATAGCTGATCTGCAGGACCGGCTGGCCCTTCCACTTGGCCTGGGAGAACCGGGCGTAGGTGACGGCCGCGTTGTACTCGCTGCTCACCTTGCCGTCCTTCCAGGCGGGAATCACCAGCGTCTCGTCCGGCTCGCCGGTGACGCGGATCATGGGCGCGAAGCTGGTCAGCAGGCGCCCGGCCGCGTCGTCCTTGGGCTTCGGGATCTTGAGTTCCTTCGAGCTGGCCGAGGTGACGGTGATGCGGACCGTATAGGCCGACATGGGCTTGGCCCCGATCGGCTCGAACACGGTGACGTTGTCGGTGAAGGGCGGCTTGGCGGCGACCAGCGCGGCCAGCGTCTCGGGCGTCCAGGCCGGGCTCTTGGCCGGCGCCGGATCGTCGCCCTTGACCACGGCGCGCTGGGCCAGCGCCTTGTGCGCCTCGGGGTGCTTGTGGTCGAAGGCGCGCAGCGTGTCGGCGCAGCCCTTGATGCTCTGGAGCGGATCGACGCCCAGCCTGCCGTAGAGCAGGCCGCGCTGCGTCGCCGGCAGGTTGGCGATCTCGATGGCGCGCTCGGTCTTGTCCGCCTCGACGAGCTGGTCGATCCACTCGGTGCGCTTGGCCGGCTCCAGCTTGGTGAAGTCGTAGCTGGCGAGGAACCGGTCGATGCGGAAATAGGGGAATCCGTCGATGCGCGCATATTCGGCATCCGCGGTGCCGGCCTGCCGGACCACCGAGTCGATGGCGGCATAGTCGGCCATGCACTTCTCCACGGCGGGATCGCCCTTGCGCCATCCGCCCGTGGGCGACATGGCCATCAGTCCGATGGCGGCGGCGGCGATCGTAACGGCTTTCAGCAATCCCTACTCCATCGATGAGGGCATCAAGACCTGTATGCGGGTGTCCCGGCGGGTGCCATCAGGCCGCCAGTTTTCCAGCCAGCGCGTCGGCGAGCAAGGCGCGGCTGTTGTCCAAACCATAGAGCGCGAAGAACGATCCCATGCGCGGCCCCTGGCTCTGGCCCAGAAGCGTCTCATAGAGCGCCTTGAACCAGTCGCGCAGCGGCTCGAAGCCGTGCGCCTTGCCCACGGCGTAGACCTCGTCCTGGATCGCCTCGGCGGTGGCGTCGGCGGGCAGCGTGTCCAGCGCCCGGGCCAGGTCGGCCAGGGCCGCGCGCTCGCGCTCGTCGGGCTGGCGGAAGCGCTTGGCCGGCTTCACGAAGTCGTCGTAATAGGCCACCGCATAGCGCACCAGCCGGTCGAGCAGCGGATGGGTCGCCGGCGTCGCGCCCGGCGCGTAGCGGCTGATGAAGCCCCACAGGATCGCCGGATCGCCGGAATTGCTGGCGCTCACCAGGTTCAGCAGCAGGCCGAAGCTGACCGGTACGTCTTCCCTGGGCGGGTTGCCCGCGTGGATGTGCCAGACCGGATTGGCCAGCTTCTCCTCCGGCGCCGACTGGCGGTGGTAGGCGTCGAGGAAATTGATGTATTCGTCGACCGCCTTGGGGATCACGTCGAAATACAGCCGCTTGGCCTTGCGCGGCGACTGGAACATGTAGAGCGACAGGCTTTCCGCCGGCGCATAGCGCAGCCATTCCTCGATGGTCAGGCCGTTGCCGCGCGACTTGGAGATCTTCTCGCCGTTCTCGTCGAGGAACAGCTCGTAGTTGAAGCCCTCGGGCGGCGTGCCGCCCAGGGTCTGGCAGATGCGGCTCGACAGCTTGACCGAATCGATCAGGTCCTTGCCGGCCATCTCGTAGTGCACGCCCAGCGCCGTCCAGCGCATGGCCCAGTCGGCCTTCCATTGCAGCTTGCAGCGGCCGCCGGTGACCGGCACGGTGACCCGCTCGCCGCCGTCCTCGTAGGTGACGGTGCCGGCCTCGGCGTCGCGCGCGACGATGGGCACCTGCAACACCTGGCCGGTCTTCGGGCAGACCGGCAGGAACGGGCTGTAGGTGGCGCGGCGCTCCGGCCCCAGGGTCGGCAGGATGACGTTGATGACCGCGTCGTAGTGGCGCAGCACCTCCAGCAGGGCCGCGTCGAACCGGCCGCTGGTATAGCAGTCGGTCGAGCTCATGAATTCGTACTCGAAGCCGAACGCGTCCAGGAACGCGCGCAGCCGGGCGTTGTTGTGGGCGCCGAAGCTGTCATGGGTGCCGAACGGATCGGGCACCCGGGTCAGCGGCTTGCCCAGATAGGGCATCATGGCTTCCCGGTTGGGGATGTTGTCCGGCACCTTGCGCAGCCCGTCCATGTCGTCCGAGAAGGCGATCAGCCGGGTCGGGATGTCCGACATGGTCTCGAAGGCGCGGCGCACCATGGTGGTGCGCGCCACCTCGCCGAAGGTGCCGATATGCGGCAGGCCCGAGGGGCCATAGCCGGTCTCGA
>CAZVVC010000016.1:0-23080 GCA_964630425.1 uncultured Bifidobacterium sp. | reverse complement strand
CAGGCTCTGGTCCTTGCCTCGCCATCCTGTATGCTAGCGGCAAGACGTTCGCACCAGGAGTAGGAGGGGTATGAGGCATCGTGGTTTGGGCTGGCTTGGGGCCGGTGCGCTGTTGTTGGTGACGACGTCCGCCTGGGCGCAGCCCGCCGCCGATTGCATTTCGACGGACAGCCAGCGCGGCGTGCTGCTCGACGCGCTGGTCCAGGATCTGGCCAGGCAGGTCGAGGCGCCGCGCAAGGCGGGCGATCACGCCAGGGTGGCCGAGATCGCGGCGCAAGCGCAGGAGACCGGGCTGTGCCGCATCCCGTCCGCGATCACGCTGGCCCAGGCCGAGGCGCTGGTGGCGCTGGAGCGTCCCTGCGAGGCGGCGGGTCCGCTGGAGCAGTATTTCGCCGAAGCGGTGCCGGGCGACGCGGAGTACGGCAAGGCCGAGACGCTCTACGAGACGGTCGCGGCCGTACGCCGGTCGGGCGTCTGCCAGAGCTATCGCGGCGGTGGCGTGGGCCTGGCCGAGCCGACCGAGGCGGCCGCCGCCTCCCATGAGGACATGCTTGCGGCGGACGAGGCCCTTCCGGACGACGGCAGCGCCCGCGACGGCTACCGGGGCGGCGAGCTGAACGAGGGCCGTCTCGCCTTCGACAGCGGCAACTACAACCGCGCGGTCCAGCTCTTCGGCGTGGTCATCCAGCAGGCGCCCGAGTCCTTCGAGGGCTATTTCCGGCGCGCCCAGGCCTATGCCCGGCTGAAACAGGACAGGGAGGCCGTCGCCGACTATGGCAGGGCCGTGGAGCTGGCGATGGGCCGCGGCTATGTGGTGGTGGATTTCGCCCGCTTCCTGGCGAGCCGCAACCGGACCGAGGACGCGCTCTCGCTCTACAACGACTACCTGATGCGCCATCCCAACGATGTGGAGGTGCTGGGCGAGCGGGCGGGGGCGCGGCTGAAGGCCGGCCTCATCGACCTGGCGCTCGAGGACTACGCCACCGCGCTGCGGCTGGCGCCGGGGAACGGCGACCTGCTGATGCGGCGGGCCTATCTCTATCACGAGAACGGCCGCTACGGCGAGGCGGCGGCCGATTACACCGCGGCCATCGAGGCGGGCGTGACCGGCGGCGACGTGCACTATCGCCGCGCGCTGGCCTATTACGGCCTCAACCGCCGCGACGCCGCGCTCGACGACCTGAACCGCTCCATCGCCGCGCGGCCGTCCTTCGCGGCCGCCTATACGCTCCGCGCCACCATCCACCAGCAGAACGGGGACGGCGCGGCCGCCCTCGCGGATTTCGGCAAGGTGGTCGACCTGAAGCCGCAGAGCGCCGGCGCCTATCTCGACCGGGCGAAGGAATATCAGCGGCAGGGCGACGCGGCGGCGGCCATCGCGGACTATTCCGCGGCGCTGCGCTATCAGCCGCGCAATCTCGACGCGCTGAAGGGCCGGGCCATGCTCTACCAGCAGCAGGGCAACATCGCCAACGCGCTCGACGACCTGACCCAGATCATCAACCGGGAATATGTGGACGCGGACGCCTATGCGCGCCGTGGCTGGGTCTACTACAACACGAAGGACTACGCGCGGGCGATGGCGGATTTCGACCGGGCGCTGACGGCGGACCCCAACTCCCGCCAGGCCGCCCTGGGCCGGCAGGCCTGTCTCGAGGCCATCGCCGCGGCCGAGAAGGCAGCCGCCGAAGCCGCCCGGAAGCGGCGCTGAACGGAGGGCGGCCGTGCTGGACATCTATGTGGACGGCGACGCCTGCCCCGTGAAGGAGGAGGTGCTCAAGGTCGCCGACCGCAACGGCCTGCGGGTCGTGATGGTCAGCAACCGCTGGAGCCGGCGCGCCGACGCGCCCAACGTCCGGCAGGTGGTCGTCTCCGAAGGGTTCGACGCCGCGGACAACTGGATCGCCGAGCATATCGGCGACGGCGACATCTGCATCACCGCCGACATCCCGCTTGCCTCGCGCTGCCTGAAGAACGGCGCCCATGTCCTCGGCCCGACAGGGCGCCCGTTCAGCGAGCAGAGCATCGGCATGGCGCTCGCCATGCGCGACCTCAACGCGCATCTGCGCGAGACGGGCGAGATCAAGGGCTATGTCCCCGGCTTCACCCGCCAGGACCGCTCGCGCTTCCTGGGCGAGTTGGACAAGCTGATCCAGCGGGTGCGCAAGGAAGCGCGGCCATGAGCCGCTCGATCTGACAGGTATCGGGAAGGCCCGCCGCGGATCGGCGGGCATGGGAAGCCTTCATGGCGTGCTCCCATCCCGCTCACGTCGAGTGCCCGGCCGCAGGCCGGGTGTATCGAGACGCGCACCACCGTTTGCCCGTGTCTCGATACGATTTGGCGCACGGCGCCAAATCACTCGACAGGAGCGGGGTTGGGAGCGGTTTCACGAGGACGCGCACCGGACAGGCCCGGTAAAGGGCAAGGGCGGCTCCCGATGACTTACGGAAGAGCCGATCAGGCCTGCGGCAAGTGGACGGCCCGGCACAGCCTGTTATGATCCATGCCGGAACGACGGGAGATGGCCATGCTGAAGTCCGTCCAGGTGACGATCGAGCAGATCTACGTGCCCACCAAATATCGCAAGCTGCTCGACCAGAAGAAGGTCGACAAGCTCGCCGGGGACATCCTCGAGAACGGGTTGAAGATCCCCATCCACGTCCGTCCCGACGCGGGACGCTACGTGCTGGTCGAAGGGCTGCACCGGCTGGAGGCGGCGCGGGCGCTGGGCGAGGCGACCATCGAGTCGCTCATCGTCCACGCGCACCGGAGCTGATCTATCTCAGGGTCTGCTGGCCGAAGCGGGCGGCGAACCAGTCCGAGAGCATCCTCTTCTCGTAGTACAGCCGGTCCGACCCCGAGGCCATCCTCGACCGGTCGAGATAGTCCTTGTCGTTGACCACCTCCTCGGCCTCGGCGACGGTCTGGCCGTCGCGCAGCAGCGCATAGCGCAGCTTGATGGACGGCCAGTTCACCTCGTCCATCAGCTTCATGTCGGGATTGTGCACGTTCCACGGCTGATCCCGGCCGGCGAGGTTGATGTCGAGCACCTCGATCCTGAGCGTGTCACCTTGCGGCAGCGTCTTGTCGCCCAGCTTCTGGAGCCATGCCCGCAGCTCGCGCATCACGGTCTCCCGCTCCTTCGCGGCGGGGCCGGCGCCCAGCTTCATGTCGGTGTATTTCTCGGGATTGGTGAAGGTCACCTCGACCGCCGCGTGCGCCGGCAGGGCGAGCGAGGACAGCACGAGAGCGAGCATCAGGGGTTTGGCGCGCATGACCGCCTCCGGTTTTCAGGTTCCGATGGGCTGGAGATATCGCGCGGCCGGCGTCAGGCAATGGCCCGCACGTCCAAAACAAAACGGCCGCTGCGGGGCAGCGGCCGTTCCGTCGCCATGCGCGGGGCGATTTACTGGGAGCGCTTGTCCAGCGCCGCCTTGGCGTCCGAGAAGCCTTTCAGGTCGAAGGCGATCGGCGTGGCCTGGTTGTTCGGGGCCGTCAGCGTCAGCGTCGCCTGCTTGCCGGTGCCGAGCGAGCGCAGCAGCGCGTCGTTGAGGGGGATGCCGATGCGGCAGCCGCTGGCCAGGCACTGGGCATAGGCGCCGTTGACCGCGCCCGCGCCGTCCACGGCGAAGACCGGGGCGCTTTGCAGGCGGAAGCCCAGCGGCACGATGCCGATCAGGGTCTGCTGGCCGGCGTTCTTGTTGTAGGTGAGCGCGGCGACGAACTTCTTCTCCTCGTTCACGAGCACGACGCGGATCTGGCACGACTTCGGCTGCGGACAGACCAGGCCCCAGCTGCCGAACATCTCGGGCTTCGGCGCCTGCTGCGCGGCCGGGGCCGGCGTCTGCGCCCGCGCGTCCGAGGAGGTGAAGACCGAACCCAGCGCGAGGGTCCCCAGCGTCACGGCGATGGCGGTGGACCGAAGAATGTTTCCGAACAAGTTGTCCTCCATGGGACTGATGATTGGTTGAGATCGATTGCGACGACCCCCTCGGCCATCCCTTCGGGCCGCAGATCGGGCGGCTGATCCCTAGCATTCTTGCGGTTTGCCGTCCATGACGGAGTGCTGGAGGACCCCCGGCGGGCAATGCTTCGGCGCAACCGTATCGGGCGGGAAAACTTCTCCCATCCTTGCCGCCGGGGGCTTTTTGCGCCGGGCCGTCGATTCTTCCGTGCTCCGGCCGGACGGCTCGGCTAGAACAAATCGCGGGACACGAAAACCGAGGGAGATTTGCCATGTCCAATGCCTTTCGTTCGCTCCATCCGGACCAGCGGGTGCTGATGGGACCGGGGCCGTCGAACGTGCATCCGCGCGTCCTCATGGCCATGGCGCGGCCTACGGTCGGCCACCTCGATCCCTGGTTCTCGGGTTTCATGGAGGATCTGAAGGAATTGCTGCGCATGGCGATGCGCACCCGCAACGCGCTGACCTTTCCGGTCTCGGCGCCCGGGTCGGCGGGCATGGAGACCTGCATCGTCAACCTGGTCGAGCCGGGCGACAAGGTGATGGTCGTCGTCAACGGCGTGTTCGGCAAGCGCATGATCGAGAACGTGACGAACTGCGGCGGCGTGCCGGTGGCGGTCGAGTTCGAATGGGGGACGACGCTCGACGTGGCGAAGATCGACGAGGCGCTGGCGGCCCATCCCGACGCCAAGGTGCTGGCGTTCGTCCATGCCGAGACGTCGACGGGCGTGGCGGCCGATGCCGCCGCCATCGCCGCCATCGGCCGCAAGCACGACTGCCTCGTGCTGATGGACGCGGTGACCAGCCTCGGCGGCACGCCCGTCGAGATCGACGCCTGGGGCATCGACGCGGTCTATTCCGGCACGCAGAAGTGCCTGTCGTGCCCGCCCGGCCTGTCGCCGGTCTCGTTCTCCGAGCGCGCGGTGCAGGCGGTCAGGGCGCGCCGGACCCCGGTGCAGAGCTGGTTCCTCGACCTGACCAAGGTCATGGCCTACTGGGACGGCACCGGCGGCCGTGCCTATCACCACACCGCCCCGGTGAACGCGCTTTACGGCCTGCATGAATCGCTGGTGATGCTGGCCGAGGAGGGACTGGAGAATTCCTGGGCGCGCCATGCCGACATGCATCTGGAGCTCAAGGCGGGGCTGGAAGGGCTTGGGCTGGAGTTCCTGGTGCCGGCCGAGAGCCGCCTGCCGCAGCTCAATGCGGTGAAGGTGCCGGACGGCATCGACGAGGCCGCGGTCCGCGCCCATGTGCTGCAGCGCTACGGGCTGGAGATCGGCGCCGGGCTCGGCGCGCTCGCGGGCAGGATCTGGCGCATCGGCCTGATGGGCCAGACGGCGCAGCGCAGCTCGGTCGCGCTGTGCGTCGAGGCGATGAAGGATGCGCTCGCCGCGCAGCGGGGATAGGCCGCGCGGCCGCCGCGCCGCTCAGGCCAGCCAGGTCTTGAGGATGTCGTTCAGCCTCGCCTCGGTCGCCTGGGTGAGGCGTTTCAGCTCGTATTCCTCCAGCACGGCGCGGAACAGCTCCTCGCGCGAGATGAGGTCCGCGCCGACGCGGATCTCCATCATCACCTCGGCGATCTCCGAGGCCGGCACCTCGTGCAGCGTCCGCGACCCGCGCGTGCGCACCACGGTCGGCGGCTGACTCGGCAGCCGGACGACCTTCTCCTCGTTGTCGCCGAACGTCTCGGTCTCGATCACCAGGATGCCCTCGCTTTTGGCGTGGGCCAGCGCCGTGGTGAAGCGCCGGCGGGTGTGATCGTAGATGCGCCCCAGATCGCCCGCGCGGGCATAGAGCGCATAGAGCCGGTCCTCGAGGATCGGCCCCTCGGCGGCGGTGATCCTCTCCATGCCGTGCACCAGTTGCGGCACCGTCGCCGCGCGCGGATCGGCGACGGCGGTCTGCTGCCATTCGGTGTAATCCTGCTTGGCGATGCTCATGGTGTCGGTTCCTCGTCTGATATTGGCCGAACCGGGCATTCTGCCGACAAGTCCGCCGATGGCAAGGTCCAGATCGGACAAACGGAAGCCGCAATCCTGTGGTAACTTGATCCGATTGGGATTTGAGGGAGCCGATCATGAAACGTCTGGTCGCCGGGGTCATGCTGTCCCTGGCCGTCACCGCTCCGGCCTTCGCCGACTGGGACGCAGAAGCCGAGGCCCGCAGGGAAGCCGAGCGCGCCGCCGAGCGGCGGGCCGAGGAAGCCCGTGAGCGCGAGAACCAGAAGCTGAGGGACGCCGCCAACGCCAGGGGGAATGCCGCCGTCATGGCCGAGAAGCGGAAATATCTCGGCGCGGCGGCGAACGGCAAATCCGACGCCGAGGTCAACCGTCTCTACGACGCGAAGGTGAGCCGGACGACGGCCGATGCCTATGCGAAAGGGGCCGAGGCGCAGCGGAAGATGAACTCGGCCGAGGGCCAGGCCGCGCTGCGCGAGGTCACCGGCAAGTCCATGCAGGACCTGGAGAACATGTCCGACGCCGAGCTGGAGGCGCTGGGCCGGGAGATGGAACGCAAATACGGCGGCAACTGACCGCGGACGCCGCCGTCCGGCGATGCGCGGCGCTTGCATTCGCGGCGCCGGGGACGATGTTATGGTCTCGTCGTCCGGCTGACGGGCGCAGCATGGGGAAAAGATCATGGCCGAACTGGAAACCGCGACTTTCGCCGGCGGCTGCTTCTGGTGCACCGAGGCGGTCTTCCTGCCCGTCAGGGGCGTGGAGGCGGTGGTCTCTGGCTATACCGACGGGCTGACCGTCGATCCCAGCTACCGCGAGGTCTGCTCGGGAACCACCGGCCATGCCGAGGCGGTGCAGATCCGGTTCGACCCGGACGTGGTCTCCTACGCCACGATGCTCGACATCTTCTTCGCCACCCACGATCCCACGCAGCTCAACCGGCAGGGCGCCGACATGGGCACCCAGTACCGCTCGGCGGTCTACTACCATTCCGAGGCGCAGCACCGCGAGGCCGAGGCGGCCGTGGGGCGGGCGCGGGCGGTGTGGGACGACCCCATCGTCACCCAGATCCGGCCGGCGACCGTGTTCTACAGGGCCGAGGACTATCACCAGGACTATTTCGCCAACAATCCGGGCCAGCCCTACTGCATGGCCGTGGTGGCGCCCAAGGTGATCAAGGCGCGGCAGAAGTTCAGGGACCTGCTGAAGGCGTAAGCCTGTTGGCGCGGGGGCCGCGCGGGCTTACAATCACGCGTGACGGGAGCGCGTCAGGGGATACGCCATGAAGATCAAGCTGGATACCGCGGTATGCCGTGGCGGAGCACGGTGCTGGGAGAACGTCCCGGACGTGTTCGACAAGGACAAGCGCAACCATGCGGTGCTGAAGACGGCCGACATTCCGGACGATCCGCAACTGGAGAGCGACGTGTCCTGGGCGGTCAGCGCCTGCCCGACGGGCGCGCTGAGCATCGTCGAGGACTGAGGCGGCGCCCATGAGCAGGCCGCCGCTGGCCGGAAACATCCTGGCCGAGGTGCCGGCCACGCTGGCCGAGGAACAGGTTCTCGACCTGGCGGCAGCATCCGGCGTGCGCATCAGCCGCATCGTCTCGACCGGCCATGTCACCGGCTGGCAGGAAGCGGACGAGCACGAATGGGTGCTGGTGCTGCAAGGACGCGGCACGCTGCATTTCGCCGAGGACGACCGGATGCTGGTGCTCGGCATGGGCGACTGGTGCCACATCCCGGCCGGCACGCGCCACCGCGTCGAGGAAACCGATCCGGACCAGCCCACCGTATGGCTGGCGGTGCACATCCCGGCCGCCTCCCGCGCGGGAGAAACCAGCTGAACGGCCGCCGTCCCTAGGCGCCCATCAGCGCCTTGGTGGTCCAGTAGGTGATGCCCGAGAAGATGTAGGCCAGCGCGAACAGGTAGCCGGCCATGAAGAAGGTCCAGCGCCACGAATTGGTCTCGCGCTTGGCGACCGCCAGGGTCGACAGGCACTGGGGCGCGAACACGTACCACATCAGGAACGAGAGGGCGGTGGGCAGCGTCCAGGCGTTGCGCAGCGTCTCCACCAGGCCGGCCTCCACCGCTTCCTCGGTGCCGCTGAGGGCATAGACCGTGCCCAGCGCCGCGACGGCGACCTCGCGCGCGGCGAGGCCGGGGATCAGCGCGATGGCGATCTCCTTGTTGAAGCCGATGGGCGCGAACAGCACCTGCAGATGCTCGCCCACCCACGAGGCGGCGCTGTAGTGGAACGGCGCTTCCGTCGCGCCGGGCGGCGGCGGCGGGAAGGACGACAGCGCCCACAGGATGATCATGGCGACGAGGATCACGCCGCCGGCGCGGCGCATGAAGATCTTCACCCGCTCCCACAGGCCGATGGCGACGTCGCGCCAGATGGGCATCTGGTATTTGGGCAGCTCCATCAGCAGCGGCGGCGTCGCGCCGCGCATCAGCGTGCGCTTGAGGATGGCGGCGATGGCCAGCGCCGAGAAGATGCCGAAGACATAGAGGCCGAACATCACCAGCCCTTGCAGGCCGACGCCCCAGACGAGCTGGTTGGGGATGAAGGCGGCGATGATCAGCGTATAGACGGGCAGGCGCGCCGAACAGGTCATCAGCGGCGCGACCATGATGGTGGTCAGCCGGTCGCGCGGGCTGTCGATGGTGCGGGCGGCCATGATGCCGGGAATGGCGCAGGCGAAGCTGGACAGCAGCGGGATGAAGGCGCGGCCGTTGAGGCCGACGCCGGCCATCATCCGGTCCATCAGGAACGCGGCGCGCGCCATGTAGCCCGAGGCCTCCAGCACGAGGATGAAGGCGAACAGGATCAGGATCTGCGGCAGGAAGATCACCACGCTGCCCACGCCGGCGAGGATGCCGTCGGCCAGCAGGCTGCGCAGCGCCTCGTTGGCGATCTCGGCGCCTACATATTCCTGCAGCGCGACGACCCCGCCGTCGATCCAGTCCATCGGCGTCTCGGCCCACGAGAACACCGCCTGGAACATCACGAACAGCAGGCCGAACAGGATGACCGGCCCGAATATCTTGTGCAGGAACACCTGGTCGAGAAGGCGCGTCGCCCTGTGCTCGAAGCCTTCCGACAGGGTGACGGCGCTGGCGATGCGCCGCGCCTCGCGGCGCAGGCCGCGCACATCCGTCGGAATGGCCGAAACGTCGGCCGCCGGCCGGTCCCTGAGTGCCTCGATGCTGGACGACAGGGTATCGACCAGCTCGCGCGTGCCGGCCTTGCGCACGGCGACCGACTGCACCACCGGAATGCCCAGCTCCTGCGACAGCCGCGCCATGTCGATGCGGATGCCGTCGCGTTCGGCCAGGTCCATCATGTTGAGGGTCAGCAGCATGGGCCGCCCCAGCCGCTTCAGCTCGAGCACCAGCGGCAGGTGGAACGCTAGGTTGCTGGCGTCCACCACGCAGAGCACGGCGTCGGGCGGCGCTTCGCCGTCCTGCTCGCCCAGCACCACGCGGTTGGTGATCTGCTCGTCGGCGCTGTGCGGCGTCAGGCTGTAGCTGCCGGGCAGGTCGATGATGTCGATGGCGAGGCCGGAGGCGCTTTGCAGGCGCCCGGTGCGGCGCTCGACGGTGACGCCCGGATAGTTGCCGACCTTCTGGCGGCCGCCCGTGAGCACGTTGAAGAGGGCCGACTTGCCGCAATTGGGATTGCCGACAAGGGCGAGGCGATAGACGGCGGCTGAACTCATTGAGAAGGGGTGACCTCGACCAGGATGGTATCGGCTTCGCGGCGGCGCAGCGCCAGGATGATGCCGTCGACCCGCACGGCGATGGGATCGCGGCCCACCGGGCCTTCGTGACGCACCTCGATTACGGCGTCCTCGGCGAAGCCCATGCGGAGCAGGCGCTCGGCCAGGTCGGGGGAAAGGTCGGTCTCGGCAAGGCCGATGACCCGGCAGGTCTGGCCGGGCCGAAGCGATCCCAGGGTCTGCGTGTTGGCCGAAGCCGTCATGTGATATCCGTGCAAGTGCAAGTCATTCCCAAGTTGGGTCGGAATGTAGCAGATTCCATGTATTTGTTAAGGCGGATTCCCGCCTTCGTTCAGCCTGCATTTATGAAGGGCTTGGTAATCTTCGTTACGACGCTACATCCATTGCATTGCCAAAACGGGAACACGAACGATGAAGATGCATAAACTCGTCATGACCGCGGCCGCCGCGTCGGTCGCGGCAATTGCGCTTGCGGGGGCCTCCTTCGCGGCGTCTCCCGCCGAGAAGCTCGCCCAGTATCAGCCGACCGGCAAGAAGGTGACGTGCCTGGAGACGTACCAGATCCGGGAAACCGACGTCATCGACAACCAGAACATCGTCTTCCGGACCAGCGGCAACGTCTATTACCTGAACACGCTGCCGCACCGCTGTTCCGGCCTGAAGATGCAGGACGGCTTCAGCTATACGCTGCGCGGCCTCAACAAGCTGTGCAACGTGGATGTGATCACCCCGGTCAAGACCGGCGGCGCCATCTACGGGCCGTGCCCGCTGGGCGAGTTCCAGGAAGTGACCAAGGCCGGCAAGCCGACGCGGTAACCGTCGGGCCTGTCATTCTGGAAGGGGCGTGAACTCGGTTTCGCCCGGCACCCCGGGAAACCGCTGCTCCTTCCAGGCGGCCTTCGCCGCCTCGATTCGCTCCGGCCGGCTCGACACCAGGTTCCACCAGATGTGGCGCGGCCCGATAGCGGCGCCGCCCAGCAGCATCAGCCGCGTCGGCGCCAGCGCGCGGATCGTGACGCCGGCGCCCGGCGCGAACACCGGCATCCGCCCCGTCTCGTGGCGGTCTCCGGCCACCTCGATCCGGCCCTCGGCCACGTAGAGGGCGCGCTCCTCGTGCTCGTCGGTCAGCGCGAGCACGGCGCCCTCCGGCATCGCCGCATCCAGATAGAAGGTGGGCGAGAACGTCCTGACCGGCGACGTGCGGCCATAGGCCGAGCCCAGGATCAGCCGCAGGGTCACGCCGTCCACCTCGAACAGCGGCAACTCGTCCCCGCCGTGATGGTGGAAGGCGGGCTCCGTTTCCTCGTCCTCGACCGGCAGCGCCACCCACGACTGGATGCCGTGGATCGAGAAGCCGCGCGCCCGGGTCTCCGGTGCTGTGCGCTCGGAATGGACGATGCCGCGCCCGGCGGTCATCCAGTTGACGTCCCCCGGCATGATGTTCCGCACCGCGCCCACGCTGTCTCGGTGCATCATCTCGCCCTCGAACAGATAGGTGACGGTGGCCAGCCCGATATGCGGATGCGGCCGCACGTCGATGCCCGTGCCCGGCGCGAAGGTGGCCGGCCCGATATGGTCCAGGAACACGAACGGCCCCACCATCCGCCGCTTGGCATGGGGCAGGATGCGCCGCACCTCGAACCCGCCCAGATCGCGCGGCCGCGCCTCGATGACCAGTTCGACGGGTGACGGCATGGGACGGGCTCCTCAGGCAGTTCCGGCGCCGGCGCAATCGCAGGCGGATGCGATCATAACCATAAAACGGCGCTGTCGTCCGGGCTTTCGCCCGGATGACAGCCGAATCTGCCTTGAAGGGGTTTCGCTATGCCCAGCGACCGCCCGCGTCAGAAGCGTGCATTGACCGTCGCGATGACACTGCGCGGTTCGCCGTAATAGCCGCCCGAGGCGCTGGTGTAGTAGACCTTGTCGAGGAGGTTGTTGGCGTTCAGGCTCACCGCGATACCGTCGGTGACGTCGAACCGCGCCATCAGGCTGACGAGCACATACTCTTCCTGTTCGATCCTGACGGGTCCGACGCCCGCCACGTTGACGTTCTGCCAGGCGGTGCTCTGCCAGTTCACGCCGCCGCCGATTGTCAGCCGATCCCCCACCACGGGCGGCCGCCATGTCGTCTGCAGCTTGAATGTCCGCTGCGGCGTGGTGGTGTTGGTGAGCACGCCCAGCGGAGTCTTGGTCCTGTTCTGGCTGAAGCCGGCATAGACGTTCCAGCGGTCGGTGATGCTGCCGCTCACCTCGATCTCGTATCCCCTCGTCTTGTTTCCCTTGCCCGTCGACTGATAGGCCGAGCTGCCGTCGGGCAGGATGACCTCGGGGACGACTAGCTCGGCCACGTTGTCGCGCTTGGCTTCGTAGACGGCGGCGTTGATCGTCAGCCGCTGATCCAGCACTGCCGCTTTCAGGCCGATTTCCTTGTTGCTGCCGACGATGGGGTCGATGATCCGGTTGTCGATGTCCCGTTGCGTCTGCGGCGTGAACAGATCCGCATAGCTGGCATAGAGCGTCAGTTCGGGGATGATGTCGAAGGTCGCGCCGAAGAAGGGCGTGAACACCTTGCCGGGCTTGTTCTGGGCAAAGGTCGTGTCGCCCGTCGTCGTGTTCTCAAATTCCTGCGTGATCCGCCAGTCGGTCACGCGCCCGCCGACGATCACGTGGAACGGGTCGGCGATCGAAAGCCGAAGGCTGCCGAACGCACCGTCCATTTTTTCGGTGTCGGTCCAGAATTGGTCACGCGGCCCGGTTCGCGCCGGCCCGGGCACGACCCCTGTGAAGGTGAAGATGTTGGTGTCCATCGGGCCCAGCGGCGCGACGCCGCCATAGTCTTCCCGGCTGGTCCGGCGATAGCCGTTGACGCCCAGCATGAGCATGTGCGTGCGCCCGAACAGGTCGAAGCTGCCGTTCAGATGCGCGTCGTAGGTCCATTGGGTGCGCGAACCATCGGAATCGAGCGAGAAGAAGGTCCTGCCGTCACCGGCGGGATTCGGCACGCCGCCGCCGAGAAAATAGGCCTTGGGGTCGGAGATGCCGCGCGTGCGGCCGGCCGCAGCGACGAACTTCCAGTCCTCGCCGATCTGCTGCTCGAGGGTGATGTCGGTGCGGTTCTCGGTCTTGTTCCACCGCGACCAGGTCGTCGAAAGGTTGGTGGAGCGCGGCAGGTTGACGATGCTGCCGTCGTTGAGGTAGCGGGGCAGCGAGCCGTAGGTGCTGCCGCGCGTCTGGCTGTCCTGATAGACGTTGGCGACGCGCAGCAGGGTCGACTCCGTGAGATCGAACTCGACCATGGCCGACAGCAGGAAACGCTCGTCCGAGGCGCAGTCCCGGAACGAATCGCCTCGCTGATAGACGCCTATCAGCCGCGAGCGGATGGCGCCGTCGGCCGAGATCGGCACCGAGACGTCGAAGCCGCCGCGATAGAGCTCGCGCGTGCCGATGCTTGCGAAACCGGCGGCGGCGAATTCGGTGCCCGGCTTCTTGCGGACCAGGTTCACCGTGGCGGACGGATCGCCGGTCGCGCTCAGCAGGCCCGTCGCGCCGCGCACCACTTCGATGCGGTCATAGAGATACGTGTCCAGATTGCCGCTGGCGATGGCCGACGGAGCCGAGCCGGTGAAAGGCGACGCGATGCCGTCGATCTGCATGTTGGTGATGCTGAAGCCGCGCGCGGCATAACCTCCCCGGTCGCTCTCCGAGCGGTTCTCGGTGATGCCGACGGTGTTCATCAGCACCGACTGCATGGTCAGCAGCTGGAAGTCCTCCATGCGCTGGCGCGTCACGATCGTGACCGACTGCGGCGTTTCCTTCACCGTCAGCGGCAGACGGCTCGCCGTCGTGGTCTCGGAGCCCGTATAGAGGCCCGTGCCCTCGGTCGCGGCGTGATCGCTGGTCGCCGCGCCCGCGATGCCCTGGCCTTCCACCCGGACTGGCCCGAGCTGGACCGCGCCGCCGGAACGCGGCATGGCTTCCAGCGTGAAGGCACGCGGCCCGGTCTGGCGATAGGCGATCCCGGTTCCGGACAGGATCCGCGACAGGCCTTCCACAGGACCGTAGGAACCTTTCAGGCCGGGGCTGGTGATGTTCGCGGTCAGCTCGGCCCGGTAAGCCAGCTCGACGCCGGCCTGACGCGCATATTGATTGAGCACGTCGGCCAATGCGCCGGCTGGAATCTCGTAGCTGGCGGCCGCCTGGGCGTGTGCGTGGGTGGCGACTGCCATCGATGCCCCGAACGCGGTCGTCGCCAGCAGCATGGCGGCCATCGTCCTGACAGCGGCCGTCCGGGCACCCCGCTTCACGGTCGGATTCTTCACTTGGTGGTTCCCCCATCGGTCAAGGATTGTTCGAGACGCCGCGTTTTTTGCGAACGTCTTGCATCTAAGACGACTGGGAATCTGTAAACGAGAGGTAGGCCGGATCGAATTTTCGGTGTTCAGCCGTAGATGAACACGAGCCGGTTAGTGAGGCTGGTCGAGCGCAGCCCGAGCGATTGCCGGAGCTGTTCGATCGCCGCCATCGGATCGTCGATCTGGAACACGCCGCTGACCCGCAGCCGCTGCGCGCCGCCCACGACCTTCACGTAGCCGCGATGGTATCTGCCGATCTCCTCGACCACGTCCGCCAGTGGCGCGTTGTTGAAGACCAGCACGCCTTCCGTCCACGCCATCGCGTCGTAGGCGTTGGCCATGCGGACGGGTTCCAGGCCGGTCTCCCGGCCATAGGAAATCTCGTATCCCTCGTCCAGCACGACCGAGGAGCCATCCGGTTCGGGATAGCTGACTTGCACGCGGTGTTCGGTGACCAGGACACGGGTCAGTTCGCCGTCGCGGTGTACGAGGAAGCGCGTGCCGAGCGCGGTGACCGACCCGCCGCCGGCCTCGACCGTGAAAGGCCGTACCGCGTCGCGGGCGACCGTGAATGCGGCTTCGCCCTTGAGCAACCGCACGATGCGTTGCCGGTCGCCGAAGTCGACGGTAACGGCGCTTTGGCTGTCCAGATGGATGTTGGAGCCATCGGGAAGGCTGACGATGCGGCGCTCGCCCACGGCGGTGGCGGCATCGGCCCGCAGCCGCGTCGCCCAATCCTCGGTGACGCCCAGGACCATCAGCGCCACGCTCGCGGCGATGGCCGCGGCCGCCCAGCGCCGTCTCGTCCGGCCGGGACGGGAGCGCAGGGGATGGACGGGGACGGGGGTGTCGGCATGCAGCACCGGCGTCCGGGCGACCTGGTCCATCTGCGCCCAGACCGCCTGCATCTCGGCGAAGGCCCGATCATGTCGAGGGTCTGCCGAAAGCCAGGCGTCCAGTTCCGCCTGTTGCGCCGGAGATAGCGTCCCATCGAAGCTTTCGGCGACCCAGCGCGCTGCTTCGTCGGCGATGGTCTTGGGCAACGGCTCTTGTGTCGGACGGACCATCATCATTCCCTGGAGCGCAGCCACATCGTCACGCGGGCGTCATTCCTATCACGTTTGGAAGGGAAGAAACGAGAGGACGCCAGCGCAATATCCTACGACGACGGTTCAGTCAGCGACTGGTGGCAGACGAGCAGCGCATGCCGGACATGCTTGCGCACCATGTCCTGGCTGATGCTCAGCCGCCTTGCCGTTTCCGCCACGCTCAGTTCCTCGAACTTGATCAGTATGAACACCTGGCGGCAGCGGAACGGCAGATGTTCGACCGCGGCCGTCATGCGCCGGATCCTCTCGCGATCGATCAGATGGGTTTCCGCGCTCGGTTCGGCCGAAGGGATGTCCCGGGCATCCATGTCCCCCTCGAACAGCCGTTCGCGGCGGGTCTCGGCGCGGATGTGGTCGATGGCGAGGTTCCGGGCTAGGCGGAACAGGAACGAACGCTTGTTGACGATCGGCGGATGATCCGCGACGCGCTGCACGCGCAAATAAAGGCTCTGCGCGACGTCCTCCGCCGCCGTTTCACCAACCATGCGCGCCAGCCAGCGGACGAGCGAGGGGCGCTCGGCAACCAGCAGGCGGGACAGGGCGAGGGCATTGGTAAGCATCGGCGGCACCATAGCTCGACATGCGAATGATTCGCAACAGCCTTGATATGGGTTAGCGCCGGCCCGCTACGGCAAGGGGGCGCTTAAACGCCTGTGCTGGAATTCATGCTCATGGCGAAGTCGCCGACGAACGGGTTCCATTTGCGCTCGTTGCCGAAGGTCGAGGTGTTGCCGTGGCCGGGGACGAAGGTGATGTCGTCGCCGAAGGCCCACAGCTTGGTGGTGATGGCGTCGATCAGCTGCTGGTAGTTGCCGCGCGGCAGGTCGGTGCGGCCGATGGAGCCCTGGAACAGCACGTCGCCGACGATGGCGATGCGCGCGGTGCGGCTGATGAACACCACGTGGCCGGGCGTGTGGCCGGGGCAGTGCACCACGTCCAGCACTTCCTCGCCGACGGTGACGGTGTCGCCGTCCTCCAGCCAGCGGGTGGGCGTGAACACCCGCGCCTCGGGGAAACGGTATTGCGCGGCCGATTTGGGCAGCGCGTCGATCAGGAACTGGTCGCCCTTATGCGGCCCCTCGATCGGCACGCCCAGGCGCTCGGCCAGGTCGGCGGTGGCGCCGGCGTGGTCGAGATGGGCGTGGGTGATCAGGATCTTCTCGATGGTCACGCCCTGTTCCTCGGCGATGGCCAGGACACGGTCGATGTCGCCGCCCGGATCGGTGACCGCGCCGCGCATGGTCTTCTCGTCCCAGATCACACAGCAGTTCTGGGCGAACGGCGTCACGGGGTTGATGGCGACCTTCATGGCATTGTCCTGAGCGCTTCCGTTGATTAGACACACATAGCGCCGAAGGGGGCGCAAGACCAGCGGAAGGAACCATGCGGGCGCTTTTGCAAAGGGTGACGGAAGCCGCCGTGACGGTGGACGGCGAGGCGGTCGGCGCCATCGGGCGGGGGCTGCTGGTGCTGCTGTGCGCCGAACACGGCGACACCGAGGAGGACGCCCGGTGGTTCGCGGGCAAGATCGCGCGGATGCGCCTGTTCGCCGACGAGGCGGGCAAGACCAACCTGTCGGTGCGCGACGTGGGCGGGGCGGCGCTCGTCGTCAGCCAGTTCACCCTGGCGGCCGACTGGCGCCGCGGCAACCGCCCCGGCTTCTCGCGCGCCGCCGCGCCCGAGGCGGCGAAGGCGCTCTACGAACGCTTCTGCGCGCTGTTGGCGGACGAGGGCGTGCCGGTCGAGACCGGCCGCTTCGCGGCCGCCATGACGGTGTCGCTGGTCAATGACGGCCCGTTCACCATCTGGATGGATTCGCGGGAGACCTGACCCCTCCAACGTTACGCGGAGGTTGCCAAATCCATCGCAAGGTGTAGTACCTGTCCGGCCGGGATGACGATGGTTTTTAGACGACGAGCCATGACCGCCAGCGACCGCCACAGCATCGGCCAATCCGTGATCGACGCCTGCCGCGCCATGACGGCGCTGGGCGTCAACCACGGCACGTCCGGCAACGGCTCGGCGCGCTGGCGCGACGGTTTCCTGGTGACGCCGACCGGCATGCGCTACGAGGATCTGACCGCGGCCGACATGGTCCATGTGACCCTCGACGGCGAGGCGCACGGTCCCCTGGCGCCATCGAGCGAATGGCGGATGCATTGCGACATCTACCGCGGCCGGCCCGAGGCGATGGCGGTGCTGCACGCCCATCCGCCCTACGCCACGGCGCTGTCCTGCCTGCGCGAGGGCATCCCGCGCTTCCATTACATGGTGGCCGCGGCCGGCGGGCCGGACATCCGCTGCGCGGACTATGCGCTCTACGGCGGCGCCGCGCTGTCGGCGGCCATGCTGAAGGCGCTGGACGGGCGCAAGGCATGCCTGCTGGCCAATCACGGCATGATCGTGTGCGAGAGCACCGTGCAGCGCGCTCTCGGCCTCGCGGTCGAGGTCGAGGCGCTGGCGCGGCAATACTGCATCGCCCGCCGGACCGGGACGCCCGTGCTGCTGACCGAGGCCGAGATGGACGAGGCGCTGGCGCGCTACGCCGATTACGGAAAACAGGTCGATGACCGAAAAAAGATTGGGGGTAACGAGCGATGATGGTCGAAGGGACGCCGCAGCGGCCGATCAGGCTGCATTACGATGGATGGTCGGTGGATATCATCGACCAGACGCGGCTGCCGCACCGGCTTGAGATCGTCACCCTGCGCACGCTGGATCACGCGGCCCATGCCATCACCAGCATGCAGGTGCGCGGCGCGCCGCTGATCGGGGCGACGGCGGCCTATGGCATGGCGCTCGCCATGCGCGCCGACGCCAGCGATCTGGCGATGGGCATCGCCGCCGACAGGCTGCTGGAGACGCGGCCGACCGCCGTCAACCTGCGCTGGGCGGTCGAGGAGATGCTGGGCGCGCTGTTCACGGTGCGGCCCAACGAGCGGGTCGAGGCCGCCTACCGGCGCGCCGCCGAGATTTGCGAGGAAGACGTCGCCATCTGCCACGACATCGGCCGCCACGGCCTGAAGCTGATCGAGCAGGCGGCGGCCGCGCGGCCGGGCGAGGCCGTCAACATCCTCACCCACTGCAACGCCGGCTGGCTGGCCTGCGTCGACTGGGGCACGGCGACGGCGCCCATCTACATGGCGCACGACGCGGGCATCCCGGTGCATGTCTGGGTGGACGAGACGCGGCCGCGCAACCAGGGCGCGTTCCTCACCGCCTGGGAGCTGGGCCAGCACGGCGTGCCGCACACGCTGATCGCCGACAATTCCGGCGGTCACCTGATGCAGCGCGGGCTGGTCGACATGTGCATCGTCGGCACCGACCGGACCACGGCGACGGGCGACGTCGCCAACAAGATCGGCACCTATCTGAAGGCGCTGGCGGCCCACGACAACGGCGTGCCGTTCTATGTGGCGCTGCCGTCCACCACCGTCGACTGGACGCTGGACGACGGCTTCGCCATTCCCATCGAGCAGCGCGCCGGCGAGGAGCTGCTGCAGGTTCCAGGCCGCACCAAATGGGGCGAGAGCGTCACCGTTTCCATCGCCCCGAAGGGCACGCAGGTGCGCAACGACGCCTTCGACGTGACGCCCGCGCGGCTGGTCACCGGCCTGATCACCGAACGCGGCGTCGCGCAGGCGAGCCGGGAAGGGCTGCGGGCGCTGTTCCCCGAAAAGGCGCGCTGAGGGCCGGGCGGCTTCCCGGAAGGCTCAGCGGGCCGCCGCCGTCGCGGCGCGCCCGGCGTGCATCCGGCTCTGCCGGTCCAGTTCGGTCTGGCATTGGCAGACCAGCGCCTTGTCGCCGGCCCGGTGCGCCCTGACTAGGATCTCGACCAGGTCCTGGCGGGTGCGGCGGCTGAGCAGGGAAACGGGCTTGGACGGCATATGCAGCGGCATGGCGGATGTCCCGGCAACACAATTTCGCCATTATCTGCATAAAATTTGACACAATTTCAAGTGGTGTTTGAGGTGAATCCTTCAAACCTCCACGTGTAACGGTCAGGCCGCCGTCCAGTCGACTTCCGGCTTGTCGCGAAACGCGAAGCGGTCGAGGTGGCGCACGATCGCGTCCTGGAGCCGCTCGACGGTCGGCGTGTCGGGCGCCTGCACGGTGATGATCAGCACGTCGCCTTTTGCCTCGAGCACGCAGTCGTTGCCGTCGAACGAGATGCGCCCTTCGGTCTTGCCGAAGGTGACGGGGATCTTGTGGGCGAAGTGCTTGCAGAGCTGTTGCAGGTAGCGGCTGGCGTGCTCGGTCCGGATTCTGGCGGTGGATCGGGTCATGGGATGTCCTTTCAGGCGTCGCGGACCTTGCGGGCCGCGTCGCGGATGATGTCGACGATGGCGTCGACCTGTCCGTCGGAGAGCGAACGCTCCAGCGCCCGCTGTCGCAGCGCCATGCGCAGCTCGCGCAGGGCGTGCCTGGCTTCCTGCGCCCGATGGCGGTGCTTCCAGAAGGCGGCGGCGTCATCGTCGCCGTCCTCGGGTGCGGCCTCCTTCTCGGCGCGGGCCTTCTCCATGCGCTCGAAGATGTCCTCGACCGTGGTCTTGTTGGCGTCGAGCGCCAGCAGGCCGTCCTGGGTGACCTCGTAGAGCTTGCGGGTGCCCTCGCTCTGCACGGCGCGGACCCAGCCCAGCTCCTCGAGCAGGGTGAGGGTGGGGTAGATCACGCCCGGGCTGGGCGTGTAGGCGCCGGCCACCCGGTCCTCGATGTCCTTGATCAGCTCGTAGCCGTGGCCCGGCTTGTCCGAGAGCAGCTTGAGCAGCAGGAAGCGCAGGTCGCCGTGGGCCAGGAACCGGCCCAGCCGGCCGCCGCCGCGGCGCCCTTCCTCGCGCTCGCCGTGCCGGCGATGCATCCCATGCCGGCCGTGGCGCATGCCGCGCCGGCCGACGCGGCCGAACATGATGTCGTTGAAACGGTGGTTCATTCTGAAAACCTCTCTATCCAGATATATCGATATATTCGATATATCGAAATAACAGATATATCTAAATTCTGGAGGGTTCAAGTGTCAAATCGATATATCGAAATCCGGGCCTGTGGCCTGTTGACCTCAGCGGCTGGCAAAGTCCCCTTCGGCGGGGTGGGCGGCCAACCATCGCAGCGCATTTAGGCGAAGTTCATCCGCCTCCTGTTGGATCATCGTGCGCCATTCGATACTCCGGCTGCCGCTCGCGAGTTCGATGGCGCGATCTAGGGCTGCGAGATCAATTCGTGGGTCATGGATATAGAATGCCGGTAGTTCATGCTGGTTGTATTCGATGTCCGACAATATCCAGTCGGTCAGGGTCCGCCTTGCCTCCTCGCAGTTCGGGTCGAGAACAAGCGCTTCTGTCAGGTGATCCGTTGGATTGTCACATCGGAGCAGTCCGAGCCAAAGCGACGCCTCTGCAGTCGAGGGCTCATGCTCACGCCATTCACGCAGCGTCGGAACCACGAGGTTTCGAATCAAGGGCTGTGGCAAAAGAATTTCGTTATGATCGAAGCGCGCACTCAAGCCCAATGTCGCCCGCGTGAAATTGAGGCGGGCGCTGTAGGTCCATGAGGCAGCTTGCGTCAAAAACGATTCGAGTGACGCAAATGCTTTCTGGCGTTCTCCCTTGCCGCGAAACTCGCAATATTCAGCGAACAAATTCCAATCGGGCTGGACGCGCACTCGCGTCGCTATCCGCCCAAGTTCGTCCAAATCGTGGTTTGTCGGCATGGCCTCAGCGTAAAGTGCGCGTTGCAGCGTATGCAAGCATGGAGCCGAAGCTCTGCCTACATCGGTTGACGCGGCCGTCCATCGGTGCACATATAGTAGCCGTTCCAGGGGTGCCCTCAGGGCTGAGAGGACGCGGGGAAGAGCCGCGCAAACCCTTCGAACCTGATCCGGGTCATGCCGGCGAAGGGAAGGAGCTTCCGGATACTCCACATTCCCAGCCGCAAACCCATTCGAGCGCGCGGAGTAGCCTCATGAACGACCTCACCGAAGCCCCGAAGATTTCCGTCACCACCGGCCCGATCCCCGGCTCGCGCAAGGTTTACGTGGGCGGCGACCTGCGCGTGCCCATGCGCGAGGTGGCGCTGCACGAGACGGCGAACGAGCCGCCGGTGAAGCTGTACGACACCTCCGGCCCCTATTCGGACCCCGACGTGTCCATCAACATCTACGAGGGCCTGGCGCCGCTGCGCCGCCAGTGGATCATGGACCGCGGCGGCGTCGAGGAATATGACGGCCGCCATGTGCGCCCCGAGGACAATGGCGGCGCCACCGGCAAGAACCTGGTCACCGAGTTCCCGAACCTGCGCCGCCCGCTGCGCGCGGTAGGCGATGCCATGGTGACCCAGCTCGAATTCGCCCGCGCCGGCATCATCACGAAGGAGATGGAATACATCGCCGTCCGCGAGAACCTGGGCCGCGAGCAGGCGCGCGAGCAGGCATTGCGCGACGGCGAGTCCTTCGGCGCCGAGATCCCGGACTTCATCACCCCGGAGTTCGTGCGCAGCGAGATCGCGCGCGGCCGGGCCATCATCCCCGCCAACATCAACCACCCGGAAGCCGAGCCGATGATCATCGGCCGCAACTTCCTGGTGAAGATCAACGCCAACATCGGCAACTCGGCGGTGACCTCGTCCGTGGCCGACGAGGTCGACAAGATGGTGTGGTCGACCCGCTGGGGCGCCGACACGGTCATGGACCTGTCCACCGGCCGCAACATCCACAACATCCGCGAATGGATCATCCGCAACTCGGCGGTGCCGATCGGCACCGTGCCGATCTACCAGGCGCTGGAGAAGGTGGGCGGCATCGCCGAGGACCTGACCTGGGAGGTGTTCCGCGACACGCTGATCGAGCAGGCCGAGCAGGGCGTCGACTATTTCACCATCCATGCGGGCGTGCGCCTGCATTACGTGCCGCTGACCGCCAAGCGCGTCACCGGCATCGTCAGCCGCGGCGGCTCGATCATGGCCAAATGGTGCCTGTCCCATCACAAGGAGAGCTTCCTCTACGAGCACTTCGAGGACATCTGCGAGATCATGCGCGCCTATGACGTCAGCTTCAGCCTGGGCGACGGCCTGCGCCCCGGCTCCATCGCCGACGCCAACGACGCCGCCCAGTTCGCCGAGCTGGAGACCCTGGGCGAGCTGACCCAGGTGGCGTGGAAGCACGGCTGCCAGGTGATGATCGAAGGCCCCGGCCACGTGCCCATGCACAAGATCAAGATCAACATGGACAAGCAGCTCAAGGAGTGCGGCGAGGCGCCGTTCTACACCCTCGGGCCGCTCACCACGGACGTGGCGCCCGGCTACGACCACATCACCAGCGGCATCGGCGCGGCCATGATCGGCTGGTTCGGCACCGCCATGCTCTGCTACGTGACGCCCAAGGAGCATCTGGGCCTGCCCGACCGCAACGACGTGAAGGTGGGCGTGATCACCTACAAGATCGCCGCCCACGCCGCCGACCTGGCCAAGGGCCATCCGGCCGCCCAGGCCCATGACGACGCGCTCAGCCGCGCCCGCTTCGAGTTCCGCTGGGAGGACCAGTTCAACCTGTCGCTGGACCCGGAGACGGCACGCCTGTTCCACGACCAGACTCTGCCCAAGGAAGCCCACAAGGTGGCGCATTTCTGCTCCATGTGCGGGCCGAAGTTCTGTTCCATGAAGATCACCCAGGAAGTGCGTGACTTCGCGGCCAAGGGCATGGACGACATGGCGACGGTGTTCCGCAACTCCGGCGGCGACGTCTATCAGCAGATGGACGAGCTGAAGGCCGTGGCGGACTCGAACAAGGCGCTGCTGGCAGGGGAGTAGCTCTCGTTTTTTTAGCCGTCATACCGCCGAAGGGCGGTATCCAGTCCCGAGACGAAAAACCGGCGCGGAGCGCGCCGGACTGTCTCGTCTGGATGCCCTGAGTTCACAAACGAAGTGCAACACCAGTTTAGGGTGTTGCGATG
>CAZVVC010000015.1:0-24342 GCA_964630425.1 uncultured Bifidobacterium sp. | reverse complement strand
ATCCGTAAGCTTACCAGATGACAGCCCTGATAACTTACAAGGGCTCCCGGTTATGGTGTTGGGCTATCCCGCCATGCTGTGACCGGGAGTGCCCTTTGTTCTGATTGAACCTCCGCCACCCCAAAACCGAGAGGGCCGTCGCGAAGCCCGGGCAGGCCCGCGCACGGCATCCCGCCCTTCGCGACGCGGCTGCGCCGCTCCTCAGGGCTCCCGGTTATGGTGTTGGGCTATCCCGCCTGCTGTGACCGGAAATGCCCTTTGCTCTGATTGAACATCCGCCACCCCAAAACCGAGAGGGCTGAGGGAGCCCTACGACGATGCCGAGATGACGAGCAGCCACGGCGTGATGCTGCGGACGACGCCGCCGTGGGGCTTGACGATGGCGCGGGCGGCCTCGACGGGGTCGCGGACGTCGAAGACGCCGGTGACGCTGCGGCCGCCCAGGGCGTGGCCGGTCAGGATGATCCGGCCGCCGTAATAGCGGCGCAGGTCGGCGACGACCTCCGACAGCGGCCGGTCGATGGCCGTGATCCTGCGATCCGACCAGCCGCCGACGATCTCGGCCGGCACCTCTCCCCGGACCGGCGGGCCGTCCGGCGACAGCCGCGCCCATTGGCCCGCGGTCAGGATGGCGGCGTCGGACGGTTCGCGGTCCGTGTCGTCGACGCGGACCCGCCCGTGACGGACCGCGACCTCGGCGCCCGCGTCGCCGAGGCGCACGTCGAAGCCGGTGCCGAGCACGGTGACCTCGGCGGATCTCGCCGTCACCCGGAAGGGGCGGGAAGGATCGGGTGCCGCCTCGAAATAGGCCTCGCCGGCCAGCAGGTCCACATGCCGCCCGTCGCCGGCATAGGCCACCCTGATGGCGCTGCGCGGCGCGAGGCGCACCTGGCTGCCGTCGTCCAGCATGACGGTCTGCTGGCGGGCCGTGCCGGTGACGTAGTCGGCCGACGCGTGCAGCAGGACCAGCGGCGCGGCGAACCACGCGATGGCGGCCGCGACCGCCGTCGCCGCCCAGACCAGCGGCCGCCGCCCGCGGCCCGCTTTCGCCGCGTTCCGCACGGGCAGCGCGGTCACCGCCCTGGTCTGCCCGATCAGGCCGGAGACGCGGACGCTCTCGTCCCATGCCCGCCGGTGCAGCGGATCGGCCGCCAGCCAGCCGTCGAAGCGGGCGCGGTGTTCGCCGTCCTCGGGATCGTCGTCGAGCAGGATGCTCCAGTCCACGGCCTGCCGCAGGGCCGCGTCCCACGGATCGTCGCCGTCCAACGACTTGCTCATGCCGCCTCCCCGAGCGTGCCGGATTGATGGGCAGTGTGACGCAGGCCTCTCAAGTCCCCGACGATCCGGGGCCGGGGCTTTTCGGCCTTGTCCGCGCCAGCCTGCATCACGGCCGCTGCGACAGCCGTTTGATGCAGTGCATCTTCGCGTCGGCGATGAGCTGATGCGTGAAGGTCACCGACAGGCCCAGCCGTTCGGCGATCTCGCGCAGCTTCAGGCCCTCGATGGTGTGGAGCACCAGCGCGACGCGGTTGCGCTCCGGCAGCTCGTTCAGGCACTCGAGCACGATCCGCAGCTCCTCGCGCGCGGCCATGCCGGCTTCCTGGGTCGGCGCGTCGTCGGCGACGACCTCGGCGATCTCGCTGAATTCGGGGCCGGCGCGCATCGCCTCCCGCTTGCCGGCGCGGAGCCGGTCGAGGGCGAGGTTGCGGACGACGCGGTAGAAATAGCGCAGCGGCTCGCCCAGCGGCCGCCGCCGTTCCACCGCCTGCATCCGCTCCCAGGCGTCCTGCACCACGTCCTCGGCGCGGGAGCGGTCGCGCACGATGGTGTTGGCATAGTCCACCAGCGCGCCGCGATGCGCCTCGTAGAGCAGTACGGATTGGAGTTCGGGCGGCAATCTGATCCAGGCGGGGAACCCGGCCCCGGCCTTCCCTTGTTGCAACAGAATCTCAAACGCAGTTCTAGAAGAGCCGCCGCCGATCCGCAATGGCCGTCGCGGCGGCCAGGCCCGGCCTATCCGGCGAGCGCCTTCAGCGCCGCCTCGTGCACGCGGGGGTCGCCGGCGGCGAGGATGTGGCCCGCCTGCCAGGCCGGCTCGCCTTCCCAGTTGGTGACGATGCCGCCCGCCGCCTCGACGATGGGGATGAGGGCGTGGATGTCGTAGGGCTGCATCTGGGCCTCGACGATCACGTCGACGAGGCCGTGCGCCAGCATGCAATAGGCGTAGCAGTCACCGCCGAAGCGGCGCAGCCTGACGCGGCTTTCCACCCGCCGGAAGGCGGGCATGTCGGCCTCGGGCTCGAACATGTCGGGGGTGGTGGCATAGAGCACGGCGTCCTCCAGCCGGGCGCAGGGCCGCACCCGCAGCCGCCGCGCGCCCAGGAACGCGCCGTCCGGGCCGCCGGTGAAACGTTCGCCCGTCACCGGCTGGTCCATGATGCCGATCACCGGCCGGCCGTGCTCGGCCAGCCCGATCAGCGTGCCCCAGGTGGGAAAGCCGCCGATGAAGGAGCGGGTGCCGTCGAGCGGGTCCAGCACCCAGGTGAACCGCTCGCCCCATTCGGCGCCGTGCTCCTCGCCATAGACGGCGTGGCCCGGATAGCGCGCGGCGATCAGCGCGCGCATGGCGGCCTCGGCGTCGCGGTCGGCGGCCGTCACCGGGTCGAAGTCGCCGGCGCGCTTGTTGTCGATGGCGCCCACCGAGCGGAACAGCGGCCGGATCACCTTCCCGGCGGCGTCGGCCAGCAGATGCGCGAATGCCAGCAGCTCGCGCGCCTCGGCGTCGCTCACTCGTTCCCTGTCTGCGGTCGGCTCCACGGATTTCCCCTTGCGTGCGATGCGTCGGTGCCTAGGTTAGGCACTCGGTTCCTGTAGGGAAAGCGTCCAAGTGTCCGCCCGAGAGTACGACTTCCTGATCATCGGCGCCGGCATCGCCGGGGCCAGCGCCGGCTATTTCCTCGGCCGCCACGGCACCGCCGTGCTGCTGGAGCGCGAGAGCGCGCCCGGCTACCACACCACGGGCCGCTCGGCGGCGTTCTATGCCCCGTCCTATGGCGGCGCCAGCATCCGGCCGCTGACCATCGCCTCGGGTCCGTTCCTCGCCCGCCCGCCCGAGGGTTTCTCCGACGTGCCGCTGCTGGGCGAGCGCGGCGCGCTCTACATCGCGCGCCGGGACCAGCTCGGCGAGCTGGACCGCTTCGAGGCGGCGCTGCGCGTGCTGGAGCCCGACATCGTCCGGCTGGGCCCGGCCGAGGCGCGCGGGATGTGCCCGGTGCTGCGCGAGGACTATGTGGCCGGCGCGCTGTTCGAGCCCGAATGCGCCGACCTCGACGTCAATGCCGTGCACCAGGGCTTCCTGCGCGGGCTGAAGCAGCGGGGCGGCAGCGTCGCCACCGACGCCACGGCGCTGTCCATCACCCGCGCGGGCGGCCTGTGGACGGTGGAGACGCCGTCGGGCGCGTGGCGCGCGCCGGTGCTGGTGAACGCGGCGGGCGCCTGGGCCGACCAGGTGGCCCGGCTCGCCGGCCTGGCGCCCATCGGCATGCGGCCGCTGCGCCGGACCATCGTCATCCTGCCGCCACCGCCCGGCTATTCGCCGCGCTGGCCGGTGGTGCTGGACGTGGGCGACCAGTTCTATTTCAAGCCGGAATCGGGCCGCATCCTCGCCTCGCCCGCCGACGAGACGCCGAGCGAGCCGGTCGATGCCCAGCCCGAGGAGCTGGACGTCGCCATCGCCATCGACCGCATCCAGCAGGCGGCCGACATCCCGGTGCGGCATGTGGACAACAAATGGGCGGGGCTGCGCACCTTCTCGCCCGACCGCACGCCGGTCGTGGGCTTCGAGCCGTCGGCGCCGGGCTTCTTCTGGTTCGTGGGGCAGGGCGGCTACGGTATCCAGACCGCGCCCATGATGGGCCGGCTGGCGGAAAGCCTGATCGTCGACGGCCGGATGCCCGAGGAACTGGCCGGCTTCGACGTGGACGCCGCGACCTACGCCCCCGACCGTTTCCGCTGAAGGAAGGACCATGCGCGCCATCATGTGCCGGGAACACGGCGACCTGTCCGTCCTGCGGCTGGAGGAGGTGCCCGATCCCGTGCCGGCGCCGGGCCAGGCGCTGGTGCGCATCCGCGCCTGCGGCATCAATTTCGCCGACAGCATCATGACCGCCGGCAAGTACCAGAACCAGCCCGCGCTGCCCTTCATCCCCGGCTCGGAGATCGCGGGCGAGGTGATCGCACTGGGCCGGGACACCGCCGGCGTCACGGTGGGCGACCGGGTGATGGGCCTGCCGGGGCGGGGCGGCTATGCCGAGCTGGCCGCCGTCGACGCCGGCCGGCTGACGCGGCTGCCGGACAGCCTCGGCTACGAGCAGGCGGCCAGCTTCGCCGTGACCTACGGCACCAGCCACGTGGCGCTCGCCCACCGGGCGCGGCTGAAGCCGGGCGAGACGCTGCTGGTGCACGGGGCGGCGGGCGGCGTGGGCCTGACGGCGGTCGAGCTGGGCCGGATCATGGGCGCGCGAATCATCGCCACGGCGGGCGGCCCGGACAAGCTGGAGATCGCCCGCGCGGCCGGCGCCCACGAGACCGTCGACTATCTGGCCGAGGACATCCGCGAGCGGGTGAAGGCGCTGACCGGCGGACGGGGCGCCGACGTCGTCTACGATCCGGTCGGCGGCGACGTGTTCGACGCCTCGCTCCGCTGCGTCGCGTTCGAGGGCCGCATCCTGGTCATCGGCTTCGCCGGCGGCCGGGTGCCGCAGATTCCCGCCAATCACGTCATGGTCAAGAACGTCGACATCATCGGCGTCAACCGGCCCGCCTACGACGCGCTGGCGCCCGAGGTGTCGCGCCGCAGCCAGGAGGAGCTGCTGGGCTGGCTGGCCGAGGGCCGCATCAGCCCCCTGGTCTCGAAGACCTTCCCGCTGGAGCGTGCGGTGGAAGGGCTGGAATCGGTGGTCACCCGCAGATCGACGGGCAAGGTCGTCATCGTTCCCTGACGGGCGCCGGCGCCGGTTTTTCGCCATAACGCATTGGCGGCAAAGAGATTCTCGAAATTCCTTGATTCGGCGGCCGGGAGCCTTACAATCATGGGTGTACCTTTGGCCGCGTATTCTCGCGAGAAGGTACTGCCCTTCGTGGGCGTTTCCTCCCTAAACTTGGGCCACTTCAGGCAGCTGAAGTGGCTCTTTTTTTGGCTGGCGTGCCATCCTTCTGCGCCTGCCTTCGAGTCATCCGAACCCTACCCCTTCCCCAAAAACCGGGAGCTCTGAGGAGCGGCGAAGCCGCGTCGCGAAGAGCGGGATGCCGCGCACGGGCCTGCCCGGGCTTCGCGACGGCCCTGCGGGCCTCCTCAGCCCTCTCGGTCATGGGGTGGTGGGAAAACCCTAGGCCGTCCTGAGCACGTCCGCGGGCAGGGCCGACAGGGCGACGATCAGGGCGGTGAGCGCGTCGCACAGCGGGTCGAAGCCCGCGTTGCGGGTCATGGTGCCCTCGTCCATGTAGAGCGCGCGGTTAATCTCGATCTGCAACGCGTGGCGGCCCTCGCGCGGGACGCCGTAATGGCGGGTGTTGAAGCCGCCCGAATAGGGATCGTTCCGCACCACCCGATAGCCCTGCGCCGTCAGCGCCTGCTGGGCGGTGACCATCACCTCGCCGTGGCAGCTCCGGCCGTAGCGGTCGCCCAGGATGAAATCGGGCACCGCGCCGTGGCTCCTGACGGGCATGTCGCCCCATGAGCCGCCGCAGGACGGCATGGAATGGCAGTCGACCAGCACCGCGCAGCCGAACTGGGCATGGGTGCGATCGAGCAGCCGCGACAGCGTCTGGTGATAGGGCGTATGGACGGCGCTCACCCGGCGCTCGGCCTCGGTGAAGGGCAGCCGGCCCTGATAGATCGCCGTGCCGCTCGCCACCACGCGAGCGATGGTGCCGAGGCCGGCGGCGACGCGGCCCGACCGCGCGTTGACGAATTCGGGCAGCGGCCCGTCGAACATCTCCGGGTCCAGCTCCCAGGCCTCGCGGTTCACGTCCAGATAGGCGCGGGCATAGACCGCCTGCACCAGCGGCGCGCCGTGCCGGGGCGCGGCGGCGAACAGCTCGTCCACATAGGCGTCCTCGGACGCGCGCAGCGTGTGCGGATCGAGCCGCGAGGACGACACGAAATCCGCCGGATAGTACCGGCCGCTGTGCGGCGAGGAGAACACCAGCGGCGCGGTCTGGCGGGCCGGCTCGACCACCACGCAGGCGGGCGGCGCCGTTTCCACCTCGGGCGCGATCTGGGTTTTGAGTACGGGTTCGCTGGGAGTCATCGGCCCATCATCTGGTACAGGTCGTGCCTCCGGCAAGACACACCCCGGGATTATGACCGATTTTATACGCCGGGCAACCGGCCCGAAACGGTCCGTCGCGGCGCGCGGACTCCGCTCAAGAGAAGCCTTGCGCCGGCGAAGCTTTTGCTTATAGTCCGCGCCGGTCACTGAGGGCGCGTAGCTCAGTGGTAGAGCACTACGTTGACATCGTAGGGGTCACAAGTTCGAACCTTGTCGCGCCCACCATCTTACCCTTTGAAATCCTTGGTCTTTTTTGCAGCGGCCAATTCCGCTGCGACGACACCCGGATCGCACGGCCGTAAAAATGCGATCGAGCCGGCGGCGAATCTTCTTCGCGTCGACGGGCTGCCAGGTGGCATAGGCATCGTCGGTTTCATGACCCCGATTGGCGTGCCCGTATTACCTGAAGACGCCCGTCAGGCGGACGCGCGCCCTGCGGGGTCTACCCTTGCTATTTTGGCTTACGTCCAGACTTCAGCGGCGGGATTACAGCGTTATCCACCTCGAGGAAAAACGCTGCGATATCGCAACCAAGAGCATCGGCTAGCCTCTCAAGCACGGCAACCGTGGGGTTTTCCATGTCTCTTTCCAGCCTGCTTATGTAGGTGCGGTCAAGCCCGGCGTCCACGGCGAGAGCCTCTTGCGAGACGCCCGTTGCCACCCTCAATCGCCTCAGATTCTTCGCTACCCGTGTGTGCGCCCTCATTGGGCAACGCAAACATCTTGAGGCTCTTTAAACCACGGATTATAATCCCATGAATTGGAGAGACGCTTGGGGGAGTGAGACGGCAAAATCGGCCGCACCGGAGAACGCGCCTCAGCCTGAGTTACGCTCGGCTCGCGAACTTGAGATAGAACCCCAGCAGGAAACGGTTCCACAGACCACACCGGCTCCCGTCAACGATGAGGGGGCGGCCGAAGCCATACGCTAGCGCCCACCATTCCTTCCCCAGCATCCGACATCCCGGCCCGGCGCCCCATTGCGCCGCGCGCGGGTCTGTCCCATGCTGGGGTCATGGGAAGCATGGACGACATCATCGCGCGCGTGCTTCGCGTGGGCGGACATCTGCCCGGGCTGGAGCGGGGCACCTCCTACGGGACGCCCGCCGCCAAGGTGCGCGGCAAGGGCATCGCCCGGGTCAAGGACGACGAGACCCTGGTGCTGATGATCGGCCTCGCCGACAAGGAGCTGCTGATGGAGGCGGCGCCCGAGATCTATTTCGAGACCGACCACTACAGGGGCTGGCCCGCCGTGCTGGTGCGCATGGCCGCCATCGACGACGACGAGCTGGCGCACCGCCTGGAGCAGGCGTGGCGCATGAAGGCGCCCCGCCTGCTGGTGAAGGCGCTGGACGCCGGGCGCTGACCGCTTGCCCCGCCGGGAGCGGCCCCCTAAGTTCCTTCCCACGTCCACCGCATGCAGAGGCCATGTCCATCCGCCCGCTCGTCATCGCCGCCGCCCTGATGTGCCTCGCCGCGCCGGCCGCCGCCCTGGCGCCCATCCAGAACCATCTGAATTCGGGCCGGGCCGGCGAGCGCGACCACGCCTATCCGCTGATGCGCTGCGGCGCGCTCTACATGGCCTCGCTGAAATCCGCGGGAGACGACGTGGAGCCGGGCAAGGCCGAGCAGGTCATGGCCACCGCCATGAAGATGATCGCCATCGCCAGCTCGTTCCGGCTGAAGCCCGGCGACGATCCCGAGCGGGTCGCCAACGGCGTCATGGACGAGGTGGAGAGCATGATCGGCGACTATGCCGCCGAAGGCGGCCGGGCGTTCGCCAGCGCCTCGCTGGTGAAGCAGGACTTCAAGTACTGCCGCAACTTCGCCGAGCCCTTCGCGCGCAACTACGACATGAACCCGCCGGGCCAGCCCGGCGCGGCGCCCTGAACGGCCCTTCACCGCCGCGTGTTTTGCGCCGGGCCCGCCGCCCTTCTATAATCCGTTTGGGGCCGTACGAGAGGAGACGAGAATGCGCCTTCTTGCCGCCGCGGCGATCCTGCTGGCGGGCTGCGCCCCCAGGGACGGCGCGCAGCCGCCCGCCGCCGCGCCCGATCCGGCCGTGATCGTCGGCAAGACCTGGCAGGCCCAGGACATCGCCGGCGGCGGCGTCATCGACGACACCCACGTCACCCTCACGCTGGGCACGGACGGCCGGGCGAGCGGCGACACCGGCTGCAACCGCTTCGGCGGCAGCTATGCGCTGGAGGGCGCCGCCCTCACATTCGGCCCGCTGATGTCGACCAAAAGGGGCTGTCCGCCCGCGCTGATGACGCAGGAGGCCAAATATACGCGCCTGCTGTCGGCGGTCACCGGCTGGCACCTGGAAACGGACGGCGCCCTGACGCTGACCGCGCCGGAAGGGCGCATCCTCTACCGCACGGAAGCACCTTAGAGCGGCAGCCGGAAAGGGTTGGTATCCCTTGGGTTTCCTTCCTGGTGCTTCTGCGAGCGTAGCGACGCAGTCCAGCCCCTCCGGTGACGGCTGTGTGACGGGACGGCTGGGCTGCGTCGCTACGCTCGCAGAGTCACGGTGGAAAGGGAGCCCAATGGACGGCAGCCGTCAGGCGAGGGCGCTGGGCCGGTGTTCGATGCGGTCCCACCAGCGCAGCAGGTTGGCGTGGCGGTCGGCGAAGAACAGGCCGTGGTCCTTGCCGGTGCCCAGCCGCGCATAGGCGGTGATGTCCACCACCGTGAAGTCGTCGCCGGCGATGTAGGGCCGGCCCGCCATCTCGGCGTCGAGCCAGTCGAACTTCTTCATGGCGTCGGTCCGGCACGCCTCCACATAGGCGGGCACCTGCGTCAGCACCTCGGCGAAGAACGCGCCCTGATGCTTGACGAAACTGGTGACGTAGCTGGCCACGTCCAGCTCGATGCGCCGGTTCCACATCTCGATCAGCGCGCGTTCCTTCGGCGTGGTGCCGAACAGCGGCGGATTGGGGTGGAACTCCTCCAGATAGCGGCAGATGGCATAGGATTCACTCAGATAGGTGCCGTCCTCGAGTTGCAGCACCGGAAGCGCGGCCATGGGATTGATCCGGCGGAACTCGGGCGTGCGGTGCTCCATGCGGGTGAACTCGACGTTCCGCCGGGGAATCTCCAGGCCCTTCTCGGCCAGGTACATGCGCACGCGCCTGGTGTTGGAGCCGCGCGGATTGTCCAGCAGCGTCAGCCGGTCGAGCCGAATGGTCATGGTGCATCTGTCCCCGATTGCCCGTTTGGAACGCGAGCTTAGTCCGCGCCGACGCGCCTGCGAAGCCCCGACGGGACGCCCGCGGCGGAAATTCGGCGCGCGTGCTGGCAAAGCCTTGGCCCGGCCCTACCTACGGCCTTATGGTTGTGCGATCCCAGCCGGAACCGTCCATTGCCCACGCCGCCCCCATCCGCCCCGACAGAGCGCCCGTCGATGATCGTTCCCCTGGTCATCGCCTGCGCGCTGCTGATGGAGACGCTGGACGGCACGGTGATCGCCACCGCCATCCCGGTCATCGCGCGCGACCTGGACGAAAGCCCGCTGGCGCTGAACCTGGCCATGACCGCCTACATGCTCAGCCTGGCGGTGTTCATCCCGCTGAGCGGCTGGCTGGCCGACCGGTTCGGCGCACACCGGGTGTTCTGCTCGGCCATCGTCGTGTTCACGCTCAGCTCGCTGGGCTGCGCCTTCGCCATCGACCTCAACACCCTGATCGCCGCGCGCGTCTGCCAGGGCATGGGCGGCGCCATGATGATGCCCGTCGGGCGGCTGATCCTGCTGCGCACCATTCCCAAGCACCAGTTCGTCCAGGCCATGAGCTGGGTGGTGATCCCGGCGCTGATCGGGCCGGCGCTGGGGCCGCTGGTGGGCGGCTTCATCGCCACCTACTGGTCGTGGCGCTGGATCTTCCTGATCAACCTGCCGATCGGCGTCCTGGGGCTGTGCCTGGCGCTGCGCCATATCGGGCCGGTGACCAGCCCGAAGGTCCGCAAGCCCGACATCGCCGGCTTCGTGCTGCTGGGCCTCGGCCTCGGCGCCTTCGCCTTCGCCATCGACAATGTGGGGCGCGGGCTGCTGCCGGGCTGGACGGTCGCGGCGGGGTTCGCCGTCGCCGCGGTCACGCTGGGCCTCTATGTGCGCCACGCGCTGCTGAGCCGTCGCCCGGCGCTCGACCTGCGCCTGCTGCGCATCCCCACCTTCCGCGCGGCGACGATGGGCGGCAGCCTGTTCCGGATCGGCATCGGCACGGTGCCGTTCCTGCTGCCGCTGATGTTCCAGCTCGGCTTCGGGCTGACGCCGCTGGAATCGGGCGCGCTGACCTTCGCCACCGCCATCGGCGCCATGACCATGAAGGCGGTGGCGACCACGGTGCTGCGCCGCTTCGGCTTCCGCACCCTGCTGACCTGGAACGCGCTGCTGTCCGGCGTGCTGCTGGCCGCGACCGGCCTGATCCAGCCCGACACGCCCTATCTGGTGGTGCTGGCCGTCCTCGTCGTCTCGGGCTTCTTCCGCTCGCTCCAGTTCACCTGCCTCAACGCGCTGAGCTTCGCCGACGTGAGCGACGAGCGCATGAGCAACGCCACCAGCTTCGCCAGCGTGGTGCAGCAGCTCAGCCTGGGCATGGGCATCGCCTTCGCCGCGCTGCTGCTCAGCTTCGTGCCGGGCATGACGGGCGATCACGCGGCGATGGCGCGGATCGACCCGGACTACTTCCTGCCGATCTTCGGCGCCGCCGGCCTGATGTGCGCGGCCTCGTGGCTGTGGTTCCATCGGCTGGCGCCAGACGCGGGCCAGGAGATGAGCGGCTATCGCCGGCTGGAACGGTCCGCCGACCAGCCCGCGGAATGAGCCTTGCCCGATTGCCCTAGCGGTTTTCCCAGGCCGGCGACTGGGCGATGTCGCGGAACGCCTTGCGGGCGGCCTCGAGCCGTTCGTCGGCCAGCGTCTCGTCGCCCAGCTTCAGCACGCCCAGCTCGCCGCTGCCGTCGATCCGGCACTGGACGATGATGTGGCGCTCCTCCTCGTCGTCCTGGGTGACGAAGTCGATCTCGGCCTGGCCCGGCCCCCAGACGTGCGAATCGACCTTGGCGCCGCGCACCGGCTCGCCGGTGGTGCGCGAGGCGGCGATGCAGCCGCTGATGATCACCTCGGGCTTGTAGATCACGCCGCATCCCGCGATCACCGACGCCGCGCCCGCGACGAGCGCGATTGTGCCCAAGGCCTTCATGCTGCATCCCTCCGGAAAATTCATCTGCTTATAGGCAACGGCGCGCCGCGGGGAAAGGTGCCCGTCATCTGCCCGTCGCCGCCGCGAACGCGGCCTGCGCCCGCTCGAACTCGGCGCCGCGCACGCGCACCGCGTCCAGCTTGATGCGCTTGAGGTGGCCGCCCATGCCGACCTTGCACTTGGCGTTCACCGCCCGCGCCGCGCCGCCGTCCGCCGTCACCTGGAAGCGCAGGATGGCCTCGCGCCCCACCACCGCGCGGTAATCCATCGCCTCGGGGGTCAGGGCCGGCTCGAGCGCCGCGGCCGAGGCCCGGCAGCCGGCGATCATGGCCTGCTTGCCCAGCGGCTCGCCGCAGGCCGCCAGCGCCAACACGCCCGAAATCAGAAGAAGCGCCCGAATCCGCATTGCTAGATTCATAGCACGGCGGCGGGGCGCGTCCAGCGGGGGACGTTTTTGGGCGGGGCATTTTTTCGGCACGCGCGCCGGAAACTCCGCTGGACATTACGGGCGGACGGACGTTTGCTTAACGGGAGCCGGACCAGACGATATTGGGGAGATATCATGGTCGAGGAGACGGGACGCCGTCCGCTGTCCAAGCGGACCATCTTCTACTATGGCCTGTCCGAGATGCCGTTGCAGGTGGCGAGCGTCGTCATCACGGCCTATCTGCTCAAATACTACACCAAGGACCTGGCGCTGGGCGCGGCGGTGGTCGGCACCATCTGGCTGGCGGCGCGGCTGTTCGACGCGGTCTCCGACCTGCTGATCGGCCATCTGAGCGACATCACCCACACGCGCTGGGGACGGCGGCGCGTCTGGATGGTCGCCTCGGTGCCGCTGATGATGGCGGCGATCTATCATCTGTTCTTCCCCGCGCCGCCGGTGACGCCGCTGTATTTCCTTACCTGGATGCTGGTGCTGTGGACCGGCTGGTCCATGCTGATGATCCCCTATTACGCCTGGGCCGCCGAGCTGAGCACCGACTATAACGAACGCTCGGTGCTGGTGGGCTGGCGCGTCTGGCTGGGGATGGGCGCCAACGTCACCAGCAAGATCATCCCGGTCATCGCCCTGCTGGCCTTCGGCTATGGCGGCACCAGCGAGGTGCTGATGATGATCGGCGCGATGACCCTGGTGCTGGTGCCGCTGACGGTGGGCCTGACCGTGATCAACGTGCCCGAGGAAACCAACTACCGGCCGCCGGCCATCAAGTTCCGGCGCGGCCTGGTCGCCATGTGGCGCAACGGCCCGTTCAAACGGCTGATCTTCGCGTTCTTCGTCAATTCGGTGGGCACGGCGGTGGCGACCGCCATGGTGGTGTTCTACCTGGCCGACGTGATCCAGTCCGAGGACAGGGCCATCCTGTTCCTGCTGACCTTCTATCTGGCGGGCCTGGCGGGCATCCCGTTCTGGGTCTGGCTGTCGAAGAGGATCGGCAAGCACAAGGCGTGGATCGCCTGCCTGATGGTCTATCCCTGCTTCAGCTGGCTCTACCTGCTGCTGGGGCCGGGCGATTTCTGGTGGATGCTGCCCATCGCCATGGTCACCGGCTTCGGCGGCGGCTCGTCGGCGGTGCTGGCCAACTCCATGAAGGCCGACGTGATCGACCTGGACACGCTGAAGACCAGCGAGAACCGCGCCGCCCTGTTCTTCGCCATCTGGGCGACGGTGACCAAGCTGGCCCAGTCCTTCGGCCCGGCGCTGGCGCTCTATGCCATCCTGCTGCTGGGCTATGACGACAGCCCCGGCGCGGTGCACAGCGAGGGCAGCCTGTGGGGCGTGAAGGCGGTGTTCGCGCTGGGGCCGCCCATCTTCATGATCCTGACCGCCTGGGTGACCTGGCGCTATCCCATCACCGAGGCCCGCCACCGCAAGATGCGCGAGGCCATCGAACGGCGCAACGCGCGCCGCGCCGAGCGCGAGACGACCGAGGCGGCGGCCAGGGCGGCCGCCGAATGGAGCACGCCCGCCCCGGCCGTGGCGCCGCGAAGGCTCGATCCCGGTCCCGCCTGAGAAGCCGGCCGGCGGACGACCGGGCTGTTCAGCGCCGCCGCCGCGCGATAGGGTGCGGGCACATGGGGCTGTTCGGATTCAGGGACATGCGCGGAAAATTCGGGTGGCTGGCGGTGATGCTGATGCTGGTGTCGGGCACAGCCGCGGCGCAGCCGATCGTGTCGCAGCCCTCCATGCGCCCCGGCGACCTGAAGGTGGATTTCCGCGCGCCGGGCGGCGCCATCGTCCGCTACCGCATCGAGATGACCCAGTCGCGGCAGAAGGACGGCGCCGCGCCGGTGGTCACCGCCACCCAGAATTCCGAGGTGACCTTCCGCGTGCTGTCGACCCGGAGCGACGGCTACCGCATGTCGCTGAGCTACGACCGGGTCGAGAGCCGGTCGCCGCAGATGAAGGCCCTGGGGATCGGCGACGACATCGCCGACAAGATCGGCAAGCGGTTCGAGCGCACCACGCTGGTCTATCTGGCGGATATGGAGGGCATCCCGACCCAGATCGAGAACCTGGCCGACATCAAGGAGATCATGACCAGGAACATCGGCACCATGCGCTATGCCTTCAAGGACGCTGCCATGCCGCCGGAAGCGGCGCAGGCCACCGAGAAGATGATCGCCAGCATGGAGCAGCTCTATGCCGGCATGACGCCGGAACAGGCCAACCACATCCTGCTGGAGGACGTGAGGCCGCTGTTCGGCCTGACCGGCATCAGCCTGCCACCCGACGCCGAGATCCAGTTCACGCAGAAGCTGCCCTGGGCGCTGACCGGCACCATGCTGGACAAGACCGGGAAGCTGTGGCTGTCGCGCCAGGACGGCACGCAGGCCGTGGTCGAGATCCGCACCGGCTTCGACCGCGACAGCGTGAAGCAGGGCCTCGCCGTCGCCACCCGGCAGCTCGAGGCGCGCAACAACGGCACGCTGCCCGAGCAGCTCGCCCGCACCCTGCGGAGCATGGAGAACTACGACGTGATCGAGACGCAGACCACGGCGCTGCGGCTGGCCGACGGCTGGCCGGACCAGGTGACGCTGGACCAGCAGACCGTCACCGGGCCGGAGCGCCGGATCAAGCGGATCGCCGTCACAAGGCTGCCATAGAAATCTGGGATCGATCGGGAAGGGGAGAGACCGATGGAGTTCATGAAATGGACGGTGGGCGACGTCACCGTCACCAAGGTGCCGGAGCTGGACCGGGTGCCCGGGATGCGCGGGCTGATCCCCGACGCCACCCGCGAGGCCATCGAGCCCATCGGCTGGCTGCAACCGCATTTCGTCACCCATGACCTGAAGATGCTGGCCAGCATCCACGCGCTGGTGGTCGAGGCGGGCGGGCGGCGCATCCTGGTCGACACCTGCGTGGGCAACGACAAGGACCGGGCGTTCGATGCCTGGAACCACATGCAGGGGCCGTTCCTTCGGGACCTGGAGGCGGCCGGCTTCCCGCGCGAGAGCATCGACACGGTGCTATGCACCCACCTGCACATCGACCATGTGGGGTGGAACACCATGTGGGTGGACGGCGAATGGGTGCCGACCTTCCCCAACGCCCGCTACCTGATGGGCGCGGACGAGTTCGCCTACTGGAAGGCGGAGGCCGACGCCGACGACGCCCGGCCCGCCGGCGAGAAGGACATGCTGGAGACCGGCACCGTGTTCGGCGATTCGGTCCGCCCGGTGTTCGAGGCCGGGCTGGTCGACCTGGTCGGCACGGACCACGTCATCGCGCCCGGGATACGGCTGATCCCCACCGTCGGCCACACGCCCGGCCATGTGAGCGTGCTGATCGAATCGCAGGGCGAGAGCGCGCTGATCACCGGCGATTTCATGCACCATCCCTGCCAGATCGCCCGGCCCCACTGGGCGGCGGCGGTCGATCATGATCCGGCCCGCTCGACCACGACCCGGCGCGAGATGTTCGAGCGCTACGCGGACACGCCCACCCTGATCATCGGCACGCACTTCGCCAGCCCCACGGCGGGGCGGCTGGTGCGGGACGGCGAAACGTACCGCCTCGACGTGTAGGATGGCGGCTCAACCCGAGGAGGCGGCCGTTCACTGACGCCCTGCACATAGCCCGCCCGGAGGCCCGGCCGTGAAGCGCGCGGCGGTGCGCTGGCTGCTCGTCGTCGTGGCGCTGGCCGTCGCCGGCCTGTTGGGCTGGAACGGCTGGCAGGCATGGCGCGAGCATTCGCAGGCGGCGCAGTTCAAGTCGCCCGACATCCCCTATGCGCCGACGCCGATGATCGTGGTCGAGCGGATGCTGGAGGCGGCCAAGCTGAAGCGGCGCGACATGCTCTACGACCTGGGCTCGGGCGACGGCCGCATCGTCATCCAGGCGGCGCTGACGCATGGGGTGAAGGCGGAAGGCTTCGAGCTGGACCCGGCGCTGCTGGAGCGCTCGCGCGCGGCGGCGAAGGCGGCGGGCCTCGAGAACAAGGTCGGCTTCAAGCGCCAGGACATCCTGACCCTCGACCTCGACCCGGCCGACGTCATCACCCTGTCGCTCAGCCGCGACCTCAACCGCAAGCTGCTGCCGCAGCTGCTGACGCTGAAGCCGGGGGCGCGCATCATCAGCCACGACTTCCCGCTGGAGGGATACGAGGCGGAGAAGCTGATCCGCTTCGCGCCCGAGGTGGAAGGCGGGCGCGAGCACCTGATCTATGTCTACACCACGCCGCTGAAGGCGTCCGAGGCCGCGACCGCCGTCGACCGGCCCGGCGGCGCGGGCATCAATTTCGTGCCCACGCCCGAGCCGGTGGCCGAGGAGATGCTGGCGATGGCCCGCATCCTGCCGCACGAGACGGTCTATGACCTGGGCTCGGGCGACGGCCGCATCCTGATCGCGGCCGCGTCCAGGTACCACGCCAGTGCCGTCGGCTACGAGATCGACCCCAGGCTGGTCGAGCAGTCGCGCAAGCGCATCGCCGCGCTGGGGCTTTCCGGGAAGGTCGAGGTGCGCGAGGGCAATCTGTTCGAGGCCGATCTGAGCCAGGCCGACGTGGTGACGCTCTATCTGAGCCCGGCGATGAACGCCAAGCTGCTGCCCCAGTTCCATGCGATGAAGCCGGGATCGCGCATCGTCAGCCACGATTTCGACATCCCCGGCATCAGGCACCAGACCGTTGTCAAGGTCACGCCGGGCGGTGCATACAAGCGCGAGCGCACCATCTACCTCTGGACCACGCCGCTGGAGCGCGTGGACGAGTAGGCCCAACGAAGGAATGCAGCCATGAACGCGATCCAGGCGATCAACCCGGCGACCGGCGACGTCATCGCCACCTATCAGCCTCATACCGCGGGAGAGGTGGGCCAGAAGGTCGACGCCGCCGCCCAGGCGTTCGCCGGCTGGTCGCGCACGCCCATCGCCGAGCGCGCCAGGCTCCTGCCGCGCCTCGCCGAGGTGCTCGAGGCCAACAAGGAGAAATATGCCCGGCTGATGACCGCCGAGATGGGCAAGCCCATCAGGGAGGCGCGCGCCGAGATCGAGAAATGCGCCTGGGCCTGCCGCTACTATGCCGAGCACGGCCCGGCCTTCCTCGACGACGAGATCGTGAAGACCGACGCGCACAAGGCGCTCGTCGCGTTCCGGCCGCTGGGCGTGGTGCTGGCGGTGATGCCGTGGAACTTCCCGTTCTGGCAGGTGCTGCGCTTCGCCATCCCCAGCCTGCTGGCGGGCAACACGGCGGTGCTGAAGCACGCCTCGAACGTGCCGGGCAGCGCGCTCGCCATCGAGGAGGCGCTGCGCGAGGCCGGTCTGCCCGCCGGCGCGTTCTCGACCCTGCTGATCCCCAGCGGCATGGTGGGCGACGTCATCAGGCACGGCGCCGTGCGCGCCGTCACCCTCACCGGCAGCAACGCGGCGGGCCGGGCCATCGCCTCGACCGCCGGCGCCAACCTGAAGAAGAGCGTGCTCGAGCTGGGCGGCAGCGACCCCTTCGTGGTGCTGGAGGACGCCGACCTGGACAAGGCCGCCGAGGCGGGCGCCGCCAGCCGGCTGTTCAACACCGGCCAGGCCTGCATCGCCGCCAAGCGCTTCATCGTCATCGACGGCGTCGCCGGGAAATTCGAGGAGAAGCTGGCCGAGCGCCTGCTGGCCCGCAAGATGGGCGATCCCACGGACGAGACGGTCGCCCTGGGCGCGCTCGCCCGCGTCGACCTGCGCGACGAGCTGCACGAGCAGGTCGAGCGCAGCCTGAAGGTCGGCGCGCGCAACATCCTGGGCGGCGCGGTGCCCAACGAACCGGGCGCGTTCTATCCGGCCACCATCCTCGACAACGTCCACAAGGGGATGCCGGCCTTCGACGAGGAGCTGTTCGGCCCGGTCGCCTCGATCATCAGGGCCAAGGACGAGGAGGAGGCGCTGAAGATCGCCAACGATTCGCCCTTCGGCCTGGGCGCCGCCGTGTTCACCGAGGACCGCAAGCGCGGCGAGCGCATCGCCAAGGAGCATTTCGAGGCGGGCGTCTGCTTCGTCAACGACTTCGTGAAGTCGGACCCGCGCCTGCCCTTCGGCGGCATCAAGGAAAGCGGCTACGGCCGCGAGCTGGGCATCTTCGGCATCCGCGAGTTCACCAACATCAAGACGGTGGTGGTGGCGTAGAGCGGTAGCCGGAAAGGGTTCACGGGCACGGCGCGCAAGGGCTGAGAACATCCCGCAGGGAGCAGGCCCTCACGCCTCCTTCGGCCGCTTGTGCACCAGGCTGTCGCCGAGGAAATGGAAGACGGCCTCGCCGGCGTCGTTGCGCAGCTCGTGGCGGATGGTGACACGGCCGATGTCGGTGCGCCTTTTCCATGGCCGCTTTTCGAGGATTTCGGCCCAGGCGCGAACCCGGTCGCCGGGCTTCAGCGGCTTGCGCCAGCGGACCTCGTCCCAACCGATGCCGCAGACCCAGCGCACGTCGCCGAACACCTGATGATCCAGCAGCCGCCAGATGGCGGCGGTGTAGATGCCGCTGGCGGTGATGCCCTGGAACACCGGATGGTCGGCGGCCAGGGCCTCGTCGTTGTGGAACCATTGCGGGTCGTATTTCGAGGCGAAGGCGATCATCTCGTTCCGCTCGAGGGTGAAGGGCGCGGATTCCACCGTCTCGCCGACCGACAGATCCTCGAAATAGCGCCATTCGGTCATGGCCTTCGCCTTTTCATGCAGCTACGTTACTCGCCGGTATGTAGACCCATCAGAGCCTGCGCCACAACGGCCGCGCCCGCGGGGAGGGGCGCTCGATGAACTATCTGGCCTTCATCCTGTCGAACCCGCGCTTCCTCGCCTACGGGTTCATGATGCTGTTCTTCGCGGGCTTCGGGCAGACCTATTATTTCGGTCCCTACACGGATTCGGTGCGCCGCTCGTTCGACCTGAGCCACGGCGACATCGGCCTGCTGTTCTCGCTGGCGACCGGCGCGGCCGGCCTGCTGATGATGTGGGCCGGGCGCAAGATCGACGACGTGGACCTGCGCACCTTCACCTTCCTGATCTGCGTCACGCTGATCGCCGGCTGCTTCTCCATGTCGACGGCCAATTCCATCCCCACCCTGATGCTGGCGTTCTTCCTGCTGCGCCTGTCCGGCCAGGGGCTGATGATGCACGCCTCGTTCACCTCGATGGCGCGGTATTTCGACAAGGAGCGCGGCAAGGCGATCTCGGTCGCCTCGTTCGGCATGGCGCTGGCCCAGGCGACCTTCCCGCTGATGGCCGAATCTATGAACAGCGCGCTGGGCTGGCGCGACGCCTGGCACTGGAGCGCCCTGTTCCTGACCGTGACCCTGATTCCCATGATGCTGTGGCTGCTGACCGGCCACCGGGAGCGCCACGAGGAGTTCCTGCGCAACAGCGCCGAAGGCCAGCAGGCGGGCCAGGGCAAGTCGGGCTGGACGCGGCGGGTGCTGCTGCGGGACATCCGCTTCTACCTGATCTTCCCGTCGGTCATGACCATGCCGTTCATCCTGACCGGCTTCATCTTCCACCAGCAGCATGTGGCGCGGCTGCTGGACTGGTCGCTGGGCCTGCAACCGAGGGCTTTCGTCGCCTATGCGGGCGTCGCCTTCGTGTGCTCGGTGTTCGCCGGGCCGCTGGTCGACCGGATCGGCGCGCGCAAGATGATCGCCTGGAACACGCTGCCCTTCATGGCCGGCATGATCGCGCTGGCGGTCACCAGCCATCCCGTCGCCGCCTGGCTCTATCTGGGCCTGTCGGGCATCACCCTGGGTTTCGGCATCCCGGTAGGCACCGCGTTCTGGACCGAGATGTACGGCCCGCGCCATGTGGGCTCGGTGCGCGCCATCATGAGCAGCTTCGGCATGCTGGCCACGGCGCTGTCGCCCTATGTGATGGGCGTCGCCTTCGATCACGGCGCCTCGGTCTCGCTGCTGGCGTGGCTGAGCGCGGCCTATCTGGGCGCGAGCGCGGTGCTGGTGTGGCTGGCGGTCCACCGATACTGGGAACAACCTCACCTGACGGAGGCGGCGTCATGACCCGATTCGAATTCTTCTTCGACTGCTCCAGCCCGTGGACCTATCTGGCGTTCGTCAACGTCCAGCCCATCGCCGCCGGCTTCGGCGTCGACATCGAATGGAAGCCGATCCTGGTGGGCGGCATCTTCAACGCGGTCAACGACAGCGTCTACCGCAACCGCGAGAATCCGGTGCCTGCCAAGGCGCGCTATTCGCGCAAGGACCTCCACGACTGGGCGCGCATCACCGGCATCGAGATCAACTGGCCGTCGATCTTCCCCGTCAACAGCGTCAAGGCCACGCGCGGCTGCCTCGTCGCCGCGGATGCCGGCAAGCTGGTGCCGTTCGCGGCGCGGGTGTTCGAGGCCTATTGGGGCCGCGACCGCGACATCGCCGACGACGCGGTGCTGGCCGAGATCGCCGCGGCGGCCGGCCTCGACCGGGCGGGCTTCTTCGAGGGCATCGCCCGCCCGGAGATCAAGGACCGGCTGAAGGCCAACACCCAGGACGTGATCGACCGCGGCGGCTTCGGATCGCCCACCATGTTCGTCAACGGCACCGACATGTATTTCGGCAACGACCGCCTGCCGCTGGTGCACGCCGCGTTCGCGCGGCTGCGCGGCTAGGACTTCACACGCCGGCCAGGGCCTCGCCCTCCATGCGGCGCATGGCGTCGAGGAACGCGGGCATGACCGGCACCGGGCGATGGGTCGCCAGGTCGGCGCAGACGATGACCGTCTCGCCCGACGCCAGCAGGTCATCGGCATCCGCCGCGTGAATCTCGAACAGGTTGGTGACGCTGGTGCGGCCGATCCGGGCGGCGCGGACGCAGACGTCCACCTCCTGGTCGAACACCAGCGGCTTGCGGTACTCCACCACCGATTTCACCAGGTGGAAATCCAGCCCGGACCGCGCCACCTCGGCCTTGTAGTCATAGCCCGCGGCGCGCATGTACTCGGTGTGCGCCACGTCGAAATAGGTGAGGTAATGGGCGTTGAACACCACGCCCTGGGCATCGACCTCGGCATAGCGGATGCGGAGGCGGTGGAAGAAACGGAAGTCTGATCGCGCCATGACGGCACTTTCCGGCAAGCGGCGCGCCGGCGCAACGGGCAAAAGCGGCGGTTGGGACTGTCGCGGCGGGCCTTGCCTGCTAATATGCGCGCCCGTCACGCACATGGAGAGCTGACCTGTCCGACGCACCGATCGGCGCCATCCTGGAGAAGCAGCGCCGCGCCTTCCTCGCCGAGGGTCCGCCCGGCCTGAAGGAGCGGCTGGCGCATCTGGACGCGCTCGACGCCCTGATCCGCCGGCACCACGTCCGCATGGCCGAGGCGCTGAGCGCCGATTTCGGCAACCGCAGCGCCCACGAGACCATGCTGGCCGAGGCGCTGGGCTCGCTGCTGGTGCTGCGCCACACCCGCAAGCACCTGCCGCGCTGGATCAGGCCGCGCCCGGTGCCGCTCAACCGGCTGCAGCAGCCGTTCGCCCGCGCCTATGTGAACTACCAGCCGCTGGGCGTGATCGGCGTGATGGCGCCGTGGAACTATCCCTACAAGCTGTGCCTGGTGCCGCTGGCCCAGGCGCTGGCGGCGGGCAACCGGGTGATGATCAAGCCGCCCGAGGCGACGCCGCGCGCCTCCGCGCTGGTGCGCGAGATGCTGGCCGAGGCGTTCGGCGAGGACCGGGTCGCCGTCATCCCCGGCGGGCCGGACGTGGCGGCCGCGTTCGCGCGCCAGAAGTTCGACCACCTGATGTTCACCGGCTCGACCGCCACGGGGCGGCTGGTGATGAAGGCCGCCGCCGAGAACCTGGTGCCGGTGACGCTGGAGATGGGCGGCAAGTCGCCCGTCATCATCGGCGAGGGCTGCGACCTCGCCAGGGCGGCCGGGGCCATCGCCTTCGGCAAGCTGATCAACGGGGGCCAGACCTGCATCGCGCCCGACTACGGCTTCGTGCCCGAGGGGCGCATGGACGCCTTCGCCCGCGCCTATGCCGAACAGGTGGCCACCATGTATCCGTCGCTGGCGGACAACCCCGACTACACCTCGATGGTGTCGGACCAGCATTACGCCCGGGTCCAGGCGCTGATCGAGGACGCCCGCGCCAGGGGCGGCGAGATCGTCGAGATCAACCCGTCGAACGAGGCGCTGGGCAACCGGCGCAAGATCGCGCCGACGCTGATCCTGCGGGCGAGCGACGACATGGCGGTGATGCGCGAGGAGATCTTCGCGCCGGTGCTGCCGCTGAAGGCCTACCGCGCCATCGATGAGGTGATCGGCCAGATCAACGCGGGCGACCGGCCGCTGGCGCTCTATCATTTCACCCGCGACGCGGCCGAGAAGCGCCGGGTGCTGGAGCGGACGCTGTCGGGCGGGGTCACCGTCAACGACACCATGCTGCACGTCGCCATCGAGGACCTGCCCTTCGGCGGCGTGGGCGCCAGCGGCATGGGCGCCTATCACGGCGAGACCGGATTCCGCACCTTCAGCCATGCCCGCTCGGTGATGGAACAGGGGCGCATCGCCTTCAACACGGCGGCGTGGCCGCCCTTCGGCCGGCGCATCGAGCGCATCGCCCGCTTCCTGATCGGCCGCTGAACCGCCCTTCTCCGGCGGGTGACAGGGCCGGGAAAACCAGTATTATCGGCACACTTAACCGTCGGATTCGGAGTTCCTGATGCTGCGGAAGACCGCCCTCGTGGCCACCGTTGTCGCGCTGGCCGCCGGCCAGACCACGCCCGCCTTCGCCCAGGAGTGGCGCAGGCTCTATGCCGCGCAGGAGAACACCCTCGCGGGCGTCCTCGGCGACGACGAAGTGGCCGGCATGGCCTATTTGCGCGTGCCGTTCGGCGGCCCGGCCCATCTTCGCAAGTCCGACGTGAAATACGGCGTCGCGCTGGCCGCGCGCATGCCCGACAGCATCTCGACCAACTACATGAACACCCAGCGCAACCTGATGTCGCTGGCGGACCTGCGCTTCTCGCCCGACGGCTTCGAGGACCTGAAGGTCAACGGCCTGAGCTACCGCGAGACCGAGCAGCGCCTGGCGGCGCGCAGCGAGGGCGAGCCTTCGGGCTGGTGGACCTACGGCATCATGGCCCTGGCGCTGGGCGTCGGCGCGGTGATCGTGGTCACCGCCTCGGACGACGGCTACGACGAGGAAACCGCGCCGCCGTCCGACTGAGGATTCCGCCTTTTCCGGCGTCTGACGTGTTGACAACGCCGGATCGCGCCCATATGGTCCGCGCCTCAAATTCAGCCGCCACGGCGGTCCGGAGCAGAACAATGAAGATCAAGAACTCACTCAAGTCGCTGAAGTCGCGCCACCGCGACTGCCGCGTGATCCGCCGCAAGGGCCGCACCTACGTCATCAACAAGACGCAGAAGCGCTACAAGGCCCGCCAGGGCTGATCCCGCGAGGGCAGCAAGAAACAGGGGCCGCATCCCACGGGACGCGGCCCTTTTCTTTTGGCCTGGGGCACCATCTGTGTCCGCATCCTCCCTTACTCCCTTACTACAACCGCGAGGCCTGAGGAGCGGCGAAGCCGCGTCTCGAAGCCTGTCCTGAGCGACGCCGCAGGCGGCGTCGAAGGGGGCGGGATGCCGCGCGTCACGCGGCCCGGGCTTCGCGACGGCCCTGCGGGCCTCCTCAGCCCTCTCGGTTTTGGGGTAGGTGCTGGCCAATCCTTCCTTTCCGTGTGGCCCGATCGCCAACGGCGAATGCCCAATTCGCAGCCGCGCAGCGAGGGTAGCCCGGCATCGTAACGCGGTCATTCGCTCCGGAAATCAGCATTGATTTTTTATATTTATCATGATCTTAGATTTATGCATGGCTATGTTGCATACAGTTTTGCATTTGATGGTTTTTTAATGAAAGCCGGGTCCCGTAGGTTGCCCGCGTAGAAAAAGCGCCGGTCACAAGGCGCGAGCGAGTGCAACCCAGCGAAGGAATCCCCCATGAAGAACCGTCACGAGCGGCGTGATCGCTCGGCTCTCCGTTATCTGCTGTCGACCGCCGCGCCCGCGGCCCTGCTGCTCGGCGCCGTTCCGGCCCATGCCCAGATCGATCAGGTGGTCGTCCAGGCGCGCGGCGAGGAACAGTCGGTCCGCGACATTCCGGTGGCCATCACCGCCGTCGGCCAGGAGCAGATGGAGAAGTTCAACCTGACCAGCCTGCAGGACGTGGCCGCCAACACGCCCCAGCTGTCGATCGTGCGCGGCACCAGCGGCGCCGGCGCCAGCCTGAGCATCCGCGGCATCGGCTCCAGCTCCACCAGCATCGGCATCGAGCAGTCGGTGGCGGTGATCCTGGACGAGGTCGAGACACGGAAGAGCGTCGGAATGTAG
>CAZVVC010000014.1:0-24625 GCA_964630425.1 uncultured Bifidobacterium sp. | reverse complement strand
CGGCAACGACATCCGGTTGCTGGGCTCGGGCCCGCGGGCGGGACTGGGCGAGCTTTCGCTGCCCGAGAACGAGCCCGGCTCGTCGATCATGCCCGGCAAGGTCAATCCCACCCAGGTCGAGGCGCTGACCATGGCCTGCGCCCAGGTGATCGGCAATCACACGGCGATCACGGTGGCCGACGCGCAGGGCGCCTTCGAGCTGAATGCCTTCAAGCCGGTCATCGCCTACGGCATCCTGCAATCCATCGCCCTGCTGGCCGATGCCGGCGACAGTTTCCGGAGCCGGTGCCTGGAGGGAATCGAGCCCAACCGGGAGCGGATCGCCGAACTGGTCGACAAGTCGCTGATGCTGGTGACCGCCCTCACGCCCGAAATCGGCTACGACAAGGCCTCGGAAATTGCCAAATATGCTCACAAGAATGGTCTGACGCTGAAACAAGCAGCACTCGACATGCGTTATGTCGACGAACCGACGTTCGACCGCATCGTGCGGGCCGAGCGCATGCTTGGACCATCGGAGGACGAGTTTTGAGCGGACCAGTCAAACGTTCCATCACCATCGCGGGGCATCGCACCAGCGTGTCGCTGGAGCCCGTCTTCTGGTCGCTGCTGACCGAGGCGGCCGAAGCCGAGGGAAAGAGCATCGGCGGGCTGGTGACCGCCATCGACGAAGGCCGTTCGGCCAATCTTTCCAGCGCCATCCGCACCTGGCTCGTCGAGCGGCTGCGCGCCCAGGTCGCCAAGGCGGCCTGACCCTCCTTCACCGCCGCACCACTCGCCTTCGCCTGTTCAGTAACGCCCCTCGGGATATGCCCGGCCGGAGTCGTGATAGCCGTCCGGCGGATAGCCGCGATCGGGGGCGTACTCCATCGGGGGCCCATCCTCGTAACGATCAGGCTCGTAGCGATCGGGCTCGTAAGGCGGCGGCGCGTATCGCCGCGCCGAATATTCCCGTTCGTCCCGATAGGCCCGCTCGTCCTGGTACGGCTTCTCCCGCCGCCGCTCGCGCCGCTTTTCCAGCTTGTCGAGCAGGCGGTTGACCACGCGCCTGGTCTTCTGGCGCCGCTCGCCCGGCGCGGCGTCGTCGTAATGCGGCTCGTCGTCGCCGAGCACGTCGTCGATCACCGTGTTCACCAGCTTCTTGCCGACGAACTTGCCCATCGCCGTCAGCCTGTTCTTCTGCCGGGGCGCATCGAGCGACCCCGACAGCGCCATGCCGACGGGCGGCGTTCCCTTGTGCTCGGGCGCGGTCAGGTTCAGCGAGAGATCGAGATCGATGGCCCAGCGCGGCAGGTCCACCGTGCCGCTGGCCGTCGCCCTGGCCGCCTCCAGCCGCGCGGTGACGTTGTCCAGCACGGCGACGCCGCCCGCGATCTTCAGCGTGCCGGTGATCTGCTGATAGCGGGTCTGCCCGCCAGCCAACGCCGTGTCCGCCAGATCGATGAAATCGCTGTAGCGCGTCAGCCCGGCCAGGTCGCCGCTCAGCCGGGCGGCGTCGAAGCCGCGCACCACGCCGCCCTTGGCGTCGATCCGCGCCGTGCCGGAGAGGCTGCGGATCATGTCGTATTGGGTGCCGCCGCTGGCGGCAAGGCTCGCCGTCATGCCGAAATCGCCATTGGCGAAGGGCTTGTCGGCCCAGTCGCTCAGCGCCTTCTCGACCGCGGCGCCCTGCAACGCCACGTCGAGCGTCAGCGCGGGGACCGCCCGCGCGTCGACCGTTCCCTTGATCTCGAGCCGGCCGCCGAACAGCCCGGCGCCGGCCTGCTCCAGCCGGAGCTGGCCGTGATCCAGCACCGCCGTCACCGAGGGCTTGTCGAACACGTAGCGGCGATAGCGGATCTCGTCGGCGCTGATCGCCAGTCTGCCATCGGCGCCGCGCAGCAGGGCGATGTCGATGGGCTTTTCCGACCACCGCCGGCCGCCGTCCTTCACCTTGTCCGGGCCGCTGTCGCGCGCGCCGAGGAAGGGATCGAGGCTGATCCTGCCGCCCTTCAGCGATGCGTCGAGGCGCGGCCGCTCGCCGCTGCCGTCATAGGCGAGATCGCCGGTCAGCATCATCTCGCCGCTTCCGTCGCGGTAGAGGATGGTCGCCTTGCTGGCCGTGAACCCGTCGGGAAGCGGCCTTTGCCCCTTGCCGGGCCGCTTTTCCGGCGTGAACGTCCAGCTCCTGCGGCCGTCGGCGAGCACGTCGAGATAGATCTTCGGCTCCTCCAGCGTCACGCCCGTCACCCGCAGCTTGCGCGAGAGCACCGAGCCGCGCTCGACCTGGAAGACCGCGCGGCGCACCTTGATCACGTCCGCGGACGGCGCGCCCGGTATGTTGGCGATGCGCACACCCTCGGCGATCAGGCGCGGCGACGGCAGCAGCTCCAGCCGGACGTCGCCGTCGATATGGGCCGTGCGGCCGGTGCGCGCCTCGATCCGGTCGATCAGCAGCGCCCGGTAATCCATCCAGCCGTCCATGCGCGGCACCACCATCAGCCCGATGGCGATGAACGCCCACACGACGGCGATGGCGATCAGGACCTTCTTCATCCGCTCTCAGGCTCCGCCCCGGACATAATGACAGGCAATTTCCGACTTATATGTAGATTTCCGTGCCCCACGGCCACCAGCGGCGAAAAATGCTGAACGGCCGGGACGCCATGCTATAACCCGGTGACCATGTCAGACCCCTTCGACCTCGACGACTTCCCGGCGGAGCCCGGACAGGCGGGCCGCCCCGGATTGGGCGCGGAGCCGCCCTATCTGCGCGGCCTCAACGATGCCCAACGCCTGGCCGTGACCACACTCGACGGCCCGGTGCTGCTGCTGGCCGGCGCCGGCACGGGCAAGACCAAGGCGCTGACCACGCGGCTCGCCCACATCATCAATACGGGCCGGGCATGGCCCGGCCAGATCCTCGCCGTCACCTTCACCAACAAGGCCGCCCGCGAGATGCAGCACCGCGTCGCCGAGCTGATCGGCCAGGCGGTCGAGGGCATGCCCTGGCTCGGCACCTTCCATTCGGTCGCGGCGCGCATCCTGCGCCGGCACGCCGAGCTGGTGGGGCTGCGCTCCAACTTCACCATCCTCGACACCGACGACCAGATCCGGCTGATCAAGCAGCTGCTGCAAGCCGAGAACATCGACGACAAGAGATGGCCGGCGCGGGTGTTCGCCGGGCTGGTCGACGGCTGGAAGAACCGCGGCCTCACCCCGGACAAGCTGCCCAACGAGGACATCTATTCCTTCGACGGCAAGGGCGGGCTGCTCTACCGGACCTATCAGGAGCGGCTGAAGACACTGAACGCCTGCGACTTCGGCGACCTGCTGCTGCACAACATCACGCTGTTCACCCAGCATCCCGACGTGCTGGCCGACTATCACCGCCGCTTCAAGTATCTGCTGGTCGACGAGTACCAGGACACCAACGTGGCGCAATATCTGTGGCTGCGGCTGCTGGCGCAGAAGCACCACAACATCTGCTGCGTCGGCGACGACGACCAGAGCATCTATGGCTGGCGCGGCGCCGAGGTCGGCAACATCCTGCGCTTCGAGAAGGACTTCCCCGGCGCCGTCATCATCCGGCTGGAGCAGAACTACCGCTCGACGCCGCATATCCTGGGCGCCGCCTCGGGGCTGATCGCCGCCAACACCGGCCGCCTCGGCAAGACCCTGTGGACCGAGACCGACCGGGGCGCCAAGGTGAAGGTGTTCGGCGTCTGGGACGGCGAGGAGGAAGCCCGCGTCGTCGGCGAGACCATCGAGAGCCTGCACCGCGAGGGCATGCACTACAACCACATGGCCGTGCTGGTGCGCGTCGGCTTCCAGACCCGCGAGTTCGAGGAACGGTTCATGACCGTGGGCGTCCCGTACCGGGTGCTGGGCGGCCTGAAGTTCTACGAGCGGCAGGAGATCCGCGACGCCCTCGCCTATCTGCGCGTGGTGCACCAGCCCGACGACGACCTGGCGCTGGAGCGGATCATCAACGTGCCCAAGCGCGGCCTGGGCGACGTGACCATGCGCGCCCTGCGCGACGTCCAGCGCGCCCAGGGGGCGCCGCTGATCGTCGCCGCCGGGATGCTGGCCGAAAGCGAGGACCAGCGCCCCAAGACGCGCGCGGCGCTGCGCGAGTTGGTGGAGAATTTCGCCCGCTGGCGCAAGCTGCTGGATTCGATCCCGCACACCGAGCTGGCCGAGATGATCCTCGACGAATCCGGCTATACCGAGATGTGGCAGCTCGACCGCTCCATCGACGCGCCGGGCCGGCTCGACAACCTCCAGGAGCTGATCCGCGCCATGGAGCCGTTCGAGAACCTGACCGGCTATCTGGAGCATGTGGCGCTGGCCACCAGCGTCGACGAGATGGCCGACGACGACAAGGTCAACATCATGACGCTCCATGCCGCCAAGGGGCTGGAGTTCCGCGCCGTGTTCCTGCCCGGCTGGGAGGAAGGCCTGTTCCCCAGCCAGCGCTCGCTGGACGAGAACGGCAATGCCGGGCTGGAGGAGGAACGTCGCCTCGCCTATGTGGGCATCACCCGCGCCCGCGAGCGCGCCTTCATCAGCGCCGCGGCCAACCGCCGGGTCTACAACCAGTGGCAATCCTCGCTGCCGTCGCGCTTCATCGAGGAACTGCCCGAGGCCCATGTGGAGCGCGAGGCCGCGCCCGGCCTCTATCAGGGCAACCGCTTCGACTATCAGGGCTACAACGCCTATGACGGCGGCGTGCCGCGCGCGAGGGAGACGGGCGGCGGCTTCGCCGGCGGCGACTACCGCTCGCTGGGCGAGAGGCGCGCCATGTCGCAGCGGGCGCAGCAGCCCACCATCATCGCCAAGGCCGACAAGATCATGGTAAGCCAGACCGCGCCGTCCCATTTCGCGGTCGGCGAGCGGGTTTTCCACCAGAAGTTCGGCTATGGCCGGATCATCGACGTCGAGGGCAACAAGCTGGAAATCGAATTCGAGAAGGCCGGCACCAAGCGCGTGCTCGATTCCTTCGTGGAGCCGGAGCCTTGAGCGAGGCCGACGCCTTGAGTGAAGTCGAGGACTCGAGCGAGGTCGGGTCCTGGCAGGTGCATGTGGAGGTGCCGCGCGTCGCGGTGCCGGCGGTCGAGGCCATCTTCGGGGCGCTGGGCGGCGAGGACAGCCCGCCCGTGGTCATGAGCTTCGAGATCAGGGGCGACCAGCTCTGGGGCGTCGACGTGGTGGTCGACCAGCCGGTCAGCGGCAGCCATCTCAGCCGCCGCCTCAACAAGGTCCTGGCCGACCTGGGGGCGGACGACGTCAAGGTCCATGTGGCCGAGCTGGAGCCGGTCGACTGGGTGGCCGAGTCCCTCAAGCATCACCGCCCGGTGAGCGCCGGCCGCTTCTATGTCCACGGCAGCCATCATCCCCGGCCCGCGCTCGACCGCTATGCCATCCTGATCGACGCCGGCATGGCCTTCGGCACCGGCCAGCACGAGACCACGGCGGGCTGCCTGCGCGCCATCGACCGGCTCGCGCGGACCCGGCGCATCCACAACCCGCTGGACGTGGGATCGGGCAGCGGCATCCTCGCCATGGCGATGGCCAAGGCCTGGCCCTGCCGGGTGCTGGCCAGCGACATCGACCCGGAGGCGGTGAAGGTCGCCATCGGCAACACCGTCGGCAACGGCGTGGGCGGGCGCATCGACGTGGTGACGGCGGTGGGCATGCGCCATCCGGCGATCCGCGAGCGCGGCCCCTACGACCTGATCGCCGCCAACATCCTGGCCCGGCCGCTGGTCCAGCTCGCCGGCGACCTGACCGCCGCGCTGGAGCCCGGCGGCGTGCTGGTGCTCTCGGGCTTCCTGCGCCACCAGGAAGCCGGCGTCCTCGCCGCCTACCGGCACCGCGGCATGCGGCTGCTCAGGCGCTATCCCGTGGGCGAATGGGTGACGCTGGTGCTGGGCAGACCCTGAACCGGCCGCCCCTCCGTCGCGCCATGCAATATGGGCTCGGAAAAAACTGGATCGCATGACAGTATTCCCGCTTCAGCGACGCGGGGAGAATCATGATGGCGGAATTTGCGGACACGGTCGTGCTCGTCACCGGCGGGGCGACGGGGCTGGGCGCGGCGACCGCGGAACTGGCGGCGGAAGCCGGCGCCAGGGTCGCCGTGCTGGATGTGAACGACGCGGAGGGCCGCGACACGGCCGGGCGGGTCGGCGGCCGGTTCTGGCACCTGGACGTGTCCTCGCCCGCCGCCTGGCAGGAGACGGTGGCCGACGTGGAAGCGCGGATGGGGCCGGTCCACTATGCCCATCTGAACGCCGGCATCATGACCCGCCCGGTCAGCGCGGCGCTGGCGCCCGCCCGGCTGGACGAGGTGACGCCCGAGCGTTACCGGCGGATGCAGGCGGTCAACGCGGACGGGGTGTTCTTCGGCATCCATGCCCTGCTGCCGCGCATGGAGGCGGCGGGCGGCGGCGCCATCACGGTGACCAGTTCGGCCGCCGGCCTCATCCCCATCCATTTCGATCCGGTCTATGCCATGACCAAGCACGCCCTCATCGGCCTGGTGAGGAGCCTGGCGCTGGCCTATGCGGACGGGCCGGTGCGCCTCAACGCCATCTGCCCCGGCGGATTCTCCAGCGACCTCCTTCCCTCGGAGCTGAAGCAGGCGTCCACCATGACGCCCCGCGACATGGCCAGGGAGGCGATCGACCTGCTGCTGCATGGCGGCATGGGCGAGATCCGGCTGAAGCTAGCCAGGGACAAGCCGGCCGAGGCCGTGCCGCCGCCGGCATTCTCGCTTCGCTGAGCCCGCCGCGGGGCCGCCGGCTGCCGGCAGTTTCCCTCGTCATTCTCCCGCTCTCCAGCCGTCGCCCTGCCCTCCGGCAGGATGACGGCTGAGGGGGAGGTAATGGCCTGAGGGGAAGCGAGGCCGCGTCGCAGGCCCTGCCCTTGAGCGTTCCGGTCAGCCATGCGGCTCCTGCCCGCATGGCCATTCCATGCCCGCTTGTCATCTGTAAATGATACGTTATAACATATCTTTCTAGCAGCCATGATGCGCGCCAAGGGAGAGATGCGTGACGGATACAGCGATGGGGCACGGGACCGGCGCGGCGAGGCCCACGGGGTTCGAGGATGCGTTCGACGCCTATCGCGCGACTTTCGACGCCTGTCTCCGGCGGGGGATCGAGAAGGACGCGATCCTTTCGGCCGTGCTGGTGCACGCCGTGCCGCACCTCATGGACCTGTATGGCCCGCCGGCCCTGAGCGCGTTCCTCGCGCGCCTCGCCGACGAGGTCGCGGCGTACCCGAACGGCACGCCGCATCACTGACGCCCGCCGCGACAGGCGGCCGGCACACACACCGGAAAAAACACGACAAAGGGAGTAAACCCACATGAAATTCCGACACGTGCTGCTTTGCGCCGCGAGCGCATACGCCCTCAACGGCACGGGTGCCCAGGCACAGGACGCCGCGAAGAACGATCCCGCCACCATCGTGGTGCGGGCCCTGCCGCTGGATCGGGAGGCCAGCGAGGTGGCGGCGCCGGTCGCCGCGCTCGATGGCGACGCGCTGGTCCACGAACGCCGCGCGACGCTGGGCGAGACATTGGCCGGCATCCCCGGCGTCAACATGGACAGCTTCGGCGCCGGCGCGTCGCGCCCGGTGATCCGCGGCCAGACCGCGCCCCGCGTGAAGGTGCTGTCGGACAGTTCGGAAGTGCTCGACGCCTCGCAGGTCTCTCCGGATCATGCGGTCGTCGGCGAGCCGCTGCTGCTGCGCCGGATCGAGGTGCTGCGCGGCCCCAGCGCCCTGCTGTATGGCGGCGGCGCCATCGGCGGCGCCATCAACCTGATCGACGACAAGATTCCCACCGCGGTGCCGGAGAACGGCATCGAAGGCGTGGCCGAATTCCGGGCCGGCACCGGAGACGACGAGCTGGCCGGCGTCGCCGGGATCACGGTCGGCACCGGCAATGTCGCCTTCCACGCCGAAGGCGTCCTGCGCGACACCAACGACTACAAGGTGCCCGGCTGGACGGACAGCCATGTGGACGGCTCGTACAACGAGACCTCGACCGGCAGCGTCGGCGCGTCGATCATCGGCGACAACGGCTATTTCGGCGTCGCCTACACCCGCCAGCGCAGCGAATACGGCATTCCCGGTCACAGCCACGAATACGAATCCTGCCATCCGCACGGCAGCCACCTGCATTGCGGCGGCCATGACCACGGCGACGACGACCACGATCACGATCACGGCGACGAGGATCATCACGACGTTCCCTTCGTGAAGCTGCGCAGCGATCGCTTCGACATCCGCGGCGAGTACCGCAACCCGTTCGCCGGCATCGAGAAGATCAAGCTGCGCGCCGGCGTGACGGACTACGAGCACGACGAGATCGAGGGCGAGGAAGTCGCGACGACGTTCAGGAACAAGGGCTGGGACGGCCGGCTCGAGGTCGAGCATTCGCCCATCGGTCGTCTGAGCGGCGTCGTCGGCGTCCAGTATTCCGACAGCGAGTTCAGCGCCCTCGGCGAGGAGGCCTTCCTGCCGGAAAGCGACACGCGCAATGTCGGCTTCTTCATCCTCGAGGAGCTTCGGCTCGACAATCTGCGGCTGGAGGTCGCGGCCCGCTACGAGAGCCAGAAGATCAAGCCGGTGAACGCCGCCGCGGCCAGCCACGATCCGTTCTCGGTGTCCGCGTCCGCCGTCTGGGACATCGCGGCGGACTACTCGCTGGCGCTCTCGCTGTCCCGGTCGCAGCGCGCGCCGACGGCGCAGGAGCTGTTCGCCCGCGGCGTCCACCTAGCGACCAACACCTATGAGATCGGCGACGCCGCCCTGACGAAGGAGACGTCCCACGCGGCCGATCTGAGCTTCAGGAAGACCGGCGGCGCCACCACCTTCGACATCGGCGTCTTCATCAACGCGGTCGATCGCTACATCTGTGCGGACACGCTCGACCAGTTCGAGGATTTCCGCCTGATCCGCTATGCCCAGAACGACGTGCGGTTCATCGGCATCGACGGCGAGATCACCCACCGGTTCAGCGGCGCGCTTGCCCTCTCCGTGTTCGGCGATTTCGTGCGCGGCAAGCTGACGCAGGGCGGCGGCGACCTGCCGCGCATCCCGGCGGGACGGCTGGGCGCGAAGGCCGAAGGATCATGGAACGGGCTGTCGGCGGAGCTGGAGTTCTACCATGTCTTCGAGCAGGGCAAGATCGCGTCGTTCGAGACGGCAACGGCGGGCTACGACATGCTGAACGCCACGCTCGCCTACCAGATCGGACAGGGCAGGACCAACGCGCAGATCTATGTGCGCGGCACGAACCTGCTGAACGAACTTGCGTTCAATCACGCCTCGTTCATCACCAACGTCGCGCCCCTGCCGGGCCGGCGCATCACCTTCGGCGTGCGCGGGGCGTTCTGACGGGTGCACGGGGCGAACGTCAGGACGTCGCTGCTTTACAGGCACATCGCCTCGCTACAGGGCGATGCTGCCTGGGGCAGCTTCCTCGATGCCGGCACCGGCGTGAACTCGCTCACCTGGGCCGCCTCGCTCGGGACCGACCGCTGGACGGCCGTCACCGGCGCGCAGGCCCATGCGGAAGAGGTCCACGACGCGGTCGCGGCGTGGATGCGGCCCGCCGACCGTATCGTCGTTGGCAACTGGGCGGACGAGCGGCTGCTGGCGGGCGAGGTGTACGACACCGTTCTCGCGGACTATCTGCTGGGCGCGATCGAGCGATTTTCTCCCTATTTCCAGGAGGAGATGTTCCATCGCCTCCGGCAACTGACGGGCCGGGTGCTCTATCTGATCGGCGTCGAGCCTTACGTCCAGGCCGAACCGTCCGGCGACGCGGGGCGCATGATCTACGAGATCGGGCGGATGCGCGATGCCTGCCTCCTGCTCGCCGGCGAACGGCCGTACCGGGAATATCCGGGCGAATGGATGGCGGCGCGGCTGAAGCGGGCGGGGTTCAGGGTCGCGCACGCACGGCGCTTTCCCATCCGCTACAAGGCGCGCTTCGTGAACAGCCAACTCGACATGTGCCGCCGCTGCCTGTCCGCCCTGCCGGACAGGGATCTCGCCGCCGCCCTCGAGGCCAGCATCGCCAGCCTGCGCCGCCGCGCCCTGGACATGGCGCGGGCATCGGACGGACTGCGCTTCGGCTTCGACTTCGCGATCGCCGCCCATCCGGTCTGACGCCTCAGAGGCCAGCCATCTCGATCCAGGCGTCCTCGTCGATCACCGGCACGCCCAGGCTCTGCGCCTGGGCCAGCTTGGAACCGGCGCCGGGACCGGCGATCACCAGGTCGGTCTTCTTCGACACCGAGCCGGCGACCTTGGCGCCCATGGCCTGCGCCCGGGCCTTGGCCTCGTCGCGGGTCATCTTCTCCAGGGTGCCGGTGAACACCAGCGTCTTGCCGGCGACGGAGGTGTCCATGCGCGGCGGCTCGAAATCGGTGACGGTCACCTGCGACAGCAGGTCGTCGACCACCGCGAGGTTGTGCGCCTCGCCGAAGAAGTCGAGCAGCGCCTCGGCGACCTTGGGGCCGATGCCGTCGATGTCCAGGAGCTCGCGCCGCGCGTCGCTCTCCGCGTCCTGCGCCGCCGCCATCGCCTCCTTCAGCGCGCCGATGGACAGGTAGTGCCGCGCCAGCAGGCGGGCGTTCTCCTGGCCGATATGGCGGATGCCGAGGGCGTAGAGGAAACGGTCGAGGCCGATGGTCCGGCGCGCGTCGATGGCGGCGAACAGGTTGGCGACCGAGGTCTTGCCCCAGCCTTCCATCATATCCAGGCGCTTCAGCGAGGTCTTCTCGGTCTCGGCGAGGCGGAAGATGTCGGCCGGGCTGTCGATGCGCTTCTCGCGCCAGAAGGCGGCGATCTGCTTCTCGCCCAGCCCCTCGATGTCGAAGGCGTCGCGCGAGACGAAATGCCGCAGCCGCTCGACCCGCTGGGCCTCGCAGATCAGGCCGCCGGTGCAGCGCCGCACCACCTCGCCCTCCTCGCGCTCGGCATGGGAGCCGCAGACCGGGCAGAGCGTGGGGAACACATAGTCGGCGGCATCCTTCGGCCGCTTGTCCAGGACCACCGCGACCACCTGGGGGATGACGTCGCCGGCGCGCTGGATGATGACGGTGTCGCCTTCCCTGATGTCCTTGCGGCGAATCTCGTCCTCGTTGTGCAGCGTGGCGTTCTGGACGACGACGCCGCCCACCGTCACCGGCTCCAGCTTGGCGACAGGCGTCAGCGCGCCCGTCCGGCCGACCTGGATGTCGATCTTGTGCAGCACGGTCTGGGCCTGCTCGGCGGGGAATTTGTGGGCGATGGCCCAGCGCGGCGCGCGGCTGACCATGCCGAGCCGCTCCTGCCAGTCGAGCCGGTCGACCTTGTACACCACGCCGTCGATGTCGTAGGGCAGTTCGGCGCGCAGCTCGCCGATGCGCCGGTAGACGGCCAGCGCCGTCTCCACCGTATCGCACACGGTCAGCTCGGGATTGACCGGCAGGCCCCACAACGCGATCAGCGCCATCACGCCGCTCTGCCGGTCGGCGGGCACGCCGGAGACGTCGCCCCAGCCCCAGGCGAAGAAACGCAGGCGGCGCGTGCGGGTGATTTCGGGATCGAGCTGGCGGAGCGAGCCGGCGGCGGAATTGCGCGGGTTAGCGTAGCGCGGCTTGCCCGCCGCCTCCTGCGCCTCGTTGAGCTTCAGGAAGTCAGGCTTGGTCATGTAGACCTCGCCCCGCACCTCGAACACATCCGGCCAGCCGGCGCCCCGCAGCGTATCGGGGATGTCGGCGATGGTGCGGACGTTGGCGGTGACGTCCTCGCCTTCCTGCCCGTCGCCGCGCGTCGCGGCCAGCACCAGCCGGCCCTTCTCGTAGCGCAATGAACAGGACAGTCCGTCTATCTTGGGTTCGGCGACGATGTCGACGGCCTGGTCGGCCGCGAGGCCGAGGAACCGCCGCACCCGGTCGACGAAATCCCGCACGTCCTGATCGTCGAACGCATTGCCCAGCGAGAGCATGGGCCGGGCATGGCGCACCTTGGCGAAGCCCGCCGACGGCGCGATGCCCACCTTCTGGCTGGGACTCTCGGGCGTGATGAGCTCGGGATATTTCGCCTCGATCGCCAGCAGCCTGGCGCGCAGCGCGTCATAGTCCGCGTCCGAGAGCACCGGCGCGTCCTTGGCGTAGTACAGCTCGTCGTTCCGGCGGATTTCCCCGGCGAGGCGCTGGTGCTCCGCGCCCGCTTCTTCCAGCGTCATGTCCTCGATCGGCCGTTCCACTATCCCTCCGCGCCTTCCAGCAGGCGCGTCGCCGCCGCCCGCGCCTCGTCGGTCACCTTCGCGCCCGCCAGCATACGCGCGATCTCCTCGCGGCGCTCGTCCGGCGGCAATGGCTCGACGCGCGTCACCGTCGCGTCGCCGACCACCGTCTTGCCGACCCGCAGGTGCCGCGACCCGCGCGCGGCGACCTGGGGCGAGTGCGTCACCACCAGCACCTGCGCCTGGGCGCTCAGCCGCGCCAGCCGTTCGCCCACCGCGGCGGCGACCGCGCCGCCCACGCCCTGGTCGATCTCGTCGAAGATCAGCGTGGTCGGGCTGTCCGCCTCGGCCAGCACCACCTTGAGCGCAAGGGCGAAGCGCGACAGCTCGCCGCCCGAGGCGATTTTCGACAGCGGCCCCGCGGCCGAGCCGGGATTGGTCGCCACCTCGAACTGCACCTCGTCGGCGCCCGAGGCCGACCAGCGCTCGCGCGGCAGGCGGGCGAGCGCGGTCCGGAAGGTGGCGCGCTCCAGCTTCAGCGGCGGCAGCTCGGCCATCACGGCCTCGTCGAGGCGGACCGCCGCCGCCCGGCGCGCGGCGCCCAGCGCCTCGGCCCTGCCGGCGAAATCCGCCTCCGCGCGCTCCAGCGTCCGCTCCAGCGCGTCCAGCCCCTGCTCGCCGGTCTCCAGCGCCCGAAGCTGTGCGACCATCGCGTCATGGACGGCCGGCAACGCCTCGACCGCGCAGTTGTGCTTGCGGGCGGCGGCGCGCAGGGCGAACAGCCGCTCCTCCACACGCTCGAGCACGCGCGGGTCGAATTCCAGGTCGCGCGCGACCGCCTCGAGCGCGCGCGAGGCTTCCTCGATCTCGGTGAAGCCCCGGTTCAGCGCCTCGATCACCGGGTCGAGCCGTCCGCCCGCCTTCTCGGCGACCCGCTCCAGGCGGCGCATGGCGGTGCGCAGGCTGGCCTCGGCGCCGCCGTCGCCCGATACCGCCGCGATCGCCTCGCCCAGCTCGCCGGCGATCTGCTCGCCATGCATCATCAGCGTCCGGCTCTCGGCCAGCTCCTCCTCCTCGCCCGGCCGCGGCGCCAGGGCGGACAGCTCCTCGGCGGCGTGGCGCAGATAGTCCTCGTCGGCGCGCGCCCTGGCCAGGCGCTCGCGCGCCTCGTCCACCATCTCGCGCGCCTCGCGGAACGTGCGGTAGGCGGCCTGCACCTCGGCGAGCTGCGGCCGCAGGCCGCCGAAGGCGTCGAGCAGCGCCCGGTGATTGGACGGGTTGAGCAGGCCGAGCTGGCCCTGCTGGCCGTGAATCTCCACCAGCAGGCCGCCGATGCGCGACAGGAGCGCGACGCCCACCGGCTGGTCGTTGACGAAGGCGCGGCTGCGCCCGTCGGCGCCGAGCTGGCGGCGCAGCAGCAGCGCGCGGCCGCCTTCCAGCCCCTGCTCCGCCAGCACCGCGTGGACGGGATGATCCTCGGGAAGCTCGAACTCGGCGGTCACCGTGCCGCCGGCGGCGCCGGCCCGCACCAGGCCGCTGTCGGCGCGCTCGCCGGTCACCAGGCCGAGCGAGTCGAGCAGGATGGACTTGCCCGCGCCGGTCTCGCCGGTGAGCACGCTCAGGCCGGGCTGGAATTCCAGCGCGAGCTGGTCGATCAGCACGATGTTCTGAATGGCCAGCGCCGTCAGCATGCGCGGCCCCGGCCGCCGGTCAGGGGCGACTCAGAAGAGCCATTCGAAGAAATTGCCCGCGCCGCCATGGGGTCCCTTGTCCTCGGGCAGGTCGAGAGGCTCCAGCCCCTTGCCCTCCAGCACGTCATAGCTGTACTGGAACCACTTGCTGTCGGGGAAATTGTAGCCCAGCACCGCGGTCGCCTTCTGGGCCTCGAGGTTGAGGCCGACCGCCAGATAGCACTCGACCAGGCGGTGCAGCGCCTCCGGCACCTGGCTGGTGGTCTGGAAATCCTTGACCACCTTGCGGAAGCGGCTGATGCCGGCGATGTATTCCTGCTGGGTCATGTAGAATCGGCCGATGGTCATCTCCTTGCCGGCCAGATGGTCGAGGGTCAGCTCGACCTTGAGGCGCGCATCCTCGGCATAGTCGGTGCCGGGATAGCGGCGGATCACCTCGTTCAGCGCGTCGAGCGCCTGCTGGGTCGCCTTCTGGTCGCGGCCCACGTCCGAGATCTGCTCGTAGTAGGAAATGGCGATCAGGTAATAGGCGTAGGGCGCGTCCCGGTTGCCGGGATGCAGCGCCAGGAAGCGCTGCGAGGCGAGGATCGCCGAATCATAGTCGTTCGACAGATAGTGGTTGTAGGCCGACATCAGGGTCGCCCGGCGCGCCCACACCGAATAGGGATGCTGCCGCTCGACCTCGTCGAACATCACGGCGGCGAACCGGTACTGGCCCGCCGCCATGAACTCGTGCGCCTTGTTGTAGAGGGTGCCGACGTCGGCGTCGGCGTATTCGATCTTGTCCCCGCCGCAGGCGCTGAGAGCCGCCGCAAGCACGACGGCGGCCACAGCAATCTTGAGCCTGGCGGACTTCAGCCCCCTAGAGACCGACAGGGGCATCAGGGATCCAGGTCGAACGCGATCAACGGTCACACAGGCACCTTTCCAGGCTCACAAGGACGTCTTGGGCTGGCGACGTCGGAGGGCTGCTTAGCACGAACACCCGACCCCGTCAAAATCCGCGAAGACGCGCATTCTAAGGAGCCTGTGAGGAGATAAGCAAGCCATCCGATGTCCGCCCGTTCCTGTTTGCCCGGCGCCGTTTCTCAGTTCGCCTGCCGGCGCAGGAACGCCGGGATGTCGATCTGGTCCTCGGTGCCCGCCCCCGGCGCCGCATCGCTCCGCGGTCCAGGGTTGCGCAGGGTCATCGGCGCTTCCTCGCGGCCGCCGAGGCGCGGGCCGGTGCGCTCGGCCATCGGATCGGGCCGCTTGCCGCGTCCGGTCATCCGCTCGAACAGGCTGAGCTTGGGCGCGGGGGCCGACCCGTTGGCCATGGCCGCCTCGGCGAACGGATCGGGACGGGTGTTGAGCCGCGGCTCCGCGGTCCGCTCCGGCTCCATCGGGCGCGGCGGCGCGAAGAACGCGTCGGCCTTGCGGGCCATGGGCTCGCGCGGCGCGGCCGAGGCCGCCTCGCGCGTCGGCGCGATATCGGCCGGGGCCGGCGCGGGAGCCGCTTCCTCGACCACCATGTCCGCCACGTCGAGGGTCAGCGTCTCCTCGACCTCGGCTTCCTCGGCGACGGCCGCGGGCGCCACCGGCGCCTGCATCATGGCGGGCTGCGGCGCGGCCATGGCCGTGGCCGGGAGGTGCAGCGCGGTCGCGGTGGCGGCGCCGCCATTATAGGCGGGCATCGCCGGCATGGGGCGCGGCTGGGCCGGCATGGTGGGGAACGACATGACGGTCGTGGCGGTCGCGCGGGCGGCCTGCTCGGCCTCTATGCCGGTGGCGAACACCGACACCCGCATGCGGCCGTTCATGGACTCGTTGAAGGTCGAGCCGACGATGATGTTGGCGTCCGGGTCCACCTCGCTGCGGATGCGGTTGGCCGCCTCGTCGACCTCGAACAGGGTCAGGTCCATGCCGCCGGTGATGTTGATGAGCACGCCGTGGGCGCCCTTCATCGACACCTCGTCGAGCAGCGGGTTGTTGATGGCGGCCTCCGCGGCCTCGATGGCGCGGGTGTCGCCCTCGGCCTCGCCGGTGCCCATCATCGCCTTGCCCATCTCCATCATCACGGTCCGCACGTCGGCGAAGTCCAGGTTGATGAGGCCGGGCATGACCATCAGGTCGGTGATGCCGCGCACGCCCGAATGCAGCACGTTGTCCGCCATGTTGAAGGCGTCGGCGAAGGTGGTCTTCTCGTTCGCCAGGCGGAACAGGTTCTGGTTCGGGATGACGATCAGGGTGTCGACGTACTTCTGCAGCTCCTCGATGCCCTCCTCGGCGATGGTCATGCGCCGCGAGCCTTCGAACTGGAACGGCTTGGTGACGACGCCGATGGTGAGGATGCCCTGCTCGCGCGCCATCTTGGCGATGACGGGGGCGGCACCGGTGCCGGTGCCGCCGCCCATGCCGGCCGTGATGAACGCCATGTGCGAGCCGGCGAGCGGCTCGCGCAGATGATCGATGGCTTCCTGCGCCGCCGCCGCGCCGATGTCGGGACGGGCGCCGGCGCCCAGGCCCTGCGTGATCTGCACGCCGAGCTGGATGCGGCGCTGGCACTCGGAGTTGCCGAGCGCCTGGGCGTCGGTGTTGGCGACGACGAATTCCACGCCTTCCAGCTTGGAACGGATCATGTTGTTGACGGCGTTGCCGCCTGCGCCGCCGACACCGACGACGAGTATCTTCGGCTTGAGCTCGGTGATCGCCGGCATGCTGAGGTTAATGGCCATTTTCGGTCTCCTTGGGCTGGGGGACGCCCGGGTTAGAAGTTCTCACGGATCCATTGGCTTACGCGGGCCATGGTGCTTCTGGACTCCGGCGGAGCCAGCATGGTGGTCGTCGTCATGGTGCCCTTGCGGACGAACCCCTGTGCCGCGTAGGCCAACAAACCTGCACAGGTGGCAAAAGCGGGTCCGACGGTTGCCTCGGCGAGACCGTCCACGCGCAGCGGACGGCCCAGGCGGACCTGTTTATCGAGAATGCGGGTGGCGAGCTCGCGCACGCCCTGGAGCTGGCTGCCGCCGCCGGTGAGGACGACGCGCTTGCCGGCGACCTGGTCGAAGCCCGAGGCGATCAGCCGCTCGTGCACCGCCTCGAAGATCTCCTCGACCCGCGGCTGGATGATGCCGGTCAGCATGGAGCGCGGCACGCTCTGGGTGTGGTCGCGCTCGGCCTCGCCCATCTGGGCGATGGTGATCATCTCGCGGTCGTCGGACGAGCCGCGCAGCGCGCTGCCGTGCAGCGTCTTCAGCCGCTCGGCGTCGGCGATCGGGGTCAGCAGGCCGCGGGCGATGTCGTTGGTGATGTGCTGGCCGCCGATCGGCACCACGTCGGTATAGACCAGCGCGTCCTCCATGAAGACGGCGATGGTGGTGGTGCCGCCGCCCATGTCGATCAGGGTGACGCCCATCTGGCGCTCGTCCTCGACCAGGCAGGACAGGCCCGAGGCATAGGGCGAGACGCACAGGCCGGCGATGCCCAGATGGCCGCGCTCCATGCAGAGCTGGAGGTTGCGCAGCGGGCCGCTGGCGGCGGTGACCACGTGGATGTCGACGCCGAGGCGGTCGCCATACATGCCGCGCGGGTCGCGGATGCCGCGCGAGCCGTCGATGGAATAGGTCACCGGAATGGTGTGCAGCACCTCGCGCTCGAGCAGCTCGGCCTTGCGGCGGGCCTCGTCGAGGGCGTGGCGGATGTCGTTCTCGCCCACCTGATGGCCGGCGATCTTCACCTCCACATGGATCGCTTCCGAATTGGGGAAGCCGCTGGAGACGTTGACGAAGGCGCGGCGGATGGTCTCGCCCGACATGCGCTCGGCGGCGTCGGCGGCGGCGCGGACGGACGCTTCCACGGCCTCGATGTCGACGACCGCGCCGCAGCGCATGCCCTCCGACACCTGATGGCCGATGCCCGCGACCCTGATGCCGCCCTCATCGTCCACGCGGGCGATGAAGCAACAGATCTTGGTCGACCCGATGTCGAGCGCTGCAACCAACCCACCTTTACCCGACGACATGCGTTGCCTCCTCAGCCTTTGTTTGCCTTCAGTGCCTTCGCGGCCTTGGCGGCCGCCGCTTCTTCTTCCTTGCGCGCCTGCGCCGCCTCGGCGGTCATGCGGACGGTGACCCGGTCGGCCAGCCGCATGTCGACCGAGACGATGTCCCGCTCCATGATCCCCTGGTCTTTCTCCATCCCGGCCAGCCGGTGCCAGGCATCGGCGGCGCCCTTCTCGGGCAGGCGGACGGTCGTGCCGTTGTCGAAATGCAGGTCCCAGCGGCGGTCGCCGACCCGCACGGCCGCCTTGACCCGCCGGGCCAGCTCGGGCTCGCCTTCCATCACCTCGAACAGCGCGCGCGCGTGCTTCGGCGCGCCCTTGCCGACGACGAGCGGCAGCCTGGCGAAATGCACCAGCCCCTGCTGGGTGATCTCGACGCCGTCGCGATCGATCAGGCGCAGCTTCCGCTTCTCCTGCCAGAAGGCATAGGGAACGCGCTCGGCGACCTGGATCTGGATTGTGCCGGGCAGGATGCGCGAGACCCGCGCCTGGCGGACCCAGCCCACCGATTCCACCCGCTCGCGCACCACGTCGAGGTCGATGTCGCCGATCTTCTGGCCGTCCTCGATGCCGGCCGCGATGATGATCTCCTCCGGCTCCAGGTTCTTCGTCCCGGCGATGTCCAGCCTGGTGACGGTCAGGCCCGAAAGATCCGAGATGCTGGGGATCATGCCCGGCGCCGCCGCGGCGATGGCCGAGAAGGTGCCCGCCGCCCACATCCACAGCCCGCCGATGACCAGCACCGCGCCGCCCACCGAGACGCCGATGCGGCGCATGCTCCGTATCCGGCGCCGGCGGATGAACGAGGCGGCCTGGGCCTCGCGGTCGGTCATCTGCGGCTTCGCCCGGGCGCGGTCGCGGGCGCCGGTCAATATGCGTCCAGGGTTCAGCGGCGACATGACGCGTCCTCCACCATCCACACCACCAGGTCCTCGAACGAGATGCCCTCATAGGCGGCCATCTCCGGCACCAGCGACAGCGGCGTCATGCCCGGCTGGGTGTTCACCTCCAGCAGGATCAGCTCGCCGGTGCCGCCCTCGGTGTCGTCGTAGCGGAAATCGGCCCGGCTCACGCCGCGGCAGCCCAGCGCCCGGTGGGCGGCGAGCGCGAGGGCCTGGATCCGCTCGTAGACGTCCGCCGGGACCGGCGCGGGAATGACGTGCTCGGTCATGCCGTCGCTGTACTTGGCCTCGTAATCGTAGAAGCCGCGCTTCGGCCGCAGCTCGGTGACACCCTTCGTCGGGCGGTCGCCGATGACGGCGCAGGTCAGCTCGCGCCCGGCGATGTAGCGCTCGACCATCACCTCGGCGTTCTGGCGCCACGGCCCGTCCATATCGGGGCTGAAGGTGTTGTCGCCCGGCTTCATGATGACGACGCCCACGCTCGATCCCTCGTCGATGGGCTTCACCACATAGGGACGCGGCAGGGGATCGGCCCTGAACAGGTCCTTCGAAGCGACGACCCTGTCCTCGGCAACCGGCACGCCGACGGCGGCGCACATGCGCTTGGCCACCGGCTTGTTCATGGCGACGGCCGAGGCCATGACGCCCGAATGGGTGTAGGGAATCTCCAGCACCTCCAGGATGCCCTGGACGCAGCCGTCCTCGCCCCAGCGGCCGTGCAGCGCGTTGAACACCGCGTCCGGCTTCACCTCGGCGAGCATCTGCGCCAGGTCATGGCCCGCGTCGATCTCGGTCACCCTGTAGCCGCGCGCGGCCAGCGCCTTGGCCGCCGCGGCGCCCGAGACCAGCGAGACCTCCCGCTCGGCGGACCAGCCGCCCTTGATGACCGCGACGTGAGGCTTCATCGGATGCCTCCCTGTTCGCCGATCCGCTTGATCTCCCATTCCAGGCTGACGCCGGAGGTCTCCAGCACCCGGCGGCGGACTTCCTCGCCCAGCGCCTCGATGTCGGCCGCCGTCGCGTCGCCGGTGTTGACGATGAAGTTGCAGTGCAGCTCGGACATCTGGGCGCCGCCGACGCGCAGGCCGCGGCAGCCGGCCGCGTCGATCAGCTCCCAGGCCTTCTGGCCCGCCGGATTCTTGAAGGTGCTGCCGCCGGTGCGCGATTTGGGCTGGGTCGCGTCGCGCTGGTCCGAGATGTCCTCCATGCGGCGGGCGATCTCGGCCGGATCGTCCGGCGTGCCGCGCAGGGTGGCCGAGGTGACGATCCAGGCATCCGGCAGCGCGCTGTGACGGTAGGAGAACGCCAGGTCGAAGGCGGTCAGGACATGGCAGGCGCCGTCCGGCGCATAGGCGACGGCCTCGACGAACACGTCGGCGATCTCGCGGCCATAGGAGCCCGCGTTCATCTTGATCGCGCCGCCGATGGCGCCGGGCACGCCGCGCCGGCATTCGAGGCCGGCCAGCCCCGCGTCGCGGGCGGCCAGCGCCACGTTGACGTCGGGCGCCGAGGCGCCGGCGGTGACGCTGGTGCCGGAGACGGTGACGCGGGCGAAGGCGCGGCTGAGGCGGATGACCACGCCGGGCACGCCGCCGTCGCGCACCAGCAGGTTCGAGCCGACGCCGATGACGGTGAAGGGCACGTCCGCCGGGCGGTTCGCCAGGAAATGGCCGAGATCGTCCTCGTCGGCCGGGCGGAACAGCACCTCGGCCGGGCCGCCCACACGGAACCACGTCAGGTTGGCCAGCGGCACGGCTTCCTCGTAGGTGCCGCGCACCGCGGGCAGCCGGTCGACGAGAGTCTCGCGCCTCAGGGCCGCCGCCATCATGCCGCCCCTCCTTCCAGACGCTTCGGCAGGGCGTTGGCCCAGGCGGAGATGCTGCCCGCGCCCATGCACACCACCACGTCGCCGGGCCTGGCCAGCTCGGCGACCGTCTCGGCCAGCTCGGCCTCGCCGGCGATGTGGCGCACGTCGCGGTGGCCGCGCAAGCGGATGCCGTCCGCCAGCTCCTTGCCGCCGCTGCCCGGGATCGGCTGCTCGCCCGCCGGATAGACGTCGGTGATGACCACCGAATCCGCGTCGTTGAAGCAGGTGGAGAAGCCCTCGAGCAGGCTTTGCAGGCGGGTGTAGCGATGCGGCTGGACGATGGCGATGACGCGGCCGCGATAGGCCTCGCGCGCCGCGGCGAGCACGGCGGCGATCTCGACCGGATGATGGGCGTAGTCGTCGATGATGGTGTAGCCGCCGACCTCGCCCGCCTTGGTGAAGCGCCGGCCGACGCCGCCGAAGTTGGAGAACGCCCTGCGTACCGCCTCGTCGGACAGGCCGAGGATCATGGCGGCCGACACGGCGGCCAGCGAATTCACCACGTTATGGCGTCCCGGCATGGGCAGGCTGAGGCCGTCGATGCGGCGGGTCTCGTTCTTCTTGCGGTCGGCGATCTCGACGTCGAAATGGGCGATGCCTTCCGTGTAGGACACGTTGCGCGCCCGCACGTCGGCCTGGGCGCTCATGCCGTGAGTGACGACGCGCCGGTCGGAGATGCGGCCGACCAGCGTCTGCACCTCGGGATGGTCGATGCACAGGATGGCGCTGCCGTAGAACGGCGTGCGCTCGACGAACTGCTTGAAGGCGTCGCGCAGCGCGTCGAAGGTGCCGTAATGCTCCATGTGCTCGGGGTCGATGTTGGTGACCACGGCCAGCATGGCGGGCAGCTTGACGAAGGTGCCGTCGGACTCGTCGGCCTCGACCACCATCCACTCGCCCTCGCCCAGGCGCGCATTGGTGCCGTAGGCGTTGATGATGCCGCCGTTGATGACGGTGGGATCGAGCGCGGCGGCGTCCAGCACCGCGGCGATCATCGAGGTGGTGGTGGTCTTGCCGTGGGTGCCGGCGATGGAGATGCACCATTTCAGGCGCATCAGCTCGGCCAGCATCTCGGCGCGGCGCACGACCGGGATCAGGTTCTCGCGGGCGGCGACCACTTCCGGGTTGTCCGGCTTCACCGCGCTGGAGATCACCACCACGCTCGCGTCGGCGATGTTCTCGCCCGCATGGCCGATGGCCACGTCGATGCCGAGGCCGCGCAGGCGCTTCACATTGGCGTTCTCGGACAGGTCGGACCCGCGCACGCTGTAGCCCAGGTTGCGCATCACCTCGGCGATGCCGCTCATGCCGATGCCGCCGATGCCGACGAAATGGATGGTGCCGATGTCGATGGGAAGCGGCTTTCTCATGCGGCCCTCCACTCGCGCGACAGCGGGCCGTCGCCGGCGGGCAGCGCACCCTCGGCCTCCGAGCGGCTGTCCAGCCGCTGGTTGGCGAGGCCGAGGACCATGTCGGCAAGCCGCTCGGCCGCATCGGGCGCGGCGCGGCCACGGGCGGCGGCGGCGGCGGCGGCGAGCGCGCCCTGGCCGTTCACCAGCGCCTCGATCCGGCCGGCCAGCTCATCCGGCGTGAAATCCGGCTGGCGGATGACCCAGGCGCCGCCGGCGGTGGCCAGCGAGGACGCATTGGCGGTCTGGTGGTCGTCCATCGCGCCGGGAAGCGGCACCAGGATGGAGGGGCGGCCGGTGACCTCCAGCTCGCTGATGGTCGAGGCGCCGGCCCGGGCGATGACCAGATGGCTGTCGACCAGGCGCGCGGCGACGTCGGAGAAGAACGGCGCCAGATCGCTGGCGACGGCGGATTTCGCGTAGATGTCGCGCACGGCGTCGATGTCCTCGGGACGGCATTGCTGGGTGACGTGCAGCCGGGCGCGGAGGGCGTCCGGCAGGCGGACCAGCGCCTGGGGCACCACCTCGCTCAGCACCGAGGCGCCCTGGCTGCCGCCCAGCACCAGCAAGCGGACGGGATCGGTCGCGGCCGGCGGCGCATAGGCCGCGCCCGCCGCCGCCACGACCTCGGCGCGCACCGGATTGCCGGTGACGATCACCTTGCCCCGGTGCTTGCCGTCGAGGCGGCGGGTGTCGGCGAAGGACAGGCCGATACGGTCGATGAAGCCGGCGGCCAGCCGGTTGACCCGGCCGAGCACGGCGTTCTGCTCGTGGATGCAGGTGGGAATGCCCCGCAGCCGCGCGGCGATCAGCGCCGGCAGGGTGGCATAGCCGCCCAGGCCCATCACCGCGAGGGGCCGCATGTCGGCGAACAGCTTGCGGGCGGCCACGGTGGCGCGCATCAGGTTCACCGCGCCCGAGACCTTGCCGCGGGTGACGTTGGCGGCGGGCAGGACGTGCTTTTCCATGTCCGCGAAGCCGCCGGCATAGCGCTCGCCCCGGTCGTCGGTGACCAGCACGGGCTCGACGCCGCGCCGCTTCAGCACCTCGGCGACGGCGAGGGCCGGGAACATGTGGCCGCCGGTGCCGCCGGCGGCGAGGACGATGCGCGGGGGACGGGCGATCATACCGGCGACCTCCCGATCGAGCCGTAATGGTTGCGGCGGGTGAAGCACAGCAGCATGCCCATGGTCAGCGCCATGGACAGGAGCGAGGAGCCGCCATAGGAGACGAAAGGCAGGGTCATGCCCTTGGCCGGCATGAGCTGGATGTTCACGCAGATGTTGATGATCGCCTGCATGCCGAACAGCACGATGAGGCCGGCGCTGGCGAGGAACAGGAACGGGTCGTCCTCGCGCATCACCTTGACGAAGCCGCGCAGCACGACGAAGGCGAACACCATCACGATGATCAGGCAGGCGATGAGGCCGAACTCCTCGCCGATCACCGCGAAGATGAAGTCGGTATGGGCGTCGGGCAGGATGCGCTTGACCACGCCCTCGCCCGGGCCGCGGCCGAAGAAGCCGCCGGCGGTGAAGGCCTCCATGGCGGTGTTGACCTGATAGGTGTCGCCGCTGCCCGGATCGAGGAAGCGGTCGATGCGGCTGGCCACGTGCGGCAGCAGCAGATAGGCGCCGATCACCGCGCCGACGCCCGCGACCGCGAGCACCGCGATCATGAACAGCGGCAGGCCGGCGAGGAAGAACTGGGCGCCCCAGACCGTGAACATCAGGATGGCCTGGCCGAAATCGGGCTGGAGCAGGAGCGTGCCCATGACCACGACGCACAGCACGACGGCGATGGCCGTGCCGGGGAAGCCTTCCTTGCGCTTGGTCTGGGCGAACATCCAGGCGCTGGTGACGATGAACATGGGCTTGAGGAACTCGGACGGCTGGATCGCCATGCCGCCGAGGAACAGCCATCGCTGCGAGCCCTTGATCTCCGGCGCCAGGACGAGCGTCGACAGGGTGCACAGATAGAACACGCCGAACAGCAGGATGGCGACGCGGCGGGTCGTTACCGGCGTCATCATGGAGAAGCCGACCAGCAGTGCCAGCGCCAGCGGCATGTAATAGAGTTGGCGGAGCACGAAATGGAACGCCGGCAGGCCCAGGCCGAGCGCCTTGGGCGGGCTGGCGGCCATGGCGAACAGCACGCCCGCCGCCATCAGCATGACGATCGCCGACAGCAGCCAGCGGTCGACGGTCCACCACCAGCGGCTGACGATGCTGTTGTCGGTGCGGCCGAAGGTCATCATGCGGAAGCCTCCGTGGCGAGCTTGGCGACGAGGGCGCGGAAATGGTCGCCGCGCACCTCGAAATCCGGATACTGGTCGAACGAGGCGCAGGCCGGCGACAGCAGGACCACGTCGCCCTCGCGCGCCTGGCCGGCCGCGCTGGAGACGGCGGCGTCCATCGTGCCGCAGCACTCGAACGGCACGCCGGCGGCGGCCAGCACCTGGGCGAAGGCATCCTGGGCCTCGCCG
>CAZVVC010000013.1:687-24629 GCA_964630425.1 uncultured Bifidobacterium sp. | reverse complement strand
CTATGCGAATGCCGCAACGGCGCTTTCACCGACGCTCGACCCTGCGGCGCTGCTCCACCGACAGCGAGCCGTGATGGAGCGCGATGGGCAGGTTCTCGTCGTTGAGCTGCCACAGCGCCTGGAAGCTGGTCTCGGCCTGCGAGCGGGTGTTGACGAACAGCAGCGCCGAGCGCACCGCCTTGATGGCCGCCATGATGTCGGGCATGGCGTAGGCGCCGCGATGGCCGGCCCAGGGAATGCGCTCGCTTGTGCGCAGGATCGCCACGTCGGGCGGCGCGCCGGGGTCGGCCACCACCATGTCCGCCAGGGTGTCGTGGCCGGCGAACTGGGGCACCAGGTAGCGCCGCAGCCGGTCCGGATCGGCGACCGTCGCCGACAGGCCGACGCGGCGCGCCCGCGGGGCAAGGCTCGCCAGCCGGCCGAGCCCGAGCGCCAGCAGGTCGCCGCGCTTGGTGTTCTCGATGGCGTGCAACTCGTCGAGCACGATGGTGCGAAGGCCGCCGAACAGCTCGCCCGCCTCCCTGTGGGATAGCAGCAGGGCGAGCTGCTCCGGCGTGGTCAGCAGGATGTCCGGCGGATCGCGGCGCTGGCGCCGGCGCTTCTCGATCGGCGTGTCGCCGGTGCGCGTCTCCACCCGGATCGCCAGCGCCATCTCGCGGATCGGCGTCTCCAGATTGCGGGCGATGTCGACGGCCAGCGCCTTCAGCGGCGAGATGTAGAGCGTGTGCAGCCCGCGCCGCCGTTCCGCCGGCGGCCCCTGCAACTCGTGATAAAGCTCGACCAGCGGCGGCAGGAAGCCGGCCAGCGTCTTGCCCGCCCCGGTGGGCGCGACCAGCAGCGCCGAGCGGCCCGCTTCCGCCAGGTCCAGCAGCTCCTGCTGGTGCCGCCGGATCGCCCAGCCGCGCGCGGCGAACCAGTCCCGGAAGACGGGCGGCAGCACGACGGGAAGCGGATGCGACGATTCCATGGCCTAATCTAACGGAATGGAACAGAATAAGAACAGAGCTTTGCGTCCTGACCTTGAAACGAAACCCGTCCGCCAGATGTTCATGCCTCGATGACAGCGTTCACCGACATCGTCTGCCCGACGCCGAAGGGCCTGTACTGCCCGCCGGGCGACTTCTACATCGATCCGACGCGCCCTTCGGACAGAGCGGTGGTCACCCACGGCCATTCGGACCATGCCCGCGCCGGCCACGGCGCGGTGCTGGCGACGAGGGAGACGCTGGCGATCATGGCCGCGCGCTACGGCGAGGACTTCACGCCCGCCGCGCAGGCCGCGCGCTATGGCGAGCGCATACGGATCGGCGACGCCGCCGTCTGGCTGTCGCCCGCCGGGCACGTGCTGGGCAGCGCCCAGGCGGTGATCGAGGCGCACGGCAGGCGCATCGTCGTCTCGGGCGACTACAAGCGGCGCTTCGATCCCACCTGCGCGCCGTTCGAGCCGGTGTCCTGCGACGTGTTCGTGACCGAGGCGACCTTCGGCCTGCCCGTGTTCCGGCATCCCGAGGACATGAAGGAGATCGCCAAGGCGCTGCACCTGCTGGAGGTGTTCCCGGAACGCTGCGTGCTGATCGGCGCCTATGCGCTGGGCAAGGCGCAGCGGATCATCATGCTGCTGCGCCGCGCCGGCTACGACGCGCCGGTCTACATCCACGGCGCCGTGGAAAAGCTGTGCGCGCTTTACCGGTCGCTGGGCGTCGACCTGGGCGAGCTGCGGCTCGCGAAGGACGCGGGCAAGGACGAGCTGATGGGCAAGGTGGTGATCTCGCCGCCCTCGGCGCTGGGCGACCGCTGGAGCCGCCGCCTGCCCGAGCCGGTCAACGCCTTCGCCAGCGGCTGGATGCGGGTGCGCGCCCGGGCGCGCCAGGGCGGCGTCGAGCTGCCGCTGGTCATCTCGGACCACGCCGACTGGGACGAGCTGACCGCGACCCTGCTGGAGCTGTCGCCGCAGGAGGTGTGGGTGACCCACGGCCGCGAGGAGCCGCTGGTGCACTGGGCCGGTCTCGCCGGCCTGAAGGCCAAGCCGCTGCACCTGGCCGGCTATGACGAGGAGGACGGCGAAGGCCCGCGCGGCGGGGACCTGAAACCGGACGAGGCAGGCGGATGAACCGCTTCGCCGAGCTGCTCGACCGGCTGTCCTACACGCCCGGGCGCAACGACAAGCTGGCGCTGATCGTCGACTATTTCCGCCGCGTGCCCGATCCCGACCGCGGCTATGCGCTGGCCGCCATGACCGGCACGCTGGACTTCCGGCACGCCAAGCCGGCCATGATCCGCGGGCTGATCGAGGAACGGACGGACCCGGCCCTGTTCCGCTGGTCGCGCGACTATGTGGGCGACACCGCCGAGACCATCGCGCTGATGTGGCCGGCGCAGCGCGGCGTCAACCGGGTGCCGGAGCTGTCGGAGATCGTCGAGGAGCTGGACCGCACCTCCAAGCTGGACATGCCCGGCCGCATCGCCTCCTGGCTCGACGCCCTCGACGAGAACGGACGATGGGCGCTCTTGAAGCTGATCACCGGCGCCATGCGGATCGGCGTGTCCGCCCGCCTCGCCAAGCAGGCGCTGGCCCTCTATGGCAACCTCGACATCGCCGAGGTGGAGGAGGTCTGGCACGGCCTCGCGCCGCCCTATCTGGACCTGTTCGCCTGGGCGGACGGCGTGGCGAAGCGGCCGGAGCACGGCGCGCTGGCCCCGTTCCGGCCGGTGATGCTGTCCCATCCGGTGGAGGAGGCGGATTTCGCGAAAATGGACCCGGCCGATTACCGCGCCGAATGGAAATGGGACGGCATCCGGGTCCAGGCCGTCTCGGAAGGCGGCGTGAAGCGGCTCTACAGCCGCACCGGCGAGGACATCTCGGGCGCGTTCCCCGACCTGATCGAGGCCCTGCATTTCGAGGCCGCCGTCGACGGCGAGCTGCTGGTGATCCGCGACGGCACAGTGGCGCCCTTCTCCGACCTGCAACAGCGGCTGAACCGCAAGACGGTGAGCCGCAAGCAGCTCGCCGACTTTCCCGCCGGCCTGCGCGTCTACGACCTGCTGGTGGAGGACGGCGAGGACCTGCGCGCCCTGCCCTTCGACGAGCGCCGCGCCCGGCTGGAAGCCTGGGTAGCGCGGCAGGCCGACCCGCGCCTCGGCCTGTCGCCGCTGATCCCCTTCACCGCGTTCGGCGACCTCACCGAGCTGCGCGGCCATCCCGAGGCCGAGAGCATCGAGGGCGTGATGCTCAAGCGCGGCGACAGCCCCTATCTCGCCGGCCGGCCGAAAGGCTACTGGTGGAAATGGAAGCGCGACCCGTTCCTGGTCGACGCGGTGCTGCTCTATGCCCAGCGCGGCAGCGGGCGCCGCTCGTCGTTCTATTCCGACTACACCTTCGGCGTCTGGAAGGACGGCGCGCTGGTGCCCGTGGGCAAGGCCTATTTCGGCTTCACCGACGAGGAGCTGAAGCAGCTCGACAAGTTCGTGCGCGAGCACACCATCAACAGCTTCGGCCCGGTCCGCGAGGTGACCCACGAACCCGACGAAGGGCTGGTGCTGGAAGTGGCCTTCGAGGGACTGCAACGGTCGAGCCGCCACAAATCGGGCGTCGCCATGCGGTTTCCCAGGATCAACCGCATCAGGTGGGACAAGCCGCCCAGGGAGGCGGACAAACTGGCGCTGCTGGAGCGGATGCTCGGGTAGCGCGCGATGGCGAAGGGCTATTTCTCGGAATCGCCGCCCTCGGCCGGCCGGCATTCGCCGTCATGGTCGATGTTCCGGCCCTCGACCGCCGCGCCGCAGGCGTTGCCGTAGGTCTTGCCGTCGCAGCCGCACACCGGACGGTAGTCCATGGTGCACACCTTCGGCTGGGGCACGCACACGCCGGTGCGCTTCTCGATGCCGCAGGTGCCGGCGTCGAACTTGCAGTACTGGCCGTCGGGACAGGCGAAGCCGGCCACCGTGTCGCAGATCTGGGCGTTGCCGTCGCCGGCCTGGCTCATGCCCGACGGGGTGGACGAGGCCGGCGGCACGGTGACCGCCGAGGGTTTCGACAGCGCCGCCTCGGGATCGGGTCCGCCGTTCTTCGAGGCGCAGCCGGCGAGCGACAGCGCGGTCAGGGCGAACAGCATGGCGAGGATGGACTTCATCGGGCGACCTCCGTTGGGTGCAACACCATAGCCTCGTCGGGCCGCGCGGGCCAAGGCCGGTTGACGCGGGGCGGCGCAGGGGCCAAATGGGGCGGAGAGACCACCGGAGGCCCGCGCACCGATGACCGACGTCTATCCGTCCCTCGAGGATTTCGAACAGATCGCCGCCGAGGTCTACGAGCGGCTGCCGCCGCATTTCCGCGCCCATTGCGAGGGCGTGGCCATCCGCATCGAGGACTTCCCGGACGACGACGTCTGCGACGAGATGGAACTGGAGAGCCCCTACGACCTGCTCGGGCTCTATGACGGCGTCAACATGCTGGACAAGGTTTCCGGCATGATCGACGGCGTGCCGGACGTGATCTTCCTGTACCGCGAGCCGATCCTGGACTATTGGGAGGAGGGAGAGCGGGAGGAAAACCTCCGCCACATCATCGCGCATGTGCTGATCCACGAGATCGGCCATCATTTCGGGTTCTCCGATGAAGACATGGAACGCATCGAGGAATCCGCCGCCGCTGCCGAGGATTAGCGCACCGGTCCCGTCGAAATTAGCATCTCGACGTTGCGGCCTCGAAATGGCACTGATGCTGCCATGAACAGGCGAATGATCATCATGCTTGCGGCCGTATTCGTGGTGCTGGGCGGCATCTTCGGCTGGAAGGCGTTCGTGGCCATGAAGGCCGCGGACCACATGGCGAGCATGACGCCGCCGCCCGCGATGATCTCGTCCGCGACCGTCACCCCGCGGGTGTGGCGCTCCGAGCTGACCTCGGTCGGCACCCTGCGCGCGGTGCAGAGCGTCGACCTGACCGCCGAAGTGGCCGGCACCGTGCGCCAGATCCTGTTCGAGTCCGGCACCGAGGTGCGCGCGGGCACGCCGCTGGTGCGCCTCGACACCACGGCCGAGGAAGCGCGGCTGAAGTCGCTGATGGCCGAGGTGGCGCTGGCCCGCGCCAATTTCGAGCGCGACACCAAGCTGAACCACCAGGGCCATGTCTCGCAGGCCCGGCTGGACGCGACCAGGAGCAGCCTGGACAGCCTGATGGCCCAGGCCGACGAGCAGCGCGCCCTGATCGCCAAGAAGGTCATCACCGCGCCCTTCGCCGGGCGGCTGGGCATCCGCCGGATCAACCTGGGCCAGTATGTGCAGGCCGGCACCGCCATGGTGGACCTGCAGCAGCTCGACCCCATCCATGCCGACTTCACCCTGCCCGAGCGCTACCTGAACACCCTGGAGCAGGGCCAGGCCGTCGGCTTCACCGTCGCGGCCTTCCCCGGGCGCCGGTTCACCGGGAAGATCACCGCGATCAGCCCGCAGGTGGACAGCGCCACGCGCAGCATCCCGTTGCAGGCGACGGTCGACAACGCCGACCGCGCGCTGCGCCCCGGCATGTTCGCCCAGATGACCGTGGGCCTGCCCAGCGAGCGCACCGTGCTGACCGTGCCGCTGTCGGCGGTCACCTACAATCCCTACGGCAATTCGGTCTTCCTCATCACGGAGAAGGACGGCGCGAAGATCGCCCAGACCACGCCGGTGCAGACCGGCGAGACGCGCGAGGGCCTGATCGAGATCACCGGCGGGCTGAAGCAGGGCCAGGAAGTGGTGTCCGTCGGGCAGAACAAGCTTCGCAGCGGCCAGACCGTGGCGGTCGACAACCGGGTGGCGCCGCCGCAGGCGGTGGACATGCCATGAGCGTGCGACCGTGAGATTCACGGACATATTCGTCCGCCGGCCCGTGCTGGCCAGCGTGATCAGCCTGCTGATCCTGCTGATCGGCCTGCGGTCCATGTTCATGATGGACCTGCGCGAATACCCCGAGACCAAGTCCACCGTCGTCACCGTCCGCACCGACTATCCGGGCGCCAGCGCCGAATCCATCCAGGGCTATGTGACGACGCCGCTCCAGCAGGCCGTCGCCGAGGCCGACGGGATCGACTACATCTCGGCGACCAGCACGCAGGGCACCTCGATCATCGAGGCCCACATGCGGCTGAACTACGACCCCAACGCCGCCACCGCCGAGATCCAGGCCAAGGTGGCCAGCCAGCGCAACGTGCTGCCGCAGGACGCGCAGGACCCGGTGATCAGCTCGACCACCGGCGAGAACATGGCGCTGGTCTATGTGGCGTTCTTCAGCGAGGTGCTGTCGCCGTCGCAGATCAACGACTATGTGATGCGCACCGTCCAGCCGCGCATCCAGGCGATCCCCGGCGTCTCCAAGGCCATGTTGATGGGCGACAAGACGTTCGCCCTCAGGGTCTGGCTCGACCCCAAGCGCCTCGCCGCGCTGGGCATGACCGCCGACGACGTGGCCTCGGCGCTGCGCGCCAACAACTACCTGGCCGCCGTGGGCCAGACCAAGGGCGCGGCCGTGTCCATCGACATGAGCGCCGAGACCGACATCCAGGACCCGGAGGCGTTCCGCAACATGGTGCTGCGGCGCGACGCCGACACGCTGGTGCGCCTGCGCGACGTGGCCGACGTGGAGATGGGTGCGCGCAACTACGAGATGACGACGTGGTACAACGGCAAGACCACCATGTTCCTCGCCATCGAGCAGACGCCGGGCGCCAATCCCCTGTCGGTCAGCAAGGACGTGCGGGCCATGCTGCCCGACATCGAGGCGCAGCTGCCGACCGGCATCCAGATGGAGATGGCCGTCGACTTCAGCGAATACATCAGCGAATCCATCGACGAGGTGTTCTGGACGCTGGGCGAGACCGTCGTCATCGTCCTGCTGGTGATCCTGATCTCGCTGGGCTCGCTGCGCGCGGCGGTCATTCCCAGCGTGGTGGTGCCGCTCGCCCTCGTCGGCTGCTGCTTCCTGATGCTGCTGATGGGCTTTTCCATCAACCTGCTGACCCTGCTGGCCATGCTGCTGGCCATCGGCCTGGTGGTCGACGACGCCATCGTCGTGGTCGAGAACGTCGACCGGCACATCGTCGAGGGCCAGACGCCGTTCCAGGCGGCCATCAACAGCGGCCGCGAGCTGGTGGTGCCGATCATCTCCATGACCACCACGCTGGTCGCCGTCTACATACCCATCGGCTTCATGGGCGGCCTGGTGGGCAGCCTGTTCGTCGAGTTCGCCTTCGCGCTGGCCGGATCGGTGCTGATCTCGGGCATCATCGCGCTGACCCTGTCGCCCATGCTGGCCTCGCGCATCCTCAAGCCCGGCGCCCAGCACGGCAGGCTGGAGCAGAAGGTGCAGCACTTCTTCCACGGCCTGTCCGAGCGCTATCGCGCCGTGCTGTCGAAGGTGCTGGACCATGTGCCGGTGACCATGACCTTCGCCGCCATCGTGCTGGCCAGCATCTATTTCATGTTCGTCACCACCAAGACCGAGCTGGCGCCCACCGAGGACCAGGGCATCCTGTTCGTGCAGATGGCGGCGCCGCAGACGGCCACCATCGACTACGTGCAGACCTATGCCAAGGAGATGGTGAAGCAGTTCGAGACCATCCCCGAATACCGCCACAGCTTCCTGATGCTGGGCGGCAGCGGCAGCCCGGCGCTGAGCTTCGGCGGCTTCAAGATGGTGCCGTCCAACGAGCGCGAGCGGTCGGTGTTCGAGGTGTTCCCGGAGATTCAGGGCAAGGTGTCGCAGATCCCGGGCGTGCAGATCAACATGGCGCCGCGCCCCAGCCTTCCCGGCAGCGGCGGCGGCTTCCCGGTGCAGTTCGTCATCACCTCCCATCACGACTTCACCGAGATGGACCGGATGGCCAGCGAGATGCTGGGACAGGCCATGGCCAGCGGCAAGTTCATGTTCCTGCGCAAGTCCACCGAGTTCAGCCGGCCGCGCACCACGCTGGAGATCGACCGCGACCGCGCGGCCCAGCTCGGCATCGACATGAAGGAGGTGGGCGCCAATTTGTCGGCCATGCTGGGCGGCGGCTACGTCAACCGCTTCAGCCTGGAAGGCCGGTCCTACGAGGTGATCCCGCAGGTGGCGCGCGATTTCCGCGCCAACCACGAACTGCTGGACAGCTACTACATCCGCGCGGGCGGCGGCCAGCTCGTGCCTCTGTCGTCCATCGTCCGCTTCCGGGAATCGGTCGAGCCCAGCAAGCGCACCCAGTTCCAGCAGCTCAACGCCGTGACCCTCGAAGGCGTGCCGGCCATGAACGTGACCCTGGGCGAGGCGCTCGAGACCCTGCGCGGCATCGCCGGGAAGTCGTTCACCGAGGGCTATCTCTACGACTATACCGGCGAGTCCCGGCAATACGCGCAGGAAGGCAGCGCGCTGGTGTTCACCTTCTTCCTGTCGATCCTGGTGATCTATCTGGTGCTGGCCGCCCAGTTCGAGAGCTGGCGCGACCCGATCATCATCCTGGTGTCCGTGCCCATGTCCATCGCCGGCGCGCTGATGTTCCTGACGCTGGGTTTCGCCAGCATCAACATCTACACCCAGGTCGGCCTCATCACCCTCATCGGCCTCATCGCCAAGAACGGCATCCTGATCGTCGATTTCGCCAACCGGCTGCAGCTCAACGAGGGGCTGAGCAAGCGCGAGGCCGTCGAGAAGGCGGCGAGCGTGCGCCTGCGTCCCATCCTGATGACCACCATCGCCATGATGGTCGCCATGATCCCGCTGCTGCTGGCCGACGGGCCGGGCGCGCGCAGCCGCTTCGACATCGGCCTGGTCATCAGCACCGGGCTGGGCATCGGCACCCTGTTCACCCTGTTCGTGGTGCCCACCGTCTATCTGGTGCTGGCCCGCGACCAGCGCGACCGCGGCCGCGCCCTGGCGCCGCACCCGCAGATACCCTGACCCCGCCCGCCGAACCTGCCGCCCGGAACCCGGCCGGGTGCGGCCGCGTTGGCGTGAAAGTCGTTACAGCGGCGCCGCGCCGTTGATAAACTATGGCAGGCAAACGGGATTCCTCCCGCGGTAACGGAGTTGCTCACCAAGGTGGACACAGCCCATCCGCAGCCAGAGAACGCCAGGCGCCCGTCGTGGATCGCCCGGCGGATCAATTCGGCCAGGCGTCACTGGCTCACCCTGACCGGGCCGGCGCCGCTGCGCTGGCTGCCCGAGGGCGTGCGGCGGCGCGCGCTGGTGCTGCGCGTGATCCGCGCCGGGCTGCGCGACATCACCCACGGCTATCTCAGCCTGCAGGCCATGAGCCTGGTCTACACCACGCTCCTGTCGCTGGTGCCGCTGCTCGCCGTCAGCTTCTCGGTGCTGAAGGGATTCGGCGTCCACAACCAGATCGAGCCGCTCCTGCTCAACCTGCTCCAGCCGCTGGGCGAGGCCAAGGCGCTGGAGCTGACCGCGCAGATCATCGCCTTCGTCGACAACGTCAAGGTCGGCCTGCTGGGCGGCGTCGGCCTGATGATGCTGATCTACACGGTCCTGCTGCTGATGCAGAAGATCGAGAATGCGCTCAACTACACCTGGCACATCAAGCGCAGCCGGAGCCTGGGCCAGACCTTCGCCATCTATATGAGCGTGCTGCTGGTAGGCCCGCTGCTGGTGTTCGGCGCGCTCAGCCTGATCTCGGTGCTGGCCAGCGACAGCTTCGTCTACTGGGTGACGCACCGGCCCGGCATCGAGACCGCGATCGAATGGGGCGGCCAGCTGGTGCCCTATGTGATCCTGGTGGTGGCCTTCACCTTCGTCTACATGATGGTCCCCAACACCAGGGTGCGCTTCAAGCCCGCCCTGATCGGCGCGGCGGTCTCGGCGGCGCTGTGGGAGCTGTGGGGCTGGATGTTCGCCGCCTTCCTCGCCAATTCGGCGGGCTATGCCATCTATGCCGCCTTCGCCTCCCTGTTCATCTTCATGTTCTGGCTGTACGGAAGCTGGCTGATCCTGCTGGTCGGCTCGTCCATCGCCTGCTACCTGCAGCATCCGCAATACGCCACCGTCGAGCCCGACGCGCTGAAGCTGAGCGCCCGGGCGCGCGAGATCATCGCCATCGCCGTGATGCGCGAGATCGCCCAGCGGTTCCAGGCGGGCCAGCAGCCCTGGACCGCCCAGGAGCTGGCGCGCCACCTCGACGCGCCCGAACCGGCGGTCGAATGGACCGTGTGCGCGCTGCTGGCCGGCGGGCTGCTGGCGGAAGCCGGCGAGAACCCGCCGCGGCTGATGCTCGCCCGGGACCCGGCGGTGGTGACCCTCGCCGACATGGTGACGGTGCTGCGCGACGCCGATTCCAACGGCGCGCCGTCACGGCTCAGGCCGCCCGAGGACGCGCAGGCGGCGCGGCTGATCGCCGAGTCCGAGCAGGCCCGCGACCGGGTGCTGCGCACCCAGACCGTCCGCTCGCTGATCGCCGAGCCGCGGCCGCCGGCGCTCGACTATCCGCCGCTGCCCCCCGCGCCGTGACCGCCGGTTGACAAGGGACAGGCCCCGCCGCCTAATGCCGCCCAGTCTCAGTCCAAGTCTCCGGGGAAAGACCATGAAGAGCCAGGCCATCACCGCGTTCGGGCAGCCGCTCGAGGAAGTCACCAGCGACACGCCCGTGCCGCAGGGCGCCGAGGTGGTGCTGAAGGTCACCCATTGCGGCGTCTGCCATTCGGACGTGCACATCCATGACGGCCATTTCGACATGGGCGGCGGCAACAAGCTGGACATGACCCGCGGCGTCCAGCTTCCCTTCACCCTGGGCCACGAGATCGAGGGCGAGGTCGTCGCCGTCGGCCCCGAGGCCACGGCCGCGAAGGTGGGCGACCGCCGGGTGGCGTTCCCGTGGATCGGCTGCGGCAACTGCTCCATCTGCGCCCGCGGCGACGAGCATCTGTGCGCCGCGCCGCGCCAGCTCGGCGTCAACATCGCCGGCGGCTATGCCGATCACGTCCTCGTCCCGCACGAGAAATACCTGCTGGACTACACCGGCATCCCCGAGGGCCTCGCGGCCACCTATATGTGCTCGGGCCTGACCGCGTTCAGCGCGCTCAAGAAGATCGGCGCGCCCGGCCCCGACGACGCCATCCTGATCGTCGGCGTCGGCGGCGTAGGCATGATGGGCGTCCAGTTCGCCAGGGCCCTGTTCGGCAAGGCGCCGCTGGTCGCCGACATCAGCACCGAGCGGCTGGAGGCGGCGCGGCAGGCCGGCGCCGGCGCGGCCTACAACGCCGCCGACGCCAAGATCGTCAAGCAGATCAAGGCCGACAGCGGCGGCGGCGTGTTCGCGGCCATCGACTTCGTCGGCTCGGAAAGCTCGTTCGCGCTGGCGCGCAACAGCCTGCGCAAGGGCGGCACCGCCGTGGTGGTGGGCCTGTTCGGGGGTGCGTTCTCCATGCCGATCCCCATGTTCCCCTTCACCTCCATGCAGCTCAAGGGCTCGTTCGTCGGCTCGCTGGCCGAGACCAGGGAGATGCTGGAGATGGTCAAGCGCGGGGCCGTCGATCCCATCCCCGTCGCCGAGCGTCCGCTGGCCCAGGCGGGCGCCACGCTGGACGATCTGCGCCACGGCAAGATCGTCGGCCGCGTCGTACTGCGTCCTTAAGGTCACACTCGCCGGCAAAATCGCGGCGGCGTGACGGCACGCGTTGCAATTGATAATGGTTCTCACTAAAAAAGCTCCTCTGAATGCTGCGGGCACGGATGCCCGCGCCCTTTCTGGAGCCTGCAACGATGTTCCTTGTCCGTGCCGCCCTCCTCGCCGGCTGCGCCGCCGTGGCACTGTCCGTTTCCGCCCATGCACAGGAAACCCGGGACCTCGAGCAGGTGATCGTCACCGGCTACGGCTCGCAGGTGGAGCTGGTGGGCGACTATGCGGGCGGACAGGTGGCGCGCGGCGGCCGTGTCGGCATCTTCGGCAACCTGGATTTCATGGACACGCCGTTCTCCATCAGCACCTACACCGCCAAGGTGATGCTGGACCAGCAGGCCAAGAGCGTCGCCGACGTGCTGCAGAACGATCCCGTGGTGCGCGCCGCCCGCGGCTTCGGCAACTTCCAGGAAGTCTACATCATCCGCGGCTTCCCGGTGTATTCCGACGACATGACCTATAACGGCATCTACGGCATCCTGCCGCGCCAGTACGTGGCGGCCGAGTTCCTGGAGCGGGTCGAGGTGTTCCGCGGCGCCAACAGCTTCCTGAACGGCGCCGCGCCCGGCGGCAGCGGCATCGGCGGCGGCATCAACCTGGTGCCCAAGCGCGCGCCGGACGATCCGCTCAACCGCCTGACGGTCGGCTTCGAAACCGAAGGCCATCTGTTCGGCGCCGTCGACGTGGCGCGCCGCTTCGGCGAGACCGGGGCGACCGGCATCCGCGCCAATGCGGTCTACCGCGACGGCGAGACCTCGGTCGAGGGCCAGGGCCGCGAGCTGAGCGTGCTGTCGCTGGGCGTCGATCACCAGGGCGAGAAGCTGCGGCTGTCCGCCGACATGGGCTTCCAGGACCACGACATCTCCAGGCCGCGCCCCAGCGTCACCCCGTTCGGCGCCGCGCCCGAGCCGCCGGCGCCCAAATCCAACTTCGCCCAGCCCTGGACCTTCACCAGGGAGCGGCAGCTGTTCGCGGTGGTGCGCGCCGAATACGACATCGCCGAGAACACCACGATCTGGGCGGCGGGCGGCACGCGCGGCGGCAAGGAATCCAACGTGCTGTCAAACCCCAGCTCGGATGCGGACGGCGTCACCAGCGCCTATCGCTTCGACAACGAGCGCAGGGAGCGGGTGTGGTCGGGCGAGGTGGGCGTGCGCGGCGAGTTCGAGACCGGCGGCATCGGCCATCGGCTGGTCCTGTCGGGGTCGATCTATTCCATGCGCTCGCGCAACGCCTATGCGTTCTCGAGCTTCGCGGGCTTCCCGGGCGACCTCTACGATCCCATCGACGTGGACCCGCCCGCCGCCGACTTCTTCACCGGCGGCGACCTCGACGATCCGCTCGTGACCCAGTCCAGCCAGGCCAAGTCCATTGCCTTCGCCGACATGATCTCGCTGTTCGACAAGCGCGTGCTGGTGACCGTCGGCGGCCGTTACCAGAACATCGAGCAGAAGAGCTTCGACTACAACACGGGCGCCCTGCTGTCGGCCTACGACAAGAGCAAGCTGACGCCGATGGCCGGCGTGCTGTTCAAGGCGACCGGCCAGCTCTCCGTCTATGCCAGCTACATCCAGAGCCTGACGCCGGGCGAGGTGGCGCCGGCGAACAGCGGCGGCACCCCGGTCGAGAACGCGGGCGAGATCTTCTCGCCCTACACCTCCGACCAGTACGAGGTCGGCGTGAAGTATGACGGCGGCGATTTCGGCGCCACCCTGTCGGCCTTCACCCTGTCGAAGCCCATCGCCTTCGTGACCGACGGCGTGTTCGCCGTGTCCGGCTCGCAGCGCCACCAGGGCATCGAGCTCAGCGTGTTCGGCCAGCCGGTCGAGAGCGTGCGCGTCATCGGCGGCATGACCCTGCTCGATCCCGAGATGCGCCGCACCGGCATCCCGGCGATCGACGGCAACGATCCGGTGGGCGTGCCCCGGTTCCAGATCAACGTGAACGTGGAATGGGACGTGCCCTTCCTGCCCGGCCTGACCCTGGACGGCCGCGTGGTGCACACCGGCAAGCAGTTCATCGACGCCGCCAACACCGTCACCGTGCCGTCCTGGACCCGCCTCGACCTGGGCGCGCGCTATGCCTTCGAACTGGCCGGCACCGACGTGGCGCTGCGCGCCCGCGTCGACAACGTGACCAACAAGGGCTACTGGGCCTCGGTCGGCGGCTTCCCCGGCTCCAACTACCTGGTGCTGGGCAGCCCGCGCACCGTCATGCTGTCCTTGTCGCTCGATATCTGAGGGAGGGGGTCCCCAGAGGCGGCGGCGGGTGCCCCAAGCCCCGTCGCCGCCGACTTCCCGAGCAGGCCGCTTGCGCGGCTTCCCTCATCCGGCGCTTCCGGCTTCGCCCTTTGGGCTACGCCGGACGAGTCGCGCCACCTGCTCCCCAGTGGGGAGAAGGGCTCGACATGGCACCGGCCGAATCCCCTCGCCCCAACGGGGAGAGGGATAGGGCGAGGGGGGGGAGCGCGAAGCGGTTCCTTGCCAATCACCCCTGACGCTGCGGCGCGGTGCACCTTCCTGGACGCCATCTCCCGTCAGGCGCCGGCGGCGGCGCGTTCGATCTCGGCGATGTCGATCTTGACCTGCTTCAGCATGGCCTCGGTGGCGCGGCGGGCCTTCTCGCCGTCCGCGTCGACGGTCAGCTCGACCAGCCGCCGGGGCACGATCTGCCACGACAGGCCCCAGCGGTCGGTGAGCCAGCCGCACTGCACCGGCGCGCCGCCGTCCTCGATGAACGCGTCCCACAGCCGGTCCGTCTCGGCCTGGTCCTCGGTGAGCACGACGATCGAGGCGGCGTGTGAATGCTTGAAGACGGGGCCGCCGTTGAGCGCCTGGTACTGCTGCCCATCCAGGGTGAATTCGACGATCATCGTGTCGCCGATCTTGTTGCCGGCGGGCGATTCGGCCTTGTACGGCGTCATCTTGTCGATCCGGGAATTCGGGATCAGCGAGGTATAGAACCGGGCCGCCTCCTCGCCTTCCTTGTCGAACCACAGGCAGGTGGAGATGCGGGACATCACTTGCTCCCCGATTCGACGATGACCTCGAAACCGCCGAAGATCATGCGCTTTCCGTCGAAGGGCATGCCGCCGTCCGGCATCTTCATGCGCGGGTCGGCCATGACCTTCCTGTTGCCCTCGTCGCGGGCCTCCCTGGAAGGCCAGGTGATCCAGGAGAACACCACGTTCTCGCCCTGCTCGCATTTCACCGCGCCGTAGAAGTCGGTGACCTTGCCCTCGGGCACGTCGTTGCCCCACGTCTCGACGACATGGAGGGCGCCGTGCTCGCGGAAGATGACCGCCGCGTCCTCGGCCAGCTTGCGATAGGCCTCCTTCTGGCCTTGGGGAACGGGAATCACGAAACCGTCGACGTAGCTCATCGTCTCTCTCCTCGGGTTGGGCGGCCTGGGGCCGCGATCCGCTGGCCTTCGTCGGGGACGTCTATTCGGCGGCCGGAGCATTGATGAAGATCATCCTGGACTGCGACTCGCTCCTCGGCTGCGACTTGACTCCTGTAACCCTATTAGTTATAAAAAACAACTATGAAGTTAGAAAAAACAATCAACATGCCGAGACTGCCCGGCCGCTCCTATGACGACGCCTGCGGCGCCGCCCATGCGCTCGACCTGATCGGCGAACGCTGGGCGCTGCTGGTGATGCGCGAGCTGATGCTGGGGCCGCTGCGGTTCAGCGACCTGCGCGCCGCCCTGCCCGGGATCAGCGCCAACGTGCTGACCCAGCGGCTGGAGGGGCTGGAAGGCATCGGCGCGCTGGCGAAGCGCAAGCTGCCGCCGCCGTCGGGCGCGCAGGTCTACGAGCTGACGCCCTGGGGCTACGAGGCCGAGCCGATCATGCAGGCGCTGGGCCGCTGGGCGACCCGCTCGCCGCTGCACGATCCGACCCTGCCGCTCAGCGCCACGTCGCTGATGCTGTCCTTCCGGACCATGTTCGACCCGGCACGGGCCGAAGGCTTCGAGGCGCGCGTCGGCTTCCGCCTCGACGGCACGGACCATGCGGTGCAGATACGCAAGGGTCGGATCGAGGCGGCCCGCGAGCCCGTCGGCAACGCCGCCGCCGTGTTCATCGGCACGCCGCCGCTGATCGCGGCCGCGGTCTATGGCGGCGTGCCGCTGGCGGCGCTGGAAGCGGGCGGCGGCCTCGCCGTCGAAGGCTATCGCACGATCGCCGAGAGGTTCGTGACGCTGTTCCCCCTGCCGCCCAAGACGACCGCCGGGGAATGAGGCGCTAGTTCAGGTCGCGCCGCAGCGTGTGCAGCAGCGTCTGGGCCTGCTGGCGCATCATGGTCTCGGGCTTGAGGGCGAGACAGGTCTCGGCCGCCTCGCGCGCGCCCTTGAGCTGGCCCGACTTGGCCTGGAGCGCGGCGCTTTCGAGCCAGAGCCGCGCGTCGGCGGGCGCGATCATCAGCATGCGCTGCATCACCTGCAGGCCGCGCGCGTTGTTGCCCGACTGGAGCGCGCGCCCCCGGATGTTGTTGAGCAGGCGCAGCAGCACCGACCGGTCGGGCATGGGCTCGTAATATTTCTGCCCCAGCTCGGCGTCGGGCCCCACATAGGTCTTGAGGAGCTGGCGCAGCGCGGGCGGCTCGACCGAGACGCCGGCGTGGAACGGATCGAGGATCACCCGGTCGGCTTCGCCGTCGAGCCGGAGCACGAAATGGCCGGGGAAGTCGAGGCCCCAGGCCTGCCACCCCGCGCGGCGCGCCGTCTCGATATAGAGGATGGCCAGCGCCACGGGCAGGCCCTTGCGGCGGTCGATCACCGACATCAGGTTGGCGTTGATCATGTCGTCGTAGGTGTCGCGGTCGCCGCCATAGCCGTGCTCGATGTGGATCACCGTCGAGAGCGCGTCGCCCCGGTCGGCGGCGCCCCCGGCCTGCCGGTCGGCCAATGCGGCGGCCAGTTCCTCCACATGCCGCATATAGGGGTCGATCTCGCGCCCGGGATGATCGAGCGCCGCCAGCAGAAGCGCGGCTTCCGCCAGGGGCATCCGGTCGCCGTCCGCGGCGCCGATCTCTCGGAGCCGCGCCTCGTACTCTTGCGTCGCCGTCATTCCGCCGCCCTGGCGCCCCCCGCCGGATCGAAAGCAAGCCGCAACCGGGACACACCCCGCGGATTGAAGCTGGCCAGATCGGTCATTCGCGCCGTCTCCCACACGTTGCGATCCCGGCCGCGCGCCGCGGTTCGCCGGGCTGAGGAGTGTAACGCGCAAGGGCTGCGGCGGATAGATAAACTGGTTGCCGAGGCCCCGGAAAAAAGGTAAGTAATGCTGGCATAAATCGGCAGGCTGCCGGTTTGAATGGTGCAGGATTGCCGGAAGCTCCTGTCGCCTTGCGACCCCGGGCGGGGCGACGCATATCTGCCTGCGGGAAACTGAGGCTTTGGTATCTCCCGGCGAATCGGTACTCTTAACGGCCTTTAAGAAAAGACCGGAGAGAACGCCCCGTGACCCCGAAAGACGGCCGCGCGGTGTCTCGCGGCCTAAGGGAGACACCCCAGGATGTCGACGCCAGACAGGGACCTGATCACGCCCGGCCCCCCCAAGGCCCAAGGGCTCTATGACCCGACACACGAGCACGATGCCTGCGGCATCGGCTTCGTCGCGAACATAAAAGGCGTCAAAAGTCACGAGATCGTCCAGCAGGGCCTGCAGATCCTGCTCAACCTCGACCATCGGGGCGCCGTGGGCGCCGATCCGAAGGCGGGCGACGGCGCGGGCATCCTGATCCAGGTCCCCGATGCGTTCCTGCGCACCGAGGCCGGCAAACTCGACATCACCCTGCCCAAGGCCGGCCATTACGGCGTGGGCGTGATCTTCCTGCCGCGCGATCCCGCCCTACAGACCAGGATCATGGAGCTGGTCGAGGAGACGGCCACGCTCGAGGGCCAGCGCTTCCTGGGCTGGCGCGACGTGCCGGTCGACAATTCAGACTTCTCCGAGGCGCTGAAGCAGACCGAGCCGGTCATCAAGCATTTCTTCGTCGGCCGCGGCGCCGGCGTGCTCGACGACGACAGCTTCGAGCGCAAGCTGTACATCCTGCGCAAGGTCGTGTCCGGCGCCGTCGAGAAGATGGGCTCGCACGTCTACGACTGGTACTACATCCCGTCGCTGTCCTCGCGCACCATGCTCTACAAGGGCATCCTGCTGGCGACCCAGGTGGGCAACTACTATCTGGACCTGCAGGACCCGCTGATGGAATCGGCGCTCGCGCTCGTCCACCAGCGGTTCTCGACCAACACCTTCCCGTCGTGGAAGCTGGCGCATCCGTTCCGGTTCATCTGCCACAACGGCGAGATCAACACGGTGCGCGGCAACATCAACTGGATGAACGCGCGCCGCGACGCGCTGCGCTCCGAGGTCTATGGCGAGGACCTGGAGAAGCTATGGCCGCTGATCCCCGAGGGCCAGTCGGACAGCGCCGATTTCGACAACGCGCTCGAGCTTCTGGTGCATGGCGGCTATTCGCTGGCCCACGCCATGATGATGCTGATCCCGGAAGCCTGGGCCGGCAACCCGCTGATGGACGACCAGCGCCGCGCCTTCTACGAATACCACGCCGCGCTGATGGAGCCGTGGGACGGCCCCGCCGCCGTCGCCTTCACCGACGGCCGCCAGATCGGCGCCACGCTCGACCGCAACGGCCTGCGCCCGGCGCGCTACATCATCACCGACGACGACGTGGTGATCCTGGCCTCGGAAGCCGGCGTGCTGCCCGTGCCCGAGAGCAAGATCGTCAGGAAGTGGCGCCTGCAGCCCGGCAGGATGCTGCTGATCGACACGCTCGAGGGCCGCATCATCGACGACGAGGAAATCAAGGCGCAACTCGCTTCGGCCAAGCCGTACCAGAAGCTGCTCGACGCCGCGCAGATCCGGCTCGACTCCCTGCCCGAGCGCAACGAGATCGCCGCGCCCGTCTCCGACGTGCCGCTGCTGAAGCAGCAGCAGGCGTTCGGCTACACCCAGGAAGACCTGCGCGTGCTGATCACGCCGATGGTGCTGACCGGCCAGGAGGCCATCGGCTCCATGGGCAACGACACGCCGATTCCGGCGCTGTCGAACCAGCCCAAGCCGCTGTACTCCTATTTCAAGCAGCGCTTCGCCCAGGTCACCAACCCGCCGATCGACCCGATCCGCGAGGAGCTGGTGATGTCGCTGACCTCGTTCATCGGCCCGCGGCCCAACCTGCTGGGCCTGGGCGCCGGCGGCCACAAGCGGCTGGAGGTGCACCAGCCGATCCTGACCAACGCCGACCTGAAGAAGATCCGGCACATCGGCGACGTGACCACCAATCCGTTCCGGACCCTGACGGTGGACGCCACCTATCCGGCGTCCGAGGGCGCGACCGGCCTGAAGACGGCGCTGGAGCGCATCTGCCTCGAGGCCGAGGAAGGCGTGCTGGGCGACAGCAACATCGTCATCGTCTCGGACCGGAACGTGAGCGCGGAGCGGATTCCGATTCCGTCGCTGCTCGCCACCTCGGCGGTGCACCAGCACCTGATCAAGCGCGGCCTGCGCACCGGATCGGGTCTCGTCATCGAGACCGGCGAGGCGCGCGAGGTGCATCATTTCTGCCTGCTGGCAGGCTATGGCGCCGAGGCGGTCAATCCGTGGCTGGCCTTCGACACCATCGTCGACATGCTGCCGCACCTCGACGAGCAGATCTCGGAGAAATATGCCAAGGAGCGCTACGTCAAGGCGATCTCCAAGGGCATCCTGAAGGTCATGTCCAAGATGGGCATCTCGACCTACCAGTCCTATTGCGGCGCGCAGATCTTCGACGCGGTCGGCCTGTCGAGCGCGTTCGTCGCCGACTATTTCTACGGCACGCCCACCACCATCGAGGGCGCGGGCCTGCCCGAGATCGCCGAGGAAAGCATGCGCCGGCACAAGCTGGCCTTCGGCCATTCGCCGGTCTATGCCAAGCAGCTCGACGTGGGCGGCGACTATGCCTTCCGCATCCGCGGCGAGGACCACATCTGGACGCCGGGCACGGTCAGCGCGCTCCAGCACGCCGTGCGCGGCAACAGCCGCGAGCGCTACCGCGAGTTCGCCGCCCAGATCAACGAGCAGGGCGAGCGGCTGATCACGCCGCGCAGCCTGTTCGTCATCCGCGAATCGGCCAATCCGGTGCCGCTCGAGGAAGTCGAGCCGGCCGCGTCCATCGTCAGGCGGTTCGCCACCGGCGCCATGTCGTTCGGCTCGATCAGCCGCGAGGCGCACACCACGCTCGCCATCGCCATGAACCGCATCGGCGGCAAGTCGAACACCGGCGAGGGCGGCGAGGAGCCGGACCGCTTCGTGCCGATGGCCAACGGCGATTCCATGCGCTCGGCCATCAAGCAGGTCGCCTCGGGCCGCTTCGGCGTGACCGCCGAGTACCTGGTCAACGCCGACGACATCCAGATCAAGATGGCCCAGGGCGCCAAGCCCGGCGAGGGCGGCCAGCTGCCCGGCCACAAGGTGGACGAGATCATCGCCAAGGTGCGCCACTCGACGCCCGGCGTCGGCCTGATCTCGCCGCCGCCGCACCACGACATCTATTCGATCGAGGATCTGGCGCAGCTGATCTTCGACCTGAAGAACGTCAACCCGCAGGCCCGCGTCAGCGTGAAGCTGGTGTCGGAGGTGGGCGTCGGCACGGTCGCGGCCGGCGTGTCCAAGGCCAAGGCCGACCACGTCACCATCTCGGGCTATGAGGGCGGCACCGGCGCCAGCCCGCTGACCTCGCTGAAGCATGCGGGCTCGCCCTGGGAGATCGGCCTGGCCGAGACCCAGCAGACCCTGGTGCTGAACCGGCTGCGCGGCCGCATCGTGGTGCAGGTCGACGGCGGCCTGCGCACGGGCCGCGACGTGGTGGTGGGCGCGCTGCTGGGCGCCGACGAGTTCGGCTTCGCCACCGCGCCGCTGATCGCGGCCGGCTGCATCATGATGCGCAAGTGCCACCTGAACACCTGCCCGGTCGGCGTCGCCACCCAGGACCCGGACCTGCGCGCCAAGTTCACCGGCCAGCCCGAGCACGTCATCAACTACTTCTTCTTCGTCGCCGAGGAAGTACGCGAGTACATGGCCCTCATGGGCTTCCGCACCGTGGACGAGATGATCGGCCGCGTCGACATGCTGGACATGCGCAAGGCCCACGAGCACTGGAAGGCCAAGGGCCTGGACTTCACCCGGCTGTTCCACAAGCCGGCGATGGACGACACCGTCGCCATCTTCCACAACGAGGAACAGAAGCACGGCATCTGGGACATCCCGGACCGCGTGCTGATCGAGAAGGCGCAGCCCGCCCTGACCGACGGCAAGCCGGTGAAGATCGACATCCCGGTGCGCAACGTGAACCGCACCGTCGGCGCCATGCTGTCCGGCGAGGTCGCCCGGCGCTACGGCCATGCCGGCCTGCCCGAGAGCACCATCTCGGTCAAGTTCACCGGCACCGCCGGCCAGAGCTTCGGCGCGTTCCTGGCCAAGGGCGTGTCGTTCGAGCTGGAAGGCGAAGGCAACGACTATGTGGGCAAGGGCCTGTCCGGCGGCCGCATCGTCATCTATCCGCACCGCGAGAGCCCGATCGTGCCGACCGACAGCATCATCGTCGGCAACACGGTGCTCTACGGCGCCATCACCGGTGAGTGCTATTTCCGCGGCGTGGCCGGCGAACGCTTCGCCGTGCGCAATTCGGGCGCGACCGCCGTCGTCGAGGGCGTCGGCGATCACGGCTGCGAATACATGACCGGCGGCATCGTCGCCGTCATCGGCAAGACCGGGCGCAACTTCGCGGCCGGCATGTCGGGCGGCATCGCCTATGTGCTGGACGAGGACGGCGATTTCGACCGCCGCGTCAACATGCAGATGGTCGAGATCGCGCCGATCCCGGCCGAGGACGACATGATGAACCGGGTGCTGCACCTGCAGGGCGACCTGGAGAACCACGGCATCGTCGACCTGGATCACGACATGACCCGCCACGACGCCGAGCGGCTGTGCCTGCTGCTGAAGAAGCACGTCCGCTATACCGACAGCGAGCGGGCCAAGGAGATCCTGGCCAACTGGCAGGCCTACCTGCCCAGGTTCATCAAGGTCATGCCGGTCGACTACCGCATGGCGCTGGAACAGATGCAGGCGAAGCGGGACGTACAGCGGGCGGTCGCCGCCGCGGGAGGACGCTGATGGGAAAGCCTACCGGTTTCAAGGAGTTCGACCGCCAGGACCGCAAATACGCGCCGGTCGAGGAGCGGGTGAAGCACTACAGGGACTTCGTCATCCCGCTGGCGCCCGAGGAACTGAACAAGCAGGCGGCGCGCTGCATGGATTGCGGCATCCCGTTCTGTCACAACGGCTGTCCGGTCAACAACATCATCCCGGACTTCAACGACCTGGTGTACCGCAACGAGTGGAAGGAGGCGTTCGTCACGCTCGATTCCACCAACAACTTTCCCGAATTCACCGGCCGCATCTGCCCCGCGCCCTGCGAGGCGGCCTGCACGCTGAACATCGAGGACCATCCGGTCACCATCAAGACCATCGAATGCGCCATCATCGACCGGGCCTTCCAGGAAGGCTGGGTGCAGCCGCGCCCGGCGCCGTTCCGCACCGGCAGGAAGGTCGCCGTCGTGGGCGGCGGCCCGGCCGGCATGGCGGCGGCCCAGCAGCTCGCCCGCGCCGGCCATGACGTGACGCTGTTCGAGAAGAACCGCAAGATCGGCGGCCTGCTGCGCTACGGCATCCCCGACTTCAAGATGGAGAAGCACGTCATCGACCGCCGCCTGGCCCAGATGGAGGCCGAGGGCGTCAGGTTCGAGACCGGCGTGCATGTGGGCGTCGACATCGAGGCGGCCGAGCTGCTGAAGACGTTCGACGCGGTGCTGCTGACCGGCGGCGCCGAGAAGCCGCGCGACCTGCCGGTGCCCGGCCGCGAGCTGGACGGCATCGAGTTCGCCATGGACTTCCTGCCCCAGCAGAACCGCCGCGTGGGCGGCGAGCCCGTGGGCAACGTCAAGGAGATCCTGGCCGGCGGCAAGCACGTCGTGGTCATCGGCGGCGGCGACACCGGCTCGGACTGCATCGGCACCAGCTTCCGCCAGGGCGCGCTGTCGGTCACCCAGATCGAGATCATGCCCGCCCCGCCGGAGCGCGAGAACAAGCCGCTGGTGTGGCCGAACTGGCCCATGAGGATGCGCACCTCGTCCTCGCAGGCCGAGGGCGCGAGCCGCGACTTCGCGGTGACGACCACCAGCTTCGAGGGCGTGGGCGGCCGCGTGACCGGCCTCAACTGCGCCCGCGTCGACGAGCGCCTGCAGCCAATCCCGGGCACCGAGTTCCAGATCCCCGCCGACCTGGTGCTGCTGGCCATGGGCTTCGTCAGCCCGGTGCACGAAGGCATGCTCCAGCAGCTGGGCGTCGCGCTCGACGGCCGCGGCAATGTGGGCGCCGACACCGTCCGCTACCAGACGTCGGTCGAGAAGGTGTTCGCCGCCGGCGACATGCGCCGCGGCCAGTCGCTGGTCGTCTGGGCCATCCGCGAAGGCCGCCAGGCCGCCCGCGCAGTGGACCTTTACCTGATGGGCACCACCGAACTGCCGCGTTAGCCGGCGCCTCGCGCCGCCACAGCGGAATAAGACACGGCACCCCCGCCGCTTTGCGCCTACAGTCTCTCCGTCAGCGAGGGAGGATTCCATGTGGCACGACCGGCGCGTCTGCGACCTGTTCGGCATCCGTCACCCCATCCTGCTCGCCCCGATGGCGGGCAGCGGCGGACCTGCGCTCGCCGCCGCCGTGGCGAAGGCGGGCGGGCTGGCCGGGCTGCCCTGCGCGCTGCTGACGCCGGAGCGGATGCGCGCCGAGGCCGCCATCGTCCGCCAGCAGGCGCCCGGCCCCATCAACATGAACTTCTTCTGCCACACCCCGCCCGAGCCCGACCCGGCCTGCGACAAGGCGTGGCGCGACCGGCTGGAGGCGCTCTACGGCCCCGCCGAGGACGGCCCCGAAGGGCCGCAGCGCCGGCCGTTCGACGCCGAGGCCTGCGCCGTGGTGGAGGAGATCCGGCCCGAGGTGGTCAGCTTCCATTTCGGCCTGCCCGAGCCCGGCCTGCTGGCGCGGGTGAAGGCGGCGGGCGCCAGGGTGATCGCCTCGGCCACCACCGTCGAGGAAGCCGTCTGGCTCGACGGCCGCGGCGTGGGGGCACTTGTCCTCGCCCTTCAAAAAACAGGTGAAGCAGCCCGCGCAGAAGTGGGGCATGTCCCCGGGCAGGAAGAATTCCGCGGCGGTGTAATGGGCAACGGTTTCCACCTCTC
>CAZVVC010000013.1:0-677 GCA_964630425.1 uncultured Bifidobacterium sp. | reverse complement strand
CGGCCACCGGGGCATGTTCCTCGGCCTCGACACCGCCACCCAGATCGGCACCTTCTCGCTGGTGCCGCAGGTGGCGGACGCGGTGAAGGTGCCGGTGATCGCGGCGGGCGGCGTGGCCGACGGGCGCGGCATGGCCGCGGCGCTGACGCTGGGCGCCTCGGCCGTCCAAATCGGCACCGCCTTCCTGCGTTCCCCCGAAGCCCTGACCAGCGCGATCCACCGCCAGGCCTTCGCCGGGTTCCGGCCCGAGGAGACGGCGATGACCAACGTCATCTCCGGCCGCCCGGCGCGCGGCTTCACCACCCGGCTGGTGCGCGACCTTGGCCCGATCGCCCCGGACGCGCCCGAATTCCCGCTCGCTTCCAGCGCCATCGCCATGCGCCGCAAGCAGGCCGAAGCCGACGGCCTCCCCGACTTCTCGTCCGTCTGGGCCGGCCAGTCCTTCACGCTGGCCCGGGAAGCGCCCGCCGGCGACATCCTGGAGACCATCGCCGCGGCGGCGCGGGCGTTGCTGGCGCGGTGAAATCGGGTCCATCGGGGAATGGCGGGCTGTCGTACCGCCCCTTCCCCACAACCGAGAGGGCTGAGGAGGCCCGCAGGGCCGTCGCGAAGCCCGGGCCGCGTGACGCGCGGCATCCCGCCCCCTTCGACGCCGCCTGCGGCGTCGCTCAGGACAG
>CAZVVC010000012.1:12051-24940 GCA_964630425.1 uncultured Bifidobacterium sp. | reverse complement strand
CCGGTCCAGCGCAAAGCGCATGTAGGGCGTGGCGAAGCCGAGCCCGAGCACGCGGTCCTGCTCGTCGAGCACCATCAGCGTCGTGTCGCCCAGCTTCTTGCCGTAGATGAAGACCGACTGCTGCGAGCGGCTTTCCACGTCGGCGATGGTCGGGTCGGCGACGAACACGGTCACCGCCGGCCGGCTGAGCCGCACCATGGTGCCCTTGTGCACGCCGACCTCGATCATCGAGACGTCGGGCGCGCCCGTGGGCGGCGCCGCGTATGACGGCCCGGCGACGGCCAGGAACGCCAGAAAAGCCGCGTGGGCGATGCGCGGGAAGCGCCTGGCCAACGACGGGACCATGAAACTGCGGCCCAATGCAGTGATCGTCATCGAAAGAGGTCCCCCCTCTGAACCTGTTCTTGTTCGCTGGCTTCTTGCTTCGCTTATTTCGTGCCGCCGCCGCGCACGATATCGGGCGCGGCCTTGTGCACGGCTTCCGACCCGATCGCCGCGGATGCAGCATAGTCCCAAACCACGGTGCGCCCAACCTTGTCCGTCTCGTCCTCCTGGATGCTGCGCAGGCTGAGCGAGAGCTTGCCGATGTCTTCGCCCAGGATGAGCATCTCCGCCTGGTGCGGCGTCACTTCCAGCGTCGCCGTACGCGCCACGACGGGATCGTTGGGATCGCCCGCGACCTTCTGGTCCACGGCGATCAGCCGCAGGTTGGGGATATAGGTCTCGGTCACGCGGCGGTCCTTGTCGTCGACCTTCAGGCCCTGCGACAGCAGGACGTCCACGCGGTCGCCCGGCAGGATCAGGCCGGCGCCGCCCGACGACGCGGACACGTTGATCGAGATGGCGCGCTTGCCCGGCTCCAGGATGGCGGCCAGGAAGCCCTTCTCGCCCGGCTTGATGATGGCGCCGGGAACGACGGGCTGCCCCTTGCCGATACCCAGGCGCACGACGCTGCCCGCGACCGAGTTCACCAGCGCGGTCGCCTGGTCGGGCGCCATGTCGCGCGGCTTGCTCACGAAGGTGTCCGACAGGTTGGCCTTCGGCCATTCCTGCCAGCTCACGTCGGATGGCTGGATCAGCGTGCCGGGCTTGAGGTCACCCGCCGCGATCAGCACGTCGACGCTCTCTGTGGCGGGCGCCACCGCGGCGGCCTGCTGCTGCTCCGGCGGGGTCCGCCCCATGCCGAGGAACGCGATCACGCCGATGACCAGCAGGATGTTGATCGCCAGCAGGATTGCAAAACGCGCTTTCATGTCAGATGGCCTCCCTCAGAGACGCTTGCCAGACCGCGATGATTCCTCCCACCGCGATGGCGACCCCGTAAGGCACGGTCGGCGCCTCGAGGGCGACAGTACCAGAATTTCTTACCTTCAACCGATGAATAAGCAGCACGGCAAGCGCGACGACGCCGCCCGCCATGGCGGTATAGAGCAGGAAGGCGACGAGGTGGCTCAGGCCCACCCATAGCCCCATCGCGGCGATCAGCTTGGAATCGCCGCCGCCCATGACGCGGAAGTAGAACAGCGCGAAGCCCGCCGCCAGCAGCAGGGCCGCGCTGATGAGAGCGTCGACCCATTGGGTCTGCCCCGTCAGGGCATGGCCTGCGTAAAGGAGGACGATCGCGAGGATCGCCGAATGGGGAATCGTCCTGGTGCGGATGTCCTCGATGGCGCACCAGGCCAGCAGGCCGAAAAGCGCCGCCAGGAAAAGAACCGTCGTGGCGCCGGATTCAGGCATGTGCGGGACGTCCGTCGATCAGAGGCGTGGACCGGGCCGGATTGGATAGAGGCTTGCCGGACGTCAAATGTTGACTGCCGCGCTTGCCGTGGCAGTCAACATCGCTTCCGGACAAGCCTGTCTCCAGCGGCCGCCCTGTTCCCAGCGGACAGGGCAACCAATAGACCGTTAGACCTTCGAGGACACCGTGCCGAACAGGTTGTTCAGGTTGGTGCCGACCGTGCCCAGGATGGCAGCGAGGGCAACCGCGATCAGGGCCGCGATCAGGCCGTACTCGATCAGGGTCACCCCCTTGATGTCCGAGGCGAAGTTCTTAAGCACGTTGCGCATTGAAAGCTCCGATTGACGATGTTGCATCCATCCACTGCCGGCGGGGCCGCCAGCCGAGCCTTGGATGACCACAAGAAAGACACATTTCGCATTGCGGCGCAAAATATTTTTAATTGGCTAAAAGAAACATAAAAATTGAATCGTGCTCTGCATGATGCCTTTAACCATACTTGGCCCTTGAAGGAAATGCAGAGGGCGACGGTGTCTTGGATTAATTTCGCGCCGACAGATGTTGGCTAAAATATAGTGTCATTATGGCGTAATTGCCACAAAGTGAACACAATATCTAGGGGTCCATTGGCGTGGGGGCCGTTCCCTGGTCGGGGGGCGCGGCAATGCTTTCAGACTACGTTTCCGCACCTCGAACGTTACTCTTATAGGTTGTATGATGCTTGCCCAAAATGGGCACATTGAACGGGGTTCCGCCACATTCGAGCGCCGCCGGCACTCTAGGGAGCACGCACGCCATGCCTTTTTCTGACCATTTCATCAGGGCGTTGGAGAATCAGTGCGCGGTGTGCGCGGGTGCCGCGGGGCAGTGGCCGCCGAACAACCTGGCGTGGACGACCGCGAAACGGTCATCGATGATCCAGCCGCCGGTGGCGACGTGCCAGAACATGTCGCCGTCGTTGAGCACCCCCGGATGGAAAAGCGTCAGCGCGAAAGTGGCGAGGGCGGCGGCCCAGGGCATCGCCTCGCCGGCCGGTGAGCGCGCGGCCTGCGTCATCTTGCCGCGTCCGGTGGCTGCTCAATCCGGGTCATCGGGCTTTTTGACCCGGATATGAATTTTTGCTATATCTCTGCGTTCTTCGGCTGGCTTGGGCAAACGATGTCGGTCGTTTGGGAGGAATTATGCAGGCGATCAAAAGACTGACGTTCGACAAGGCCGGAGTCACCCTGATCGAGTATGGCCTGATCGCCATGCTGATCGCGCTGGTCTCGTCACGGTGCTCGGCCAGATCGGCACCAATCTCGACGGCATATTCTCGGACGTCAGCGGCAAGATCTAGGGCCTTTGCCGGTTGAGGGCCGGGCATCAAGGACGGATGCATCGGCGCCGCAGTCCCGGCCGCGGTCAGCGCGACGGCATGGCATGCCGGGCCGAGGACCAGAACCCTTCCAGCTTCAGCAGCGACTCCCGGGTCTGCTGCAATTCGTTCTCCATCTGCATCCCCTCGAAGAGCTGGTTCGAGTGCCAGTCGAACAGCTTGCGCAGACGCTCGCAGATCTCCCGTCCCCGCTCGGAGCTGCGCACGTGGAACGACCGGCGGTCATAGGGCGAGCGCGTCTGGATGACGTAGCCGTTCTCGACCATCTTCTTGATGTTGTAGGAGACGTTCGAGCCTAGGTAATAGCCGCGCTCGATCAGCTCGCCCATCGGCAGTTCGCGGTCGCCGATATTGAACAGAATCATGGCCTGCGCGGCGTTGAGATCGCGAATCTCGTGCCGGTCGATCTCCGCCTTGATGACGTCAAGGCAGCGGCGATGCAGGCGTTCGATAAGCCCGATCAGATCAGCATAGACGTCGTTCACGAAGCGATCCCCACTTGGCCCCCGTAAAGGTATAACACACAACTGTTTTTTTACACGTTCCACGGAAGTCTACAAGCGTTCACGATCGATGCTTCCGTCCCATTCCGCCCGCCGCGCCGTTTCAGGATGAAAGCTGCTTGCGCCGGCTCCCGGCGATGGGCGCCACGCGGCTGACGCCGTCGCGCTTGGCCTGATAGAGCAGCTTGTCCGCCGAACGCAGGATTTCATGCAGGTCCATGCCCGGCGTCATGGTCGCCATGCCGGCGCTGAAGGTCAGGCAGATGTTGAGGCCTTCCCGTTCGACCGCCAGCGACCGGCTGAGACCGGCGATCCGCTCGAGCGGTATGGCCGCCTCGGCGATGCCGGTTTCGGGCATCAGGATGGCGAACTCGTCGCCGCCGATGCGGGCCACCACGTCCACTTCGCGCAGCGTCCGCATCATGGTCTTCACGAAGGCGCGCAGCACGTCGTCGCCGACCGGGTGCCCGAACGTGTCGTTGATGCCCTTGAAGCCGTCGATGTCGATGATGGCCAGGGTCGCCGGCTTGCCGAACCGCGCCATCCGCCGCAGTTCCGCGCCGACCAGGGATTCGAAACGCCGGACGTTGACCGCGCCGGTCAGCGGGTCGGTCTCGGCGAGGCGCCTCAGCTTGTTCTCGGTACGCTTGAACTCGGTGATGTCGATCAGGATTCCCAGGACGCTGCCGATCCTGCCCTCGCCATTGGCGAAGGGACGCCCGGCGATCTTCACGTAGCGGATGCTGCCGTCCGGCCGCACGACGCGCGCGTCCATCTGGAACTCGCGGCCCTTGACGGCCGCGCGCAGGGATTCCTCCACCATCGGCCGGTCGTCGGCATGGAGCGCGTCGAGGGCGTCGCGGCGGGGCACCGGCCGGCCTTCGCCAGGGCGGCCGTGGATGCGGTGGACCTGGGCCGACCATTCGAACCGATCGGTGTCCACGTCGAATTGCCAGTAGCCGACCTGCCCGGTCTCCTCGATCATGGCGATCAGGTCGGAAAGCTTGTGGTGGCTCAGTTCGATCACCTGACACTCATCACTGTCGGTCCGGGCGACGTGGCCCCGTTGACACTATGCGCTGCGCCTCGATGCCGGACCACGGACGACGTCGCCGCCGACGGTCTTTCCATTCCGGTCCGTGGAATCCACCCTCCAGCCATTGCGAATATACTACCGCCGCGGCCCGAGCCGAACATCTTTGTAGCGGGCGCGGCACGGCCTCGGCGGCCCTGCCTCGGAAGTGGCCCAATATTGTCGAAGATTTGAAATATTCCGCGGATAAGACACGCAAACAGCCGGTATGACGGGAGTTTCCGAGGAATTTTCATGTTTTGCAAAATACCGTCCAGCAGGTACGATGGCGCCGGAACAACACGCTTGCCGAAATTTCTGACGCAAGTCGGGGCCGGTAGAACAATTGGCAAGGGGGGCCGTCCGGGTGGGCGATAAATCGCTCGTGGTTATCGATGATGACGATCTTGTGGGCCAGCTCGTGGTCGAGGCGGCCCAGCAGGTCGGGTTTTCCGCCCTGGCGGTGCAGGATTTCGAGGCGCTCAAGGTCCAGGTGGACGCGGCCGAGCCCGACGTGATGGTGCTCGATCTGGTGCTGCCCAACGTCGACGGCATCCAGGTGCTGCGCTTCCTGGCGGATCGCGGCTGCAAGTCCAAGATCTGGCTGCTCAGCGGCTTCGATCCCAAGGTGGTGCAGACCGCCGAACGTCTCGGCGTCTCGCTCGGCCTCAACATCGTCGGCGCGCTCAACAAGCCGGTGTCGGTCACCACGCTCAAGGACGAGTTGCGCAAGCATCTGCGCGAGTCCGGCGATTTCAGCGTTCACGACCTGGAGCAGGCGATCTCGGACGATCATCTGTTCGTCCATTACCAGCCCAAGGTCCGCCTGGCGGGCGAGAGCGACGGCGACGACGTGCTGACCCTGTCGGTGGACGATACGCCTTTCGAAGTGGTGGGCTTCGAGGCGCTGGCGCGCTGGCGCAATCCGCACGGCGCCATGGTCTCGCCGGTGAAGTTCATCCCGGTGGCCGAGCATTCCCGGATGATCGAGCAGTTGACCCAGTCGGTGTTCCGGCAGGTGATCGAGGCACTGTCCCACTGGAAGAGCCGCGGCGTGCGGCTGAACGTGGCCGTCAACATCTCGCCCTCCACCCTGGCGGATCTGGACCTGCCCGACCGGCTGGCCGACAAGGCGTATTCCGTCGGGGTCTCGCCAGACCAGATGATCCTGGAGATCACCGAGAATTCGGCGGTCACCGAGGACCCGCACTTCATGGACGTGCTCAGCCGCTTCCGCCTCAAGGGTTTCGGTCTGTCGCTCGACGATTTCGGCACCGGTTTCTCCTCGCTGATCCAGATCTACCGGATGCCGTTCACCGAACTGAAGATCGACCGTTCCTTCGTCAGCGAGATGGACCAGAACGAGGAAGCCTTCACCATCGTCCGCTCGATCATCGATCTCGGGCACAATCTGGGCATGAAGGTCTGCGCCGAAGGGGTCGAGACCCGTGCATCCGCCGATATTCTCGTGTCCCTCGGCTGCGATTACGCCCAGGGGTTCTATTTCAGCCGTCCGGTGGCGCTGCCCGACATCATGCGCCGCATCGGCACCGCCTCGGCGCTGGATGTATCCCGCCGGACATCATAGCGCATCCCGGCTCCGCGGCTGCGACGCGGAGGGCCGGGAGCCATGAAACGGCGCGGCCTGCTGGAAAAGGTCCTGCCGCCGGTGGCGGCCTATTGGAACCTCGCCGAGGAGGCGGCCGCCAGCCGGCGCCTCGCCGAGGCCTTCATCCGCCATTCCCCCGTCGCCATCGCGGTCGTCGACCGCGACATCCGCTTCCTTGGCGTCAGCGACCGCTGGCGCCGGCAATACGGCCTGGGCGACGCGGACATCGCCGGCCGGCGGCTCTACGACGTGATGCCCGACACCGAGCCGCTGTGGCGCGACGTGCATGTCCGCTGCCTCGACGGCGAGACGCTGGGGGCGGAGGACGTGTTCCTGCGCGCCGACGGCCGGTCCGAAAGACTGCGCTGGGAAGTCCAGCCGCTGCGGGCGGCGGACGGAAGCGTGACCGGGCTGGTGACGATCACCGAGATCGTCACCCAGCAGCGGAACATCGAGGAGGAGGCGCGCATCCGCCACGCCGCCATGGCCTCGGCGCTCAGTCCGCTCGCCATGTTCGACCTGCAGGGCACGGTCACCTACGCCAACGCCGCGTTCGCGGACATGCTGGGCTATGCCGACGCCGAGGCGCTGGCCGGCCAGCGGACCGGCGCGCTGTGGGGCAAGCCGGGCGAGGCCGAGCGCATCTGGCAGACGCTGATCGACACCGGCCGGTGGATCGGCGTCACCGGCGCGTCCCGGCTCGACGGGGCGGTCCGGGTCGTGCAGGTCTCGGCCAGCCTGGTGCGCGCGCCCGAGGGGACGCCCATCGGCGCCATCGCCTCCTGCGTCGACATCACGGCGCAGCGCGAGGCCGAGAAGGCGCTGGGCGAGAGCCAGCGGCGGCTGGTCACCCTCATGGACAACCTTCCCGGCGGCTTCGCCTTCCGCTGCCGGCACGACCCGTTCTGGACCATGGAGATCATCTCCAAGGGCTGCTTCGAGGTGCTGGGCTATCCGCCCGAGGCGCTGATCGAGAACCGCATGGTCGCCTTCGCCACCATGATCCATCCCGAGGACGAGAAGCGCGTCCGCCGCGAGATCCTCGAGGCGATCAATCTGGGTCGGCCCTTCCAGGTCAGCTTCCGGGTCATCACCCGCAAGGGCGACGTCAAATGGGTGATGCAGCAGGGCACGCCGCAGATCGTGGGCAAGTCCGAGGTGCAGGCGCTGGAGGGCGTCGTCATCGACATCACCGACCGGATCGTGGCGACCGAGGACCTGCACCGCGAGAAGGCCCGCGCCGAGCAGTATCTGGACGTGGCGGCCTCGATCATCCTGGCGCTCGACCGGCAGGGCAGGGTGACCCGCTTCAACCGCAAGGGCACCGAGGTCACCGGCTTCACCGAGGAGGAACTGGTCGGCCAGAACTGGTTCGACACGCTGGTCGATCCCGCCGACCGCCAGGAGGCCAAGCGCGCCTTCGCCGAGGTGGTCGCCGGCGACGGCGAGGAAAAGCCCTATCTGGAGAACACCATCCGCGGCCAGAACGGCCAGCGCCGGGTGATCGGCTGGAGCCTGGCGCGCATCCGCGACCAGAGCGGCTATGTGGTCAGCGTGCTCGGCTCCGGCGAGGACCTGACCGAGCAGCGCGAGATCGAGCGGCAACTGCTGCAGGCGCAGAAGATGCAGGCGGTGGGCGAGCTGACCGGCGGCCTCGCCCACGATTTCAACAACCTGCTGATGGCGGTGCAGGGGAACATCGAGTTCCTGCGCGAGGTGGTGTCCGAGGACCCGGCGGTGGAGCGTTACGTGGCCGCCGCGCTCAAGGCGGTGGGCCGCGGCGCCGAGCTGACCCAGCGGCTGCTGGCGTTCTCGCGCAAGCAGCTGCTGCGGCCCGAATCCACCTCCATCAACCGGCTGGTCGCCGACATGACCGAGCTGCTGACGCGGACGCTGGGGCCGCATGTCCGCATCGACAACGACCTGGCGGACGACGTGTGGGACGCGCTGGTGGACCCGGCCCAGCTCGAGAACGCGCTGCTCAACCTGGCGATCAACGCGCGCGACGCCATGAAGGAGGGCGGCACCCTGTCGATCATGACGTCCAACGAGACGCTGGGCGACGTGGCGGCCATGCGCCATCCCACCCTGCCGCCGGGCGACTACGTGGTCATCACGGTGAAGGACACCGGCGCCGGCATGGCGCCCGAGGTGCTGGACCGGGCGTTCGAGCCGTTCTTCACCACCAAGGATTCGACCCGGGGCAGCGGCCTCGGCCTCTCCATGGTCTACGGCTTCGTCAAGCAGTCGGGCGGGCACATCGAGATCCGCAGCGAGACCGGGCAGGGCACGTCGGTGCTGCTGCACCTGCCGCGGGCGATCCACGCGGTCTCGCGGGCGCTGGAGGAGGAGGATTCGGCCGGCGCCGCCATCCAGGGCGACGGCGAGACCATCCTGGTGGTCGAGGACGACGACGAGGTGCGCACGGTCATCGTCGGCACGCTGAAGGCGCTGGGCTACGTGGTGCGCCAGGCGCCCAGCGCGGCCGAGGCCCAGGCCATGCTGGACGACGGATTGCGCCCCCATCTCCTGCTGACCGACGTGCTCCAGCCCAACGGCAAGGACGGCATCCAGTTCGCTCAGGAGGTGCACGAGGCGTTCCCGCAATGCGCCATCCTGCTGATGTCCGGCTATACCGAGGACGCCATGGAGCGGAACAAGAAGCTGGAGAAACCCTTCGCCCTGCTCAGGAAACCCTTCGGCAAGGCCGAACTGTCACGCCAGATCCGCATTCAGTTGGATGCGAGGGTGGAGACCATCCACCGCGCGAGCGCGTGATTCCGATAAATGCGCGGTGACCGTGGTCAAGAAAATATACGTGGACAATGTGTTGGGTAATTCAGCGATAGCTGGAAGTTGAGATGGCATCTGCCGTAAAAGCCATAACCGTGTGGATAAGTACGGTGATTTTGGTGTGCTCTATTTCTATGACGTCTTATTCCTATTCATCAAGGCAATATCCTCTTGGTGTCTCAATAATTGAACTGATTTCAAATGCGCATAAATTCAAGGATAGGAATATTGTTGTCGTTGGAGTTTTGAAGGTTGAGCTAGAAAATCATAGATTATATTTATCTTTGGATGATTATGAGAATGATATACTATATAATTCAGTCGAGATATCGCTATCGGGTAAAGGGATTTATGAAGATGCCTTGCTCTTACGAGGAGGGTACGTGGCCGTCAAGGGGATGTGGTGTGTCGAGGGAAAGGTTAGGCGACCAAACGGTTATCTATGCCATCTAGACTGGATTCGGAGATATCCCTACAGAACAATTGATAATTCTGATGAGCCGTTGCAGTGATACAATATGGGCGCGTGCTTAGGATTCCGGTGATGGTGTATTTAACTCTCTCCCTCTCTCTCCCTCAGCTTCGGTCCACGCTGGATGACGTGACGCAGGTCTGAAATAGGCACAGGCCAAATCGACCATTCCACCGCTTTCGAGGCATGGTCCATTAAACGCACTGCAAGCTGTCACCGTAATTCAACTCCATGCTCAGCGGAGCACGCCGCTCTTCTTCGCGCGGGCCAGTTCGAGGAAACTGGTTTTGATGTTCGCGAATAGCCCCGGCGGGATGAAGCCATAGGCGAATGCGCCCCGCTTGCCGGGGACCGGCGATAGCCCGCCATTGGGCCATTCGTCGATGTTGTGCTCCGACACGATCACCCAGCTCGGTTCGTCGTCGAGGCCGATGGCCTGCTTTACCTTCGCTGGGATCTCGATGCCGACCGTATCGCCGGAGGGCGGCGTATGGGTGATCGGCAGCAGCACCACATGGCGGGGGCGGACAAGCGCATCGGTTGCGGCGACGAGGCAGGTCGGGCGATCCTTGCCCTGATCCCGGCCGGCGGCGGCCTCATGTGTCCAGAGATAATCGTAGCGGAGAACGAGGCCGGGCTTCGGCTCGGGGATGGCCACGCCGCCTGTCTTACTTCAGCAGATCGTCGAGATGGGCGTGTTCCGGGTCCATCTCGACCCGCTCCACGGCGTCGATCACCACGTCGGCGGCATCCGCCGTGCGGTGCGTCCGCTGCGCGGCGGCGCGGAGCCAGTCATAGTGATCGGCGGACATCAGCACGAACTCGCGCCGCCCGTGCCGGGTGATCTCCACCGGCTCGCGCTGTGCCTGGTGCTGGAACTCGCCGAACTTGCGCTGGAATTCGAGGGAGCCGACTGTCGGCATGGCTGGCATCCTTTCAAATGGAGTGTCTGAATTATACGTATAATTCGTCTTTTTGCAAATATGGGTGTTACGTATCCTTAGCCGTTTGCCGCTTCTTATGCGCTCTGTGCTGCCGCATTAAATGCGCTGGAGTGCATTCAATTGACGGCGTTTTCGAGCAGCTATGCAGATATCCCGGTCTATGCCGCGACCGTCATCTTGAGGCCGAGCGCCTGCACGACCTTGAGCACGGTCGCGAATTCCGGATGGCCATCGGCCGACAGCGCCTTGTAGAGGCTGGCGCGCGTCAAACCGGTCTGCTTCGCAACCTCGGTCATCCCCTCGGCGCGGGCGATGACACCGAGCGCATGGGTGATGAGCGCGGGATCGCCATCCTCGAACACGGTCTCCAGATAGGCCGCGATGTCTTCCCTGGTCTTGAGATGGTCCGCCGTATCGTAGCGGGTGGTTTCCAGTGCCATCGTCACGTCTCCCACTGGCGCGCCTTCGCCGATCTGTCGCGAATGCGAGCAAACCATTCCGCGAAGATAGCTGTCTGGCGAAGCTCGATCACAGAACGATCGTATCCTATGGGAGACAGATTTGCAACACATGCCGCCGAAACAGCCTGATCCCGACTTTTGATTTGAAGCGCGCGCCTCGACCCCGCTAATCTGCCCGCTTACCGGATGGGAACAGGGGAGGATCGGGTCGGTGACCACGGGTATTACTGCGTTCGGCGCCTACATTCCGCGGTTGCGCCTCAACCGCGCCAGCATCGCGGCCGCGCATAAATGGGCCATGCCCGGCCTGCGCGGCATGGCCAGGGGCGAGCGCTCCATGTGCAACTGGGACGAGGACGCCATCACCATGGCGGTCGAGGCCGCGCGCGATTGCCTGACCGGGCGCGAGCGCAAGGATGTGGGCGGCGTGTTCTTCGCCTCGACCACGGCGCCGTTCCTCGACCGGCAGAACGCCGGCGTCATCGGCGCCGCGCTCAATCTGGAGCACGGCATCGCCTCGCTCGACATCGCCGGCTCCCAGCGCGCCGGTACCTCGGCGCTGATCACGGCGCTGAGAAGCGCGGGCGAGGGCGAGACGCTGCTCGCCGCCGCCGACGCGCGCAAGGCTAGGCCGGCCAGCGCGAACGAGATGCAGTTCGGCCACGGCGCCGCGGCGCTCACCATCGGCAGCGAAAACGTCATCGCGAAACCGCGCGCCAGCTATACGGTCACCACCGACTTCGTCGATCATTTCCGCGGCGAGGGCCAGGAGTTCGACTATGGCTGGGAGGAACGCTGGATCCGCGAGGAAGGCTATTCGAAGATCGTGCCGCAGGCCGTGAAGGCCGTGCTGGAGAAGGCCGGCGTGGCAGGCGGCCAGATCTCGAAGTTCGTCATGCCCTGCACCATGAAGGGCATCCCCGAGAAGATCGCCAGGGACCTGGGCATCCCGGCCGAGGCCGTCGCCGATTCCCTCGGCGAGGTCTGCGGCGACACCGGCGCGGCGCACGCGCTGCTGATGCTGGTGGCGGCGCTGGAAACGGCCAAGGCCGGCGACTTGATCCTGGTCGCCGCGTTCGGCCAGGGCGCCGACGCGCTGCTGCTCGAGGTCACCGGCGCCATCGCCAAGCTGCCCAGGCGTCAGGGCGTGTCGGGCGCGCTGGCCCGCGGCCGCCGGGAGGAGGACTACATGAAGTTCCTCTCCTTCCAGGATAACGTCCGGCTCGACTGGGGCATGCGCGGCGAGGTGGACAACAAGACCGCGCTGTCGAGCGAGTACCGCAACAAGGACATGGTCACCGGCTTCACCGGCGGCAAATGCACGGTCTGCGGCACGGTGCAGTTCCCGCGTACCCATTACTGCGTGAACCCGAACTGCCAGGCGCTCGACAGCCAGGAGCCCTGTTCGTTTGCCGACAGCCCGGCGCGGGTTATGTCATTCACGGCGGACTGGCTCTCCTACAATCCCAGCCCGCCCTTCTTCTACGGCCAGGTGCAGTTCGAGACCGGTGGCAGGGTGCTGATGGGTTTCACCGACACGGACGCGGGACAGGTCGAGGTCGGCTCGCCGCTCAGGATGATGTTCCGCATCAAGGACTACGACAGGGACCGGGGTTACCGCCGCTATTTCTGGAAGGCGGCGCCGCTTTCAACAGGCAAGGAGGCCTGACATGGCACGGGGAATTCGCGACAAGGTCGCCATCATCGGCATGGGCTGCAGCAAGTTCGGCGAACGCTGGGACGCCAACGCCGAGGACCTGATGGTCGAGGCGTTTGGCGAGGCGCTGGCCGACGCCGGCATCGACAAGAAGCAGATCGAGGCCGCCTGGTTCGGCACCGCCTTCGACCGGGTGCATGTGGGCTCGTCGGCGCTGCCGCTGTCGACCACGCTGCGCCTGTCCGGCATCCCGGTGACCCGC
>CAZVVC010000012.1:0-12041 GCA_964630425.1 uncultured Bifidobacterium sp. | reverse complement strand
CGAGAACATGTGCGCCACGGGCACCGAGGCGCTGCGCGGCGCCACCTATGCGGTTGCCTCCGGCGCATGCGACATCGCGCTGGCGCTGGGCGTCGAAAAGCTGAAGGACACCGGTTATGGCGGCCTGCCCGCCGGCTCGCGCGGCCCGCTGCCCGATCTGTGGGTGCCGAACGGCTCGGCGCCGGGCAATTTCGCCCAGCTCGCCACGGCCTATTCGGCCAAGCACGGCGTCTCGGCCAAGGACCTCAAGGAGGCCATCGGCCACGTCTCGTGGAAGAGCCATCAGAACGGCGCCAAGAACGCCAAGGCGCACCTGCAGAAGCCGGTGCCCATGGAGACCATCCTGGGTGCGCCGATGATCGCCGAACCGCTGGGCCTGTTCGACTGCTGCGGCGTCAGCGACGGCTCGGCCTGCGCCATCGTCACCACGCCCGACATCGCGAGGGGCCTGGGCAAGAAGGACATCGTCAGCATCAAGGCGCTGCAGCTGGTGCTGTCGGACGGTGTCGAGAGCACCTTCAACACCTGGGACGGCAGCCACTTCGCCACCACCCGCGTCGCCGCCAAGAAGGCGTATGAGGAAGCCGGGATCAAGGACCCGCGCAAGGAACTGTCCATGATCGAGGTGCACGACTGCTTCTCAGTCACCGAGCTGGTCACCATGGAGGACCTCTACATCTCGGCCGAGGGCCAGGCGGTGAAGGACGTCATGGACGGCTTCTACGACGCCGATGGCCCCGTGCCGTGCCAGATCGACGGCGGCCTGAAGTGCTTCGGCCATCCCATCGGCGCCTCGGGCCTGCGCATGGTCTACGAGGTCTACCTGCAACTGCTGGGCCGCGCCGGCCCCCGCCAGCTCAAGAACCCCAGCTTCGGCCTCACCCACAACCTGGGCGGCGCGCCGCACCAGAACGTCTCGGCCATCTCGGTGATCGGCCGGTACAACTGATCGTCACGGCGGGCCGCCGATCCGGCGGCCCGCACATCGCACGATCGATCCCCGTTGGTTTGGCAGCCGATGGCATTCTGGGTGTACATCCTGCGTTGTCGTGATGGCTCGTATTACACGGGCCAGTCGGACGACATTGAGCGCCGTCTCGGGGAGCACCAAAACGGGATAAAGTGTGCCTATACGCGCAGGCGCAGGCCGGTCGAACTGGTTTTCTCGCAGTGTTTCACGACACGGGAAGAGGCGCGGGAGGCCGAGAAGCAGATCAAAGGCTGGTCGCGTCAAAAGAAGGAGGCGCTGATCCGGCGGGACTGGGATGAGTTGGTGCGGCTATCCAATCTGAAATCGGAAAGGCTTCCCGGCTTCGCGCAAGCCGATGGGGAAGAGGTCTTGTGCAACGACCAGAATTCACCGTGTCCCTGAGCTTGTCGAAGGGCCCTGCACGAATGCTGATGCAGGGCCCTTCGACAAGCTCAGGGACACGGTGAGGGAACGGTCTCGCCCCACCACATTCAGGAATTGGCCGAAGCCCGCCGTGCTCCGAGGACGCGGGGTTGCTTTTCCCCGTAGCCACCCCATTATCAGATTCATGGGGATGGACTGTGCGTTGAAGACGAGCCATTTGACCGCGCGGCGGGAGAACGCCGCATGAGGGCCGAAACCGATATCGTCCCGCCCCAATTCGATCCCGACCGGTACTGGCCGCTGCTGCGCTATCTGGACAAGGCGGGCGGCGTCGTTGCCCCGGTGCCGCCGGATCTTGACGACAGGGACCTGCTGGTCTCGCTCTACCGCGCCATGGTGCTCACCCGCGTCTTCGACCAGAAGGCGGTGTCGCTCCAGCGCACCGGGCGGCTCGGCACCTATGCGTCCTCGCTCGGTCAGGAAGCGGTGTCGGTGGGCATCGGCGCCGCCATGCGTCCGGAGGACGTGCTGCTGCCGGCGTTCCGGGATCACGGCGCCATGCTGTGGCGCGGCGTCACCATGACCGAGATCCTGCAATATTGGAGCGGCGACGAGCGCGGCTGCGACTTCGCCGGGCCGCGCGAGGATTTCCCCGTCGCCATTCCCGTCGCCAGCCAGGCGCCGCACGCGGTCGGCGTGGCGATGGCGTTCCAGCTCCGCAGGGAGTCGAGGGTCGCGCTCTGCATCCTGGGCGACGGCGCGACCTCGAAGGGCGACTTCTACGAGGCGATCAACGCCTGCGGCGTGTGGCGCCTGCCCGCCGTCTTCGTCATCAACAACAACCAGTGGGCGATCTCCGAGCCGCTGCACATGCAGACCGCCGCGCCGACGCTGGCGCAGAAGGCCGTGGCCGCCGGCATCGCCGGCGCGCGGGTGGACGGCAACGACGTCCTCGCCGTGCGCGACGCGGTCGGCCGGGCGCTGGAGGAGGCGCGGCAGGGACGGCCGCAGCTCGTCGAGGCGGTCACCTACCGGCTGGGCGATCACACCACGGCCGACGACGCCCGCCGCTACCGCGACGACGCCGAGGTCAGCGCGCGCTGGCAGGAGGAGCCCGTGCTGCGGATGCGCGGCCACCTGGTCTCGCGGCAATGGTGGAACAAGGCCGACGAGGAGGCCCTGATCAGGGAGGCCCGCGGCGAGGTGGACGCGGCCGCCGAGGCCTATCTGGCCCTGCCGCCCCAGGACCCGGCCTCCATGTTCGATCATCTCTACGAGACGCTGCCGCCGTCGCTGGCCTGGCAGCGCCGCATGGTGGAGGAAGGGGATGGCTGAGATCACCCTCGTCGAGGCCGTGGCCATGGCCCAGGCCCGCGCCATGCAGGACGATCCTTCCGTGCTGGTGCTGGGCGAGGACGTGGGCAAGGACGGCGGCGTGTTCCGCGCCACCGACGGCCTGCTGGAGCGGTTCGGCCCCGAGCGGGTGCGCGACACGCCGCTGGCCGAGGGCCTGATCGCCGGCATGTCGGTGGGCCTCGCCGTGCAGGGCTTCCGGCCGGTGGCCGAGATCCAGTTCATGGGCTTCGTCTATCCGGCGGTCGACCAGATCGTGAACCATGCCTCGCGGCTGCGGAACCGGACGCGGGGGCGGCTGAGCTGTCCCATGGTGCTGCGCATGCCGACCGGCACCGGCATCAAGGCGCCCGAGCATCATTCGGAAAGCATGGAGGCCATGTTCGCCCACATGCCCGGCCTGCGCGTGGTGATCCCGTCCTCGCCCGCGAAGGCCTACGGCCTGCTGCTGGCGGCCATCCGCGATCCCGATCCGGTGATCTTCCTCGAGCCCACGCGCCTCTACCGCGCGGTGAAGGAGGAGGTCGAGGACGACGGCGAGGCCGCCGCGCTGGACCGCTGCTTCGTGCTGCGTGAGGGACCCGACATCACCCTCGTCACCTGGGGCGCCATGACCCGTGAAACCCTCGAGGCCGCCGAGGTGCTGGCCGGCGAGGGCATCCATGCCGAGGTCATCGACGTGGCCACCATCAAGCCGCTGGACGAGGAGACGATCCTCGCCTCGGTGGGCAAGACGGGGCGCTGCGTCATCGTCCACGAGGCGGCGCTGACCGGCGGCTTCGGCGGCGAGATCGCCGCCCGGCTGGCCGACCGGGGTCTGCTGTCGCTGACCGCGCCGGTGCGCCGGGTGGCGGGCTGGGATACGGTCATGCCGCTGCCGCGCATGGAGGACCTCTATCTGCCCAGCGTGGCGCGCATCGTGAAGGCCGCCCGCGAAACGGTGAGCTATCAATGAGCCTGTTCAAGCTGCCCGATCTCGGAGAAGGCCTGCAGGAGGCGGAAATCGTCGCCTGGCATGTGGGCGAGGGCGATCACGTGGTGGCCGACCAGCCGCTGGTCTCGGTCGAGACCGAAAAGGCCGTGGTCGAGGTGCCGTCGCCCTGGTCCGGCCGCGTCACGTCGCTGTTCGCCGCGCCGGGCGACACGGTCGCGGTGGGCGCCGACCTGGTGGAGATCGAGCAGGAGATCGGCGCCGACACCGGCACGGTGGTGGGCAGCGTCACGGCCGCCGCGCCGGCGCCGGCACGGGCGACGCCCGCGGCCCCGCCCGCCGCGCGCGGCCCGGTCGTGAAGGCGACGCCGGCCGTCAGGGCACTGGCGCGGGACCTGGGCATCGATCTGGCGGCGGTGACGGCGACGGGCGCGGACGGGCAGGTCACCCGCGAGGACGTGGAGGCCGCCGCTTCCGGAGGCGGCAGGATCGAGCCGGCCGAGACCAAGGCCGCCGAGGACTGGCAGCCGGTGCGCGGCGTGCGCCGGGCCATGGCGCGCAACATGACCGCCTCGGGCCGCTCGGTGGTGCCGGCCACCGTCATGGACGAGGCCGACATCCACGCCTGGGCCGAAGGCACCGACGCGACCATCCGGCTGGTGCGCGCCGTGGCGGCGGGCGTCTCGGTCTCGCCCGGCCTCAACGCCTGGTACGACGAGGCGGGCGACCGGCTGCTGATTCATCCCAAGGTGCATCTCGGCATCGCGGTGGACACGGATGGCGGCCTGTTCGTGCCGGTGCTGAACGACATCACCGGCCGTTCGCCGGACGACCTGAAGGCCGGCCTGGAGGCGCTCAAGGCCGCCGTCCGCTCGCGCCGGATTCCGCTGGAGCATCTCAGGGGACAGACCATCACCCTGTCGAATTTCGGCCCGCTGGGCGGGCGCCATGCCCATCTCGCCATCGTGCCGCCGCAGGTGGCGATCGTCGGCGCGGGACGGGCCTTCCGCAAGGTGGTGCCCGAGGGCGACGCGCCGGCGGTGCACCGGGTCCTGCCCATGTCGCTGACCTTCGATCACCGGGTCGTCACCGGCGGCGAGGCGGCGCGATTCCTCATGGCGGTGATCGGCGATCTGGAGAAGCGCGACTGAGAGGCGCATGATGGAACATCCGTCCCGGAGATGAACCGGGGACGCCAAGGGGAAACGTCAGGGTACGCATTTGTCGGCAAGGATGAGGAGAGAATCATGGACATACCGCTGGAGATCGCCTTCGAAGGCCTGGAGCCTTCGGAATCCGTGGTGGCCCGAGTGCGTCAGGAGGCCTCGAAGCTCGAGCATTTCTACCACCGCATCACGTCCTGCCGGGTCGTCATCGACAAACCCCACCAGCATCACCAGAAGGGCAACAGCTACTTCGTGCGCATCCACATGACGCTGCCCGGCGGCGGCGACGTGGTCGTCAGCCGCGATCCCGGCAGCCGGAGGGTGACCCATTCGGACGTCTACAACGCCATCCACGACGCCTTCGCCGCGGCCAAGCGCCAGCTCCAGGACGCCATGCGCAAGCGCCAGACGCGCGCCAAGCACCGCGAGGCGCTGCCGCCCGGCATCATCGCCAAGCTCTATCCCTACGAGGGATACGGTGTGATCGCCGGTCCGGGCGGGCGCGACCTCTATTTCGACCGGGACAGCGTCGCCGGCGGCACCTTCGACGCGCTGGAGGCCGGGCAGGGGGTGACGTTCTCGGAAATCGTGGGAGATCGCGGCCCGCAGGCCGTGGCGGTGCGCGCCATCGCCCGCCGGCACATGCACTGATCCGCCGGCACCGCATTTCCCGTGGCCCGCATTTCCCGTGGCCTTCGGGCGGCGAAGGTTCTAGCCTGCCGCCGGAATCCACGGGAAAGGAGCGGGGAACATGGCGCCGAAGCAACGCATCGCGGTCACGCTGCCGGGCGGGCCGAAGGTTCAGGACACCGTCGACCGGGTGAAATGGGCCGAGGCCAACGGCTATGACGACGCCTGGTTCGGCGACGGCGGCGCGCCCGACGCGCTGACCACCACGGCGGCCATCGCCCACCATACCCAGCGCCTGCGCCTGGGCGTCGCGGTGACGCCCGTGTTCACCCGCACCCCGGCGGTGCTCGCCGCCACCGCCAACGCGCTGGGCCAGGTCCTGCCGGGGCGCTTCGTCATGGGCCTCGGCGCGTCCAGCCAGAACATGATGGATGGCTGGCACGGCGTGCCGCTGGAGAAGCCGGTCACCCGCGTCAAGGAGACCGCGATCATGGTGAAGTCCATGCTCGCCGGCGAGAAGTCCAATTTCGACCTGGAGACCCTGCGCAGCCACGGCTACGTGCAGCCGAAGCTCGACGTGCCGGTGCCGGTCTACATGGCGGCGCTCCGCTCCGGGATGATCGAGACGGCCGCCCAGCACAGCGACGGCGTCATCTTCAACCTGTGGCCCAAGCGCGCCCTGCCGAAGATGATCGAGCACGTGAAGATCGGCGCGCGCGCCGGCGGCAAGGATCCGGAGACGGTCGAGGTGGTCAACCGCCACATGGTGCTGGTGACCGACGACAAGGAAAGCGCCCGCGCCCGGTTCCGCGCCGCCTTCGCACCCTATTACGCGACGCCCGTCTACAATAACTTCCTGGCCTGGGCGGGGTACGAGGATGCCGCCGCGCTGATCCGCGAGGGATGGGCCCAGAAGGACCGAGGCAAGACCACGGGCGCCATCTCGGACGAGATGGTGGACGAGATCGCCATCATCGGCGGCGAGGAGGAATGCCGCGAAAGGCTGCAATGGTGCGCCCGCACGGGCATCCACACCCACATCATCGCGCCGCTCGCCGGCGCCGGCCCGGAGGAGATTTCCAGGACGTTCGCGGCGTTCACGCCGGACAAGCTGAGGTTGTGAGGTGGCCGGCGATATTTCCCGTCAAAATGGAGAAAATTGTCAATTGTGTTCGAATTGTGTTGGAATTGGTTCGGCGATCCGGTACTTTGCCTAAAATTTGAAACGGAAGCTGGCCCAAGGCCGGTGCGTTCGGAGCCGAAAGCTCGCGCCACGTTCCGTAGGCATTGATGCCGCAGGCGATCTGGCCCGTGGCATAGGGGGCGCGGCAGCCGGACCGCCTCGTATAATCCGGACAAAAAGAGGCGCTTAACGGCGCCTCTTTTTTCGTCTGTCGCGGATCGGAGAGCGGCCCGAACGTCGGGGCCACCCCTGTCCGGTGCCCGGCCTTCGTGAAATCGCCCCAACCCCGCTCCTGTCGAGTGATCTGGCGCCTTGCGCCGGATCGTATCGAGACATGGGCTGGCGGTGGTGCGCGTCTCGATACACCTGGCCTGCGGCCGGGCACTCGACGGGAGCGGGGGTGCCGGGAACGACTTTCCGCCGGTAGCCGGGAACGTCATTGATGGGAGCCTGGCAATCCGGTTCCGCTGGCGGCCAGCGCGCGCCGGAAGGGCGCCCGTTCTTCCCCGGATAATGTAAACTATTGTATCTGCGGGGGGATTCTCGAAGGCTTTGGTATAACGGGCTGTTTCCGATGGTGTTACGATACCCGTCCCGAAGTCGCGCCTCGGGGGAGGGCGGCCGGGCCTTTGGAAAGGGATCATATGAGCAGGAAGCTTGGCGCGGAATTCATCGGAACGTTCTGGCTGGTATTCGGCGGCTGCGGCGCGGCAATCCTGGCCGCGGTGTTCGGCGACGTGGGCATCGGCTTCGCCGGCGTGGCGCTGGCCTTCGGTCTGACCGTCGTGACCATGGCCTATGCCCTTGGCCACATCTCGGGCGGGCATTTCAACCCGGCGGTGACCATCGGGCTCTGGGCCGGCGGCCGCTGCCCCACGGGCGACGTGATACCCTATGTGGTCGTCCAGGTGCTGGGCGCCATCGCGGCGGCGGGCGTCCTCTACGTCATCGCCTCGGGCGCGCCGGCCTTCGAGGTGGGCGGATTCGCCGCCAACGGCTTCGGCGAGCATTCGCCGGGCGGCTACAGCCTGGTGGCCTGCCTCGTCGCCGAGGTGGTGCTGACCGCGGCCTTCCTCATCGTCATCATGGGCGCGACGGATTCGCGGGCGCCCGCCGGTTTCGGCCCGCTGGCCATCGGCCTCGCCCTGACGCTCATCCACCTGATAGGCATTCCGGTCACCAACACGTCGGTGAACCCGGCGCGCAGCACCGGGCCGGCCATCGTGGTCGGCGGCTGGGCGCTGCATCAGCTCTGGCTGTTCTGGGTGGCGCCGATCGTCGGCGGCATCATCGGCGGCGGCATCTACAAGACGCTGTTCGCCAGCAAATAGGCGTCCACGCCGGGCCGGCGGGCTTCAGAACTCGACGTCGAGTTCCTCGAGCTCTTCCGGCTCGGCCTTCGCCGCGGCGATCCAGTCGGCCATCAGCGGCCAGTCGAGGATGCGCCGGCAATAGGCGGACGCTTCCGCGTCCAGCCTGACGTCATAGGTCCGGAAGCGGGTGCAGACGGGCGCGTACATGGCGTCGGCCGCCGACAGCGGGCCGAACAGGTACGGTCCGCCATAGGTTTGCAGGCAGTCGCGCCAGATGGCGAGGATGCGGTCGATGTCCGCCTGGGCGCCGGTCCAGACCTTGAAGCGGGGGAAATGGGCCTTCAGGTTCATGGGCAGGGCGGCGCGCAGGTTGGCGAAGCCCGAATGCATCTCGCCGGAGACGGACCGGCAATGGGCGCGGGCCGCGGCGTCGGACGGGAACAGGCCGGCCCGCGGGCTGATCTCGTGCAGATATTCGGCGATGGCCAGCGTATCCCAGACCGCGATGCCGTCATGGGTCAGCTTCGGCACCTGGAACGACGGCGACAGCAGCAGCAGTTCCGCGCGGGTCGAGGGATCGTCGGCGGGCAGGATCTCCTCGCTGAAGGCCAGCCCGGCCATCCTGGTCAGCAGCCAGCCGCGCAGCGACCACGAGGAGTAGTTCTTGCTGCTGATGGTCAGAGTGGCCTTGCCCATGATCCGTCTCCCGGACGACGCCGCCCGATACGCATGCGGTTTCTCGCGGAGTCTGAGCGGTAAATGGTCGTTGTGCAAGTGCGAAATATTGACAGTGGGCGCTGTCCAGATAATGAGCGGCGCTGCCTATGATCAAGACACTGAAAAGATTTCGGCTGGCGATAGAACTTTCTCGCAGTGCAGCAAGAAATACATTAGCCTGATCCTCGCCGGGGCGCCCGACCGCGTGCCGCGGCCACGGCGAATTCCTTCCCGATCGGCTCCGTCCGCATGATCTATCTCGCTTACCAGACCGCGACCGACTTCCTGGAACCGTTTCGCGCGGCGGCGGGGGTGGCCGGTTCCATGTTCGGGAATCCGGCAAGCGGCCTCGCGGACAGTTATTTCTTCAGGGCCATGTCCGCCTCGTTCGAGATGATCGGGCGCAGCAGGCTCACCCACGGCCGGCCTTCCTACGGCATCGACTCGGTCACGGTCGGCAACCGCGAGGCCGCGGTGGTCGAGGAGGCGGTCCACGGCACGCCGTTCGGCACGCTGCTTCGCTTCCGCAAGGACGTGGAGGTGGCACAGCCGCGGGTGCTGGTGGTGGCGCCGCTGTCGGGCCATTTCGCCACCTTGCTCCGCAATACGGTGGAGACGCTCCTGCCGGAGAACGACGTCTACATCACCGATTGGCACAATGCGCGCGACATCCCCCTGTCCGCCGGCGCGTTCGGCTTCGACGATTATGTGGATCACGTCATCCGCTTCCTCGAGGAGATGGGACCCGGCACCCATGTGGTCGCCGTCTGCCAGCCCTGTGTCCAGGTGCTCGTGGCGGCCTCGGTGATGGCGCAGACCGGCAACCCCGCGCAGCCGCGCAGCATGACGCTGATGGCGGGGCCGATCGACACCAGGGTCAACCCGACCAAGGTCAACGAGCTGGCGACGACCCATTCGATCGACTGGTTCGAGAAGAACCTCATCTCTCGGGTGCCGCCGGGGTTCGCCGGCGCCGGCCGGCGCGTCTATCCCGGCTTCGTCCAGCTCACCGCCTTCATGAGCATGAATCTCGACCGGCATGTCAGGGCGCATGCCGACCTGTTCGGTCACCTGCTCCGGGGCGAGACCGACAAGGCCGCGTCGACCAAGGCCTTCTACGACGAATATTTCGCCGTGCTCGATCTGCCCGCGGCATTCTATCTGGAAACCGTGCAGCGGGTCTTCCAGGACGCGCTGCTGGCGCGGGGCATGCTGGAATGGCGCGGTCTGAAGGTCGATCCGTCGGCGATCCGGCGCACCTCGCTGCTGACCGTGGAAGGCGAGCGCGACGACATCTGCGCCGTCGGGCAGACCCTCGCCGCCCAGGATCTGTGCAGCGGCCTGCGTCCCTATCGCAAGCGCCATCACATGCAGGCGGGCGTGGGGCACTATGGCGTGTTCAGCGGCCGAAGGTGGCAGCAGCAGATCTATCCCCTGGTCAGGAACATGATCCTCGCCAGCGAATGACGGACCGAGGGCCGCGTGATGGTCCCATGAAGGAAACCCGGCGAAACCGGGGCTGGCGGGCGGCGATGGAATGCTGCGGAAACAAGTGGGGCGGCACAGTTGGAAAATGAACTGCGCCGCCCCGCAACCCCAGTACTGGACCCGGCTATGGGCCGATAGCTCTCCGGGTCCTCACCGCAATAGTGCTTGGGCCGGCAAAACAGCGGTGCGGATACAGGGGCTGACTAATCCCGTGATTACCCAATAAATGAACCATGCTGTACATGGTCACCCCGGCGCCGGCGCCCTGCGCCTGGCTGTGTGCCACCGTTCCGTCCTCAAAAGGGCAAGCGGCTGGCCTCATCTCACCGGAGGGAGCGCTGTTTACATGGTTCCCACCCGGATCAAACATGCCGTGAAATGTCCTCAATCGCAAGAAGAGTCACGCTCCGGTGGGGCAAAAAACGGCGAAGATGGGGCAAGGACGTGTCTGAGATGGCGCTTTATCCCCGTGATTCACAGGCTCCCGCGCCATCCCGGCCCGCAAGGAGCGCCTTGTCCACGAACCGCGCCGCGCCGAGGCCGGGATATGTGACCGATTCGCGCCGGCCGTGCCGATCGGGTCAGCGGCCGCCGGCGGACAGCATGCTCGCCGTCAGCGGGCTGTATTCCGCGGGCGGTTCGTCGTGCAGCGCATGGGACACGGGAACGGCGCCGAAGCCGAGCAGGAAGCCGACGAGCAGGATCACCCCGATGGATTTGAATGGCATCGTGACCCCCTAGCCCACGCTGCGTTGTTGACCGCGGCGATGCTGACTCGAAGGGCGCGGGCTGATCAACCGAAAAGAATCCGGGCCGTCGCCATGCCGTCAACATGTTGACGGAAAAGGAGGAAACTTCGTCATACCGGCCGACGACGAACATCCGCCGCGGTTGCCCCGATGTGGCCGCCGGTGCGATTCGATCTCAGTCGTCGTGCGGGCGCCGGTTGCGGACGACGGGGTGCAGACCGTCGTAGACGGCCTCGCGTTTTTCGCGGAACGCGGCGACGCCTTCGCGCAGGTCACGGCCGCCAACCAGCGTGGCGGCGGTCCAGATCGCCACATAGTTCAGGCTGTCGGCCACGCTGTGGTCGCGGGCGTAGTTCATCAGCTCCTTGGAGCCGTGCACGGCGAGCGGCGACTTGGCGGCGATGCCGCGGGCGATCTCCATCACCGCCGCCAGCATCTCGTCTTGGGTGTCGAACACCCGGTTGACGTAGCCGACCTCCTTGGCTTCCGCGGCATACATGCGGCGGCCGGTGAAGGCCAGCTCGCGCGCGATCCCGGCGGGAATGAGGCGCGGCAGGCGTTGCAGCGTGCCCAGGTCCGGCGCCATGCCGATGTTCACTTCCTGCACCACGAAGAACGCGTCCCTGGTGCAATAGCGCATGTCGGCGCATACGGTCATGTCGAGCCCGCCGCCCACGCACGCGCCCTGGATGGCGGCCAGCACCGGATAGCGGCATGTCTCGATGCGGGTCAGCCGGTCGTGCAGGTCCAGCAGGTGGCGGCGGAACGCCTCGCGCTTGCGGCCCTCGTCCTCGTCGCTGGGCGCGTTGAGGCTCTTGAAGGAATTGAGGTCGAGGCCGGCGCAGAAATGCCTGCCGGTGGACGACAGGACGACCACACGCACGTCGCCGCGCGCCTCGATCTCCTCGAACGCGGCGGGGAACTCCACCCAGAAATCCGGGTTCAGGCTGTTGAACGCGTCCGGCCGGTTCAGGATCACATGGGCGATCTGGTCCCTGACCTCGAGCTTGACGGCTTTGGACATGGTGTTTCCTTTCAAGGCTTTGGAGTCGGCAAGAACGTCCCTAACCCTCTCCCAAAGGGAGAGGGACTTGCCGTGGAACCCTCTCCCTTTGGGAGAGGGCAGGGTGAGCAACTGTCTTTCATACGGCTCTGTT
>CAZVVC010000011.1:17036-25049 GCA_964630425.1 uncultured Bifidobacterium sp. | reverse complement strand
GCTACACCAACCGCCCGGTGTTCCTGCGCGCGGCAGCGCTGCGCACCCGCCATTAGGCTCGTTCGAGGTGTTCAGCCCCTATCTGGGGCTGGAGCGGGCGGCCAGCCCGTCGACTATCGCCAGCCGCGCGACCTTCGAGATGGCCGGCCTCGGCCCGGAGGACATCGACATCGTCCAGGTGCAGGACACGGAATCGGGCGCCGAGATCATGTATCTGGCCGAATGCGGCTTCTGCGAGGACGGCGAGCAGGAGAAGCTGTTGCGCGAGGGCGCCACCGAGATCGGCGGCCGCATGCCGGTGAATACGGACGGCGGCTGCATCGCCAATGGCGAGCCCATCGGCGCCTCGGGCCTGCGGCAGGTGTGCGAGGTGATCGCCCAGCTTCGCGGCGACGCGGGCGACCGGCAGGTGCCGGGCAATCCGAAGACCGGCTTCACCCATGTCCACGGCGCGCCGGGCCTGTCGGCCTGCACCGTGCTGCAGGTCTGAGCCCTTTCGGGGTTGCGCCGACGGCGGCGGGGCGTTACCCGATGGTCGCAGGACCACGGGGAGACGACCGATGCCGCTGATCCGCTACATCGAACATGACGGCACCGAGCACGAGCAGGAGGTGCCGGTGGGCTGGTCGTTGATGCAGGGCGCCGCGAACAACGGCATTCCCGGCATCCTGGGCGACTGCGGCGGCTCGTGCGCCTGCGGCACCTGCCACATCTATGCCGATCCGACATGGCTCGACCGGCTGAAGCCCGTGGACGAGGGCGAGGACATGCTGCTGGACTACGCCGTCGACCGCGCGCCCAACAGCCGTCTCGCCTGCCAGATCACGGTGACCGCCGACATGGACGGCTTCGTCGCCCGCACGCCGGTCAGGCAGCACACCGAATAAGGCTCAGCCCATCCCGTCGATGAAGTCCCGCAGGAAGGCGATGTGGCCGGGCACGTCCCTGGCCGTGGTCGCCATGCTGTGCACCGACAGGTGGGTGAAGGGCATGGAGAAGCCCGGCCGGCTGGCCGGATTCGAGCCCAGGACATGGTCGTAGACGACGATGTGGTCGTAGCCCATGTCGTCCACCGCCTGGACGAAATCGCGGATGGCGCAGGGGTCTTCGTGGACGTCGGTGAACGGAAAGACGGCGCCGAGCTTCATGGGGCCTCCGCGGCCGGAATTTTTAATAATTGACCGATTATAAATCACGAGGCATAAATAATCACGCGATTAGTTCCAGGCGAAAGGGGAGATGGACGTGCGAGCGAGCGCCCGGCTGGGCAGGCCACCTGTCGACACGCGGTCGCCGGCCGAGACGCGGGACCTGCTGCTGCGCGCCGGCCTGGAGGTCTTCGCCGAGCGCGGCTATGACGGCGCGTCGATCAAGGCCATCGCCGAGCGCGCCGGCCTGACCAGCGGCACCATCTACTGCCATTTCCAGAACAAGGCCGACCTGCTGATCGAGGTGATCAAGCAGGAGGTGTGCAGCCCGCTGCTGTCCGACTACGAGCTGCAGCACACCACGGCCGACCAACTCACCGTCCGGAATCTGGGCCGGCTGATCGCCCGTTACGCCTCGCGCGAGATGGCGGGCGTGCGCCGCCTGTCGCTGGAGCTTCACGCCGCCTCGGCGAAGGAAGCGGCCGTGGCCGAGCTGCACACGGCCTACAACCATTCGTCGCACGCCATTCTGTCCGCCCTGCTCGAGGCCGGGAAGGAACGCGGGATCCTGCCCGCCGACCTGGCCGTCGGTCACACCGCCCATCTGTTCCACACGCTGATCCTGGGGATTTCCCATCTGGAGACGCTGGAGGCGTCGCTGATCGGCGACCGGGCATGGATGGATTTCCTTGAGAACACGATCGTCAGGATCTTGTGCCGCGAGCACTCGAATCACGGGAGCATGAACCATGGATCACCCGCAAACAGTCGCTAATCTGAAATCCCGCATGCAGGCCGAGCTGGACCGGGCGGCGGTCCGTTCACGTCCGCCCGAAGGCTTTCCCAAGCTGCCGCCGCTGCCGCCGGGCCGCTACACCAGCCAGCAGTTCTACGAGCTGGAGCTGGAGCATCTGTGGAAGAAGTCTTGGCTTTACGCCGGCCATGTCAGCCAGGTCGCGAAGCCGGGCGATTACCTGCTGCTGGACATTCCCTGGGCGGCGATCTTCCTGGCCCACGGCAAGGACGGCCAGATCAGGGCGTTCTACAACGTCTGCCAGCATCGCGGCGCGCCGCTGGTCACCGACCGGTCGGGCAACGCCAGCCTGCTGCGCTGCACCTATCATCAGTGGACCTACAACACCGCCGGCAAGCTGGTGTCGGTGATGTACGAGAACGACTTCGACGACGAGTTCGACAAATCGGGCCTGGGCCTTCCCGAGGTCCGCTGCGAGATATGGAACGGCCTCGTCTTCGTCAACGAGGACCCGGAGGCGCCGCCGCTGGCCGAATGGCTGGGCATGATCGCGGACGAGTTCGAGCCGTTCGAGCTGGGCAAGCTGCGGCCCGCCGCCATCAAGTCCTACGAGCTGACCTGCAACTGGAAGCTCACCATGGACGCGTTCCTCGAGGTCTATCATATCAAGGGCATCCATCCGACCACGGTGGGCGCGGGCCTGAACGAGCAGGGCGCGGTGATGGGGCTGCTTCCCAACGGCCACACCCGCATGACCTGCCCGACCAACCATTCGGGCAGCGACGAGCTGAAGCGGCGCGGCTATGAGAGCGGCGACGGCGCCATGCAGCCGATCCCGCTGCCCGAGATCGCCGTCGGCTATCACGTCTCGCACAACATCTTCCCCAACATCATCACGCCGGTCGGCGGCACCTCGCGCCAGTTCCTGATGTTCTGGCCGCTGGCCAAGGACCGGACCCGCGTCGACGTCGTCCATTACGGGCTCGACTGGGGCGCGGGCGAGCGGCCGTCGGGCTGGGACACCCATCTGGCGTTCTGGGACGTGGTGATGGCCGAGGACCTGCAGTTCCTCGAATGGCAGCAGAAGGCCGTGGTCTCGCCGGGCTTCAAGGGCTACCGGCTGTCCTACATGGAGCGCCGCATCTACTACGCCCATGAGAGCATCGATGCCGTGATCGGCGCGGAGAACATCCCCGCGGCGCTCCGCGCAGAACCCGTGCTGGCGCAGTGGCGGGAATATCCGTCGCACCATGCCGCCGACCCCTACAGCGCCAATCTGCGGGCGGCCGAATAGGTCGCCGCGCACCGGAGCCGGGAACATGACGAAACGACTGGAAGGCAAGCGCGCCGTGGTGCTGGGCGCCGCCGGCAAGGACAATATGGGGCAGGTCATCGCCCGCCGGTTCCGCCAGGAAGGCGCCGCGGTGGTCGTCGCCGGACGCTCCGTGGAAGGGCTCGATGCGCTGGCCGGGGAGATCGGCGGGCACGCGGTAGCCTGCGACATCACCTCGGAGGACGACATCGAGAAGCTGGCGATCGCCGCCGTCGACCGGATGGGCGGCATCGACATCGCCGTCAACGCGGCCGGATGGGGCTTCCTGAAGCCGTTCCTCGACAACACCAAGAAGGAGTTGGAGCGGATCACCGCCATCCAGTTCATCGGCCCGTTCCAGTTCTACCAGGCGATGATCCGGGCGATGACCGGCGGCGGCTCGATCATCCAGATCAGCTCGGCGACCGCGACGATCATGCTCGACGACCATGCGGCCTATATGGGCACCAAGGCGGGCACCGATCACGTCATCCGCTGCGTGGCCAACGAGTTCGGCCATCTGGGCATCCGGGCCAATTCCATTTCGCCCGGCCTGACCGACTCGCCGATGACCGCGGGCGCCAGGTCGGTGCCCGGTCTCTGGCGGGCGTTCGAGAGGAAGTATCCGGCGGGCCGCGTCGGCACCTCGGACGACATCGCCGCCGCGGCGGTGTTCCTCGCCAGCGACGAGTGCTTCATGACCGGCGAGAATCTGCAGGTGAACGGCGGCCTGGTGCTGCGGGGCAATCCCAGCAGCGAGGAGCGCCGGCTCGCCATCGCCGAGGCGGCCGCGCCCGCAAGCCAGGACGCGCCGGAGTTCGCCGCCCCGGCCGGATAGAGGCGTCTGGTCAAGCCGCCGGACTCCTGCCATTCTGTAAATTCAGCGCACGTGAATGGGGAGAGCGCCATGAATGTCCAGAACCCGGAGAAGCTGAAGCCCGGCGAGGCCCGCTGTCCCGGCCCGAGCACCCGCGACCTGATCCTGCGCGACGGCTGGGACGTGCCGGCCGAGCTGGTCACCGAGAGCTACGAGTTCCTGGGCGACGAGGACATCCCCTACGAGCGTTACGTCTCGCAGGAGATCTTCGACCTGGAGATGAAGAAGCTGTGGCCCAGGGTCTGGCAATGGGCGTGCCGCGAGGAGGTCATCCCCGAGGTCGGCGACTATCACGTCTACGACATCGGCCCTTATTCCATCCTGGTGGCGCGGGTGGCGCCGGACGAGATCAAGGCCTACTACAATTCGTGCCTGCACCGCGGCACCCAGCTCCGCCCGTCGGACTCGACCGGCAGCGTGCCGCACTTCCGCTGCCCGTTCCACGGCTGGACCTGGAACCTGGACGGCTCGCTGAAGGAAATCCCGTGCCGCTGGGACTTTCCCAAGGTGACCGACGAGGCGTTCCGGCTGCCGGAGGTGAAGGTGGCGCGCTGGGGCGGCTTCGTCTGGATCAACATGGACGAGAACGCCGCCCCGCTGGAAGACTGGCTGGAGGTGCTGCCGAGGCACTTCGCTCACTGGCCGCTGGAGAATCGCTACACGGCGGTGCATGTGCAGAAGGTGCTGCCCGCCAACTGGAAGGCGACGCAGGAAGCCTTCGCCGAGGCTTATCACGTGCTGGAGACCCATTCGCAGGCGCTCTATACGGCGAGCGACGCCAACGCCCAGTACGACGTGTTCGGCGAGCGCACCAGCCGCTTCATCCACACCGTCGGCATTCCCAGCCCCCATCTGGAGGAGCAGGTGAGCGAGCAGGACATCCTCCGGCGGATGCGCGGCGGCCAGGGCGGCATGGAGATTCCCGAAGGCGGCACCGCCCGCTCGGTCGTCGCCGATCACCTGCGCAAGGCGCTGGGCGAGGCCTATGGCATCGACCTCAGTACCGTCAGCCCGTCCGAGCTGATGGATTCGATCCAGTACCATCTGTTCCCGAACACCTACCTGCATTCGGGTGTGGTGCTGCCGCTGGTCTATCGGTTCCGGCCCAACGGCATGGACGTGAACAGCACCATCTTCGACATCCTGGTGCTGCGCCCCATCCCCGGGAACGGCGAGGCGCCGGAGGCGGCCGAGACCCATTACCTGAAGCCGGGCGAGAGCTATACGACGACGCCCGGCCTCGATCCGGGGCTGGCCACGGTCTACGACCAGGACACGGGGAACCTGGAGATGCAGCAGCGCGCGTTCCACGGCGCGGCGCGCGGCGCGGGCAAGCGCGGCGAGACGCTGGGGAACTATCAGGAAATCCGCATCCGCCGCATGCACAAGACCCTGGACACGTTCCTGAACGCCTGAGCGGCTGCCCATCCTTCGCGGCTACCGCACCCAACCCCGCTCCTGTCGAGTGATCTGGCGCAGCCAGATCGTATCGAGACACGGATGGACGGTGGTGCGCGTCTCGATACACCCGGCCTCGGGCCGGGCACTCGACGAGAGCGGAACCGCGTACGCCATGAATGCTTCTTGGGGAGGCTGGAAAGGGCGGCTCCGGTTTGCTCAGATCCCCAGCATCGGCGCGATCAGCGGGTGGATGTAGCTCATCCATCCCCACGCCATCGCCAGCGACGCCAGCGTGACCGGCACGCCGATGCGGGCGTAGTCCATGAAGCTCACCGTCACGCCCTGCTCGCGCGCCCGCTCGACGGCGATGATGTTGGCGATGCTTCCCACGATCAGGAAATTGCCGCACAGGGTGCTGAACAGCGCCAGCGTATGCAGGCTCGCCGGCGACCAGTCGGGCAGCACCGACAGCAGCAGCATGACCAGCGGCACGTTGCCGATGGTGTTGCTGCCCGCCAGCGCCACCAGCGCCAGCGTGGCGCTCGAGCGGGTGTCGACGGCCGCCGCCAGGTCGCCGGTCCAGCGCGCCGTCAGTTCGCCGTGGGCGAGCGCGCCCGTGACCACGAACAGGCCGGCGAACAGCAGCAGCAACGGCCAGTCCACCTCGCCCAGCCGCCGCCGCGTGTTGTGCCGCCGGCTGACGAGCAGCGCGGCCGCCACGGCGAGCGACCAGGTGCCCCGCTCCTCGGTCAGGGTGAAGACGGCGAGGATCGCGGCGGTGGCGAGGATCGCCTTCGCGAGGGAGGCCCTGTCGGTCCGCGCGGGAGCCGGCCCTTGCGCCGCCGGGATCGGGCGGGCGGCCATGCGGCGGAACGCCCGGGAGCGTGCGACGACCGCATGGACGATGCCCAGCGCCACCAGCGCCGGCACCGCGCAGACGGCGGTGAAGTGCCAGAAATCCAGCCGGCCGGACTGGCCGATCAGCAGGTTCTGCGGATTGCCGATGAGGGTCGCCGCCGAGCCGGCGTTGGCGGCGCAGGCGATGGCGACCACATAGGGCAGCGGATCGAGCCCGCGCCGCTTCAGCCCGGCGACGAGCAGCGGCGTCATGGCCCAGACGACGACGTCGTTGGTGAGCAGCGCCGACAGGCCGCCCGAGAGGCCGATGACCGTGGCCAGCACCGCCGCGGGCGTGCCCCGGCCGCGTCCCAGCCGGTCGGCCACATGCTCGAAGAAGCCGCTGGCCGCGTACTGGCCGGACAGCACCATCAGGGTGAACAGGATGGCGAGGGTCGAAAAGTCGATGGACTCATAGGCCTGCCGCCCGCCGACGGCGCCGGTCACCAGCAGCAGGATGGCGCCGATCATGGCGACGCCCGTGCGGTCGACGGCGAGGCCCGGCCAGCGGCCAAGCGCCATGCCCGCATAGACGGCGGCGAAAACGGCCAGGATGATCCAGTCGGCGTGCATGACGGCGTCGCGGGGGCGAAGGGGCGATCCCGCTATGTATCACACTCCGCCGCTGCCGCGACGCGGCATTCAGTCGCCGCAGCCGTCCTCGTCCAGCTCGATGTCGTTTTCATTCCAGGCGTGCACGTTGCCGCATCGGGGGCAGGGGAGCGTCTCGCCCACGAAGCGGCTGGCCGCCACCTCGTCCCAGTCCAGATCCACGCCCGTGTAGATCATCCTGCCGGTCTCGGGGCATCTGATCATCGCTCGTGACATCCGCATCCTCCGTCGTCCGGGGAATTGAGACTCGAGGCTAGCACAGTCGGGCGAGGGCGTCTAACAGCCTGCAAAAATTTTAGTCACTCCAGTTTTATGTCTATTTATTGACCGATTGCGACGCTTTGCCGCCCGGGCGGGCCTTCCGCGCGCGGGGCGCCGCGGCGGAAGCCGGTTTCCCCTCGGCCGACGGCGCGGCCGTGCCCTTGACCGCGGCGGCCTTGAGCTCGCGGAAGGCCTCGTCCAGACAGTCCTGGTAGAAGGCGGGATCGGGCATCACGTCGCGGTCCGACATGGCGGTGATGCTGAGCTTGCCGTTGTAGCTGAGGATGCCGTGGAACAGGGTGAGCCCGTCCTGCACGATGCCCAGGCTGAACTGGTTGACCATCTCGGCGCCGCAGAAATAGAGCGGGAATTGCGGTCCGGGCACGTTGGTCAGCACCGTGTTGACGATGGGCTGCATCCGCGTCGCCAGCCCCAGGCTGGCGGACAGGCGCGACGCCAGGCCCATGGTCACCGACGGGATGAACTGGTTGAAGTCGGTCATCAGCTTGGCGCCGATGGCGCTGGTCAGCTCCTTGGAATTGGCCGCCGAGTCGTGCACCGCCTGCAACCGCGCCAGCGGGTCCTTGAGGTTGGTGGCGAGCGAGACCAGCATGCCGGTGACCTCGTTGCCGGGGGCCGAGGCCATGCTGGACGAGGTCGGGTCCTTGCTGGAGCGGACGGCGATGGGCGAAAGCGTGATGAGAGGCTTGTCGGGCAGCTCGTTCTTGTCGAGCAGGTAGCGGCGCAGCGC
>CAZVVC010000011.1:0-17026 GCA_964630425.1 uncultured Bifidobacterium sp. | reverse complement strand
GCCGCCGCCGACGGCCAGGATCACGTCGTTGATGGTGGCGCCGGCGACGGCGTTCTTGATCTCGCGCAGGTCCTTCATGGGGAACGAGGTGGCCGCGATCACCCGGTGGCCCGAGACGTTGCCGTTGAAGCGGGTGCGCGGCACCTTGCCGATGGCTTCCGGGATGGCGAACCTGCTGTTGCTGAGGCCTTCCATCACCCGCTGGGCCGCCGGCGATATCTCGCCCAGCAACTGCATGAACTTCATGGGCTGGCCCAGACTGTTCCTGTAGGTGCGGGTGGGCAGCTCGATCTCGCTGGGCGGTTTCTCGGGCGTCCAGGGCACCGGATCGGGATCGGGCGCGTCCGGCGTCGGCTCGTGGATCGCCGTCGCCATGGCGGTGCCCGAGACGCCGTCGATCAGCGCGTGATGGGTCTTGGTCACCACCGCGAAGCTGCCGGGCGGCAGGCCCTCCACATTGTCCAGCCCCTCGATGACGTAGAACACCCAGAGCGGGCGCGACATGTCCAGCGGCCGGTCGTAGAGCCGCGAGGTCTGGATCAGCAGCTGGCGCCAGTCGCCCGGCTTGGGCAGCGCCATGTGCCGCACGTGGTATTCGATGTCGAACTTGGGATCGTCGATCCAGTAGGGATGGTCCAGGTTCCCCGGCACGTGCATCAGTTTCTGCCGGTAGCGCGGCACCAGGTGCAGGCGCGCCTGCAGGTGCTTCAGGATGCGCTTGAAGGTGACCAGGCCGCCCGGCGCGGTGGACTGGTCGTAGATGTACATGCCGCCGACATGGTTGGCGACGCGCTCGTGCTCGGTATAGAGGAACGAGGCATCCTGTGCGCTGAGCTGGTCCATTGGTCTTCCCCTTCCGGGACGCTGCCCGGTTCCGTCGTCTTTCCCGCGTCCAGCCTCCCCCGATCGGCCGGCCCGTGCCAAGCAAAAAATGGCGGATTTCCTATGGTTGCAATCGCAACGATCGCTGCCGCGCTTGCCGAACGGCGGCGGTCGTTTACACTTCTTAACGTGCGAGGGCCGGGGCGTGCCCATATCAGAAGTATTGGGGCCGCGGATGGCCGGTAGTGAAGCGCGGGGCGTGATCGAGTACTGCCATAGGGAAGAAAAGCGACATTGTTCGCGCCATCGTCTTCCCGCCGAACCCGGTAAAATTAACTTAAAATACCATCTTTTGTCTGGCGCCCGTCGCGGCGCCGTCGTCCACCCGCGTGCGGCCGCCGGGATATGGACCGGGGGCCTGTCATGAAGCTCGGAGAATTCCTCGTCGCCAAACGGATGGTCACCCAGGATCAGGTGGACCGGGCGCTGGCCTTGCAGCGCGACCAGGGCGGCCAGATCGGCGAGAAGCTGATCGCCCTCGGCGCGATCACCCCGGATCAGCTTTTCGACGCGCTGAACTATTTCCCCCAGCCGCCCCGGACCCTCGAGGACACCGGCCTCAACGGCAGCTTCATCCTCGCCCATGCCATCAAGCTGTTCCATTCGCTGGGCCTCGAGACCGCGGCCGACCTGGCCGATGCGCTGAAGCTGCCCGCGGTGCTGTGCAACCAGCTGCTCGACACCATGCGCGAGCGCGGGCTGTTGCAGGTGCTGGGCGCCGCCGAGGGGCCGGAAATCCGCAGCACGCTGACGGGCAAGGGGCGCGAGATGGCCCTCGAGGCCGTGGAGCAGAACCAGTACACCGGCCCGCTGCCGGTGACCCTCGACGACTGGATCTCCCAGGTCCGCAAGCAGTCGATCCTGGCCGAATCGATCAACCGGGACGTGCTCGCCGCCAATCTGGGCCACATGGTGCTGCCCGAAGGCTTCATCGACGAGATCGGCCCCGCCGTGAACTCGGGCCGCTCGATCCTGATCTACGGCCCGCCGGGGAACGGCAAGACCACCATGGCCGAGGCCATCGGCATGGCCTTCGCCAGCGTGGTGTTCATTCCCTACGCCATCGAGGTCGACGGCCAGATCATCAAGATGTTCGACGCCACCATGCACAAGCGGCTGACCGGGGACGAGGACCAGGACGCGCCGCGCAGCCTCATCAAGCGCCGCACCGAGACGCTGGACGCGCGCTGGGTGGCGTGCAAGCGGCCGGTGATCGTGGTGGGCGGCGAGCTGTCGCTCGACATGCTCGACATGTCGTTCAACCCGGTCTCCAGGTTCTACGAGGCGCCGCTGCACATGAAGGCGACCAACGGCGTCATGCTGATCGACGATTTCGGCCGCCAGCGCGTCGAGCCCAAGGACCTGCTGAACCGCTGGATCGTGCCGCTGGAGAAGCGGGTCGACTATCTGACCCTCCAGACCGGCAAGACCTTCCAGATCCCGTTCGACGAGCTGCTGGTGTTCTCGACCAACCTCATCCCCGAGAACCTGATGGACGACGCGTTCCTGCGCCGGATTCCCTACAAGATCGAGATCAGCCACCCGAGCGCCTGGATGTACGAGGAGATCTTCCGGCTGGTCTGCCGCAACTACGGGATGGCGCTGCCCGATGATCTGTTCGCGTTCCTTTACGACGTCTACTACGGCCGCAACGGCAAGCCGCTCGCCGCGCACCACCCCAAATTCATCTGCGAACGGGTGCAGGACATCTGCCGCTACATGGGCGTGCCGGTGGCGCTGAACCGCGAGTTCGTGCTCTATGCGCTGCGCAATCTGTCCTCCAATTCCGAGGACGCCCGCAGGCTCGCCGCCATCACATAAGATATTGTTATTTATGTGGAATGATGGATTCCGGCCGGCGTGTTGAAGGCTGGTTTTCCCCTTGGATACCATGACATTTAGATGAATTTTTAGTCAAAGCTGCGGGATTCCGGCTAGGATTCCTCTCCGGCTTCGGATATAGCTAGATGACTTTCCGGCGCACGCCGGACCGCGCTGACGAGGCGCGGCACGAGGGTGGGTCGTGGGTATGGGGGGCTACTTGAGTTCAGCATCGCTTTCGCGGATGTCGTCGTCCGCTGTCCACACACCGTCCGGCGTCTTGACGCCGCGCGGCGTGTTCGCCGGCCAACAACACGATTTGTCGCTGAAACCAGGGCGCCGCGCCTAGAAGGCGCGGGGCTCTGTCCGCACGCGTGCGGGCTATCGTCAATCGACGGAATTTTTCGTTCGCCTTAGGGCATTAATGAAGGGGGCTAAAATGACCAATCGGAACAAGTTTCTCGCGTCGGTGAGCGCCATCGCGCTGACCGCTGTCATGGGTGCGGGAGGGGCCAAGGCCAACGACCTGAGCTTCGACCTGGGTACGGTGGAAGTCGTGGCCGGCGCGAGCTCGCACGCCATCGCCAACGAGCAGATGAACGAAGCCGACGTGTTGGCGACGGCGGCCATCATCCAGGTCGGTCTTCCCACGACGCCGGGTCAGACCCACAATTACGCTTATGGCGAGGGCAACAACCTCATCGTCGACGTGGAGGACATCTTCGCGGTCGCGACCGGCAACCTCACCCCGCTGACCGCGGTCGATTTCGAGCTGGTGACCGGCACCGCTGGCGCCAACTACGGCGCGATCGCGGGCAACATCCAGATCAATAACGGCAATCTCGCCGACGGCGACATCACGGGCTCCATCACGGGCGCGAGCGTCCAGGTGGACGCGACCAATCTCGGCCCGACCGGCGCGACCATCGGCAACAGCGTCGACGTGAACGAGAACCTCATCCGGTCCGACGTGGCCGGCAACGACGCCACGGTCCGCGTCGCCGGCGACATCAGCGGGGGGCTGGTGAACAGCACGGAACTCGGCACCGCCACCCTGTCGGCCAGTGCATCGCCGGTCGTCGCGTCGGCCGTGGCGCTCGCGGGCTCCTATCAGGCCAATGTGGACAACGCGCTGCTGGCCAGCGTCGCCGGTTCGCGCGTGGGCGCGCTGGTCGAGAATATCGGCGAGCTCACCCAGATCGGGATCGACGTGCTCGACAACGCGATCACGGCCGACATCGTCGGCAACACCGCGGTCGTCGACGTGTCGCTGACCAATGGCGTGAGCCTGCAACTGAATGGCGCCGCGGGCGTGGCCAACGCGCAGGTGAACGGCGCCGGCACGACCATCACCGCCCAGATCTCCGACTCCACCGTCGAGATCGGCGACACCGTGAACTACGGCACGCCGCAGCACATCACCTATCTGACCCGCGGCTCCGTCACGCTCGAGGGCAACAGCATCGAAGCGGCCGCGACGAGCAATCAGGCCGCCAACAAGGTGAGCCTGGCGGACGGCATCAACCAGACCGGCGTCACGACCGCCGGCGCGCAGGAAAACACCTTCAGCACCCTGACCGACAGCTCGACCGTGACGGCCGATCTGTTCATCGCCAACGGCCAGGTCAGCAACGCCGCCGTCCTGGCGCAGGTCGATGGCGGGCAGTTCAACGTCCTCGTCGAGGACGCCGTGTTCAGCTCCAGCATCACCGCCGACAAGAACACGCTCGGCGCCTCGGCCAACGGCTCGGCCGTGGTCAACACCCTCGAAGTGGGCGATGCGACCACCTTCGATTCGGTCATCGGCGTGAACTCGGTCCAGTACAACGAAGGCAGCCAGGTCGCCGACGTGGACGGCGGCATCAAGGTCGATGCCGGCGTTCCCGGGTCCCAGAGCTATGGCTTCGTCGGCGCCAGCAACGTCAGCGTCGACGACAACACCATTTACGGCGACGCGATCGGCAACAGCCACTCGACCGCGATCGCCGTCGACGCCGGCACATTCACCGGCGCCGGCGTGACCAACGACCAGACGATCACGTCCAACCGCGACACGCAGACGGGCGGCATCCGCGCGGATACCAGCCTGCTGTCGGTCCAGGTCCTGGACGGCGCCGTGGTCCAGTCGACGGTCGACACCACCATCGCCGTCACGTCGGGCACGCAGACCTTCACGGCGTCCGATCTCAGCGTGTCGGACAACGCGATCCGCGGCCAGGTCATCGGCAACCTGTCGACCGAAGCCAGCGTCGACATCGCCGCGCAGAGCTTCGCGGCCACCGCCGGCGTCGTGAACTCGCAGACCGTCGAGGACGGCACCCTGCTGTCGTCGGTCGTGACGGCGGACGGACAGGCGTTCATCGACGTCGACGTGCCGCTCACCTACGAACCCGACACGAACGATACGGTGATCACCGGTTCGTCCATCGACGTGAACGGCAACAAGTTCACCAGCCAGGTCTGGGCGAACCTCGCCGATTCGACCACCAATTCGCTGACGGTCAGCGGCGGCTCGGCGTCCGACAACGGCTACGTCCTGCCGGGCACCACGGTCGACCGTAGCGGCATCGAGAGCAACACCACCGTCAACGCGGGTCTCGCGCTGCTCAACGACCAGTCCGTCGAGGATCTGGGCGCCAGCGTCGTCACGGCCCAGACCGACGGCGTGCTGGTCAACGTGCTCGTCGGCCAGAACGACACCGAGGTGTTCAACAGCACGAACGTGTCGGCGAGCCAGAACGCCGCGACCACCAGCGCCGTGCTCAATCAGGCCACCTCGGCGGTCGGCATCGACGTCACCAGCCTGAACGCATCCTCGGCCCTGGTGAACGTGCAGTCGGTGATCGACACCACCGGCGCCGGTTCGGCGGCGGCCGTGGATGTCAGCCAGAACAATCTGGACATCATCATCGACCTGCTCGCGCAGGAGACGATCGACAACGTCACCGTCGACATGGACGGGAACAGCACGCTGGCGAGCGCCCGTCTGAACCAGGCGGCCAACACCGTGAACATCAAGGCCGGCAGCCAGGTCATCGGCGGCGCGATCGATGAAGGCGCCAACGACGATTCGGTCCTTCTCGGCGGCGTGACCACGGCGAACGGCGAGGCGGTCCTGGTCAACGACCAGACCTTCGCCGATCTGGCCGCCGGCGGCGTCCTGGTCAGCGTCCTGGACAACGACTTCACGGTCGACGTGGGCGCGGACGAGGCCATCAGCAACAGCAACTTCTCGCTCGATAAGAACTCGATCACCGGATACCTGTCCGGCAACGACGCGAGCAACCGCCTGGCCTACGACGTCACCTCGGTCGACCTGAACACGGCCGACGATGGCGCTCCCGGCAACGGCCCGATCGCGTCCATCGTCTCCAACCAGACGGGCACGTCCGGTGGTCAGGGCGTCGGGGCGCTCGCGGTCAACGTGGCCGACTCGACCATCGCGCTGGACCTGAACACGCCGAGCGGAAACGACGTCACCGACGTCGACAACGTCAATGCGTCGCTCAACCAGAACACCATCCGTTCGTTCGCCCGCGCCAACAACGTGGTGAACGCGCTGACGGCTTCGGGCAACAATCTGACGCTTCCGGCGGCCGGCGGCGAGACCCGGGCGGATGTCGACACCGGCGAAACCGATCAAATCCAGCTCGACGCGACCACCTTCGCCGTGGCCTCGCGCCAGGTGAACTCGGTCGGCGTTGCGGCCTCGACCGTCGGTTCGACGGTCAGCGCCGACGTCCTCCTCACCGACGACGGGCTGATCACCGACACCGACATCAGCGTCAACAGCAACGTCGTGGTTTCCGAGGCGCGCGGCAGCGATGCGGCCAACTCGGCGGCCCTCGACTACAAGGCGACCAACGAGGCGCAGGCCTATGTCGCCAATCTCCAGTATGCCGATGCGCCGGTCAGCTATTCGGCGCTCACCGCGGGAACGGAGATCAGCATCCTGCTGGCCGGTGACGTCGAGGAGTCGAACTTCACCGTCAGCGGCAACGGCGTCGCGGCCATCGCCTCGGCCAACACCGCGGCCAACGTCCTCACCTCGGCGGGCAACAATGTGAGCCTGGCTGCGGGAGACGACGACGCCGAATTCGACGGCAGCGACGGCTCGCTGTTCACGGATGCGGCGCTCGCGGTCATCAACGTCCAGGGCGCGAGCGATGTGGCGAACGGCCCCGGCGTCGACGTCACGGCCACCGTTGGCGGCACCCTGATCGGCGTGATCGCCGGCATGAGCCCGCTGAACGAAAACTTCGACGACGGCGCCATCAGCGTCGAGAACAACCTGGTGCTGGCCCAGGCCTCGATGCACACCGCCACCAACGCCCTCAACATCACGGGCGAGGCGAACGTGCGTTCCGACGGGGCGGACAACGACATCGGTGCCGCGGTGCTTTCGCTCCAGACCATCTCGCTCGGCAGCGACGTGATCGCGACCGTCGATACGGCGGTCATCGGCGGCGGCGCCGACAACACCAGCGCGGATTCGAGCTTCGCGGCGCGGGTGTCCGGCAACGAGGTCACGGCCTCGGCGATCGGCGGGGCGGTGACCAACGCCCTTTCGGTGACGGCGGGCGCCAACATCGATGCCGGCAACAACAACAGCCCGGAGATCGCCAATTTCGGTGACGACGACGTCAACCTCGACTCCAGCTTCAACGTCCTGAACGTCCAGCAGGCCCTTGGGGCCAACTTCTCGGCCTCCGTGACGAATGTGGGTATCGTCGCGGCCACGGCCGAGGACCTGAACGCTGATTCGCTGAGGGTCGAGAACAACGAGGTCAACGCCGTGGCCCAGGGCTTCACGGCCCTCAACAGCCTCAACCTCAAGGCCGGCGCCGGCATCGAGGCGCCGGGCATGGTCGCCAACACCCAGACCATCATCGGAGAGGGCAACGACATCTCCGCCAGCATCAGCGGCGCGGCGATCGCGGCCCTCAACGAGGACGAGGGCGCCATCAACAGCAGCCTGAGCGTCGCCGGGAATGCCCTGAACGCTTCGGCGGGCGGCAATCAGGCCGCCAACACGCTGGTGGCGTCGGCCGGCGCGGCCTTCGAAGGCGTCGCGCTGGGCGGTGTGCTGAATGTCGACGCAGACGGCAACCTGAACAGCACGGACTTCGACTATGCTGTGCTGAACCGTCAGGCGGTCGACGGCATGGAGATCAGCGCGTCGATCTCCACTGTCGGCATCGGTGTCGACGGCTTCGAGGCGACGACCGGGTTGCAGGGCGTTTCGGCCTCGGTCAGCGGCAACGAGGTCCTGGCGTCGGCGACGGGCAATGAAGCGGTCAACCAGCTCGTGCTGAACTCGGGCACCTACACCCACGCTTCGGGCGCGATCGGCAACATGCAGACCAACAACGGCACGTCGATCTCCGCTTCGATCTCCGGCGTGGCGATCGGTGTCGGCGGCACGCTCTCGACCATCAACGCCAACAGCAATGGCAACAGCCTGGCCGTCCGCGGCAACAGCATCGGCGCCACGGCGATCGGCAACAGCGCGGTCAACGTGCTCCGCTCCGGGAACTGATCCTCCCGGATACAACCGGAAACGGGACGGGCCGGAACCCTTGGGTTCCGGCCCGTTGCTTTGCGTGGTGGGCTTACGTATGGTGCGGAAACTTTGCATACGGGGCGACTCCACATGACATCAAGGCTGGCTGCGGGGCTGTTGGCGCTCGCTGTCTTTTCCCTGCCCGCGGCCGCCTCGGCGGGAGACGCGGAAGGCAGCTACATCGTCCGCGGCATCGGCGCCCGCCCATGCGCCGACTACGTGCAGGCGGTCTCGACGAGCCCTGAGGCGGTGAAGCCCTTCGTCTCGTGGATGGAGGGATATCTCAGCGGCCTGAACCGGCTGCAGCCCGAGACCTTCGACATCACGCCGCTGACGTCGTCGGCCGTCGTTGGGCAGCTCGTCCGCAATCACTGCGCCGCGAACGGCACCTTGCGTTTCGAAACGGCCGTGGCCCAGCTGATGGAGGCCATGTCCGCCTACAAGGTCAGCGCGAAGTCGCAGTTGATCGAGATGACCCTGGGCGACGCCCAGGCCGCGGTGCGCCAATCGACGCTGCTGTGGATGCAGCAGCACATGAAGGAGCAGGGGCTGTTCCGCGGAACCCCGGACGGGCTGTTCGGCGCCGATAGCCGGCAGGCCTTCCTGGCCTATCAGAAGAAGCACAAGCTGAAGGAAACCGGCGTGCCGGATGCGACGACGCTGGTGCATTTCATGCAGGCCGCCGCCGCGAAACAGTGAATCGGCCAGCCGGCCCTGGCGCGATGGCTTCCCTAACACCAGCATCGTGGTCTACCTTCCTCACCGGGGGCGCTTTGGCGCCCCCTTTTTCGTTCTGGCGGGAGACATTCATGAAACGATTCGGTTTGCCGGGATGCGCGCTGCTGCTCGCGCTGGCCGGCATGGGCGGGGGCGAGGCGCTGGCGCGGGACGCGCAGAACCAGTTCGTGCTGCGCGGCTTCGGGGCGCAGAGCTGCGAGGCGGGGCTGGCGTCCATCCGGCAGGACCAGGCGCGGGGCGGTGATCTGGCGTCCTGGCTCACCGGCTACCTCACGGCGCTGAACCGCCACAGCCGCGAGACCTACGACATGGTGCCGTTCACCGATCTCGGCCCGCTGCTGCAGATCGTGGTGGGCCTGTGCGAGAAGAATCCGCAATCGAACATCGAGGCGATCGTCGACGACGTGATCCGCCGGCTCAGCGTCGCCAAGGTCACCGCCGTCTCGCCCATGGTGCAGGCCGAGGTGGGCGGCAAGACGGTCGCGCTGCGCGCCGCGACCCTCGCGGCCATGCAGAACAAGCTGATCGAGCTGAAGCTGTTCAAGGGGCCGGCCGACGGCCAGTTCGGCGAGAAGACCCAGGCGGCGCTGAAGAAGTACCAGAAGGCGCAGAAGATCGAGCAGTCGGGCCTGCCCGATTCGGCCACCGTCCTGCGCCTGCTGATCGAGCCGCCGTCCGCGCCGGCCGAGGAGGAGAAGCCCGCGAGGAAGGAAAAGAAGAAGAAGTCGTAGGGCGGTAGCCGCTCAGGCTGGCCTCTCTTGCGTCATTGCAGGTGAAGCGCGGCGATCTGGCCATTTTCACGGATCAGCGGGATAGCCTGCGGGAAAAGCCTTCATGGCACGCGCCTCATCCCGCTCTCGTCGAGTGCCCGGCCGCAGGCCGGGTGTATCGAGACGCGCACTACCGCTTGCCCGTGTCTCGATACGATCTGGCTGCGCCAGATCACTCGACATGTGCGGGTTTGGAAGTGTTTTCGGGATGGCTCGTCCGCGTCAGACCTCCAGCGCGGTCTGGCGCCAGTCCGGCTCGGGCAGGTCCACATAGGCGTTGTGCAGCGCGTTGGACCACAGCCGGCGGATGGTGTTGAAGTAGGGGTCGTCCTCGCGGATCGTCCGGTTCAGGGTCAGCTCCAGCGCGTCGCGCTCGTAGACGATGAGGTTGAGCGGCAGGCCGACCGACGTGTTGGAGCGCACCGTCGAATCCATCGAGATCAGCGCCAGCTTCATGGCGCCGGTCAGCGGCGTGTCGTGATGCAGCACCCGGTCCAGGATCGGCTTGCCGTATTTGGTCTCGCCGATCTGGAAATAGGGCGTCTCCTGCGTCGCCTCGATGAAATTGCCGGCCGAATAGATCTGGAACAGCCGCAGGCCGCGCCCGGCGATCTGGCCGCCCAGGATCAGCGACACGTTGAAGCCGCGCGATTCGGCCTCCAGCGCCTCGCCATACATGCCGTGCACCTGGCGCACCGCCGCGCCGACGAGCTGGGCCGCGCGGAACATGGACGGCACGGTCAGCAGCGTCTCGCTGGTCCCGTCCGAATCGGCGATGCCTTCCTTGAGCAGGCTCACCACGGTCTGGCTGATCGACAGGTTCCCGGCGCTCATCAGCGCGATCATCCGCTCGCCCGGCGTTTCCCAGACATGCATCTTCCGGAAAGTGGAGATGTGGTCCATGCCCGCATTGGTGCGCGAATCCGACAGCATCACCATGCCGGTGGACAGCAACATGCCGACGCAATAGGTCAAAACGTACTCCTCTCGGTCCGATGGCCGGCCGACTATGCCGCAGCCATGCGGGGACGGGCAATCGCCGGCGGATGCATCGACAACGTCGCGGAGTCCCGGCCGTTCCGTCTCAGGCGGTGCGCGACAGGGACTGTGATTGGGATTGGGATTGGGATTGGGACTGGCCGCCGGTGGTCTGGGTCTGCGACTGGGTCTGCGCCACGGCGGCTTCCCGGGTGAACAGGAAATTGTCGGCGATCTCCAGGCCCAGCCTGGCGTTCCGGTTGACGAAATCGGTCAGGTATTCGTGCAGGCCCATGTCGAAGATGTGCTCGACCTTGCCGAATCGCAGCTTGGCGTGCGCCTCGCCGGCCATGCGGTGGCATTCGTGCCGCTTGCCGTAGGTGACGCCCAGCGCGTCCAGATGGGTGACGATCTCGCTCAGGCAGTGGTGCAGCGACCGGGGCATGATCTCCATCAGGATCAGCAGCTCGGCGACGCGCGCCGGCATCACTTCCGAGCCGAACACCCGGCGATAGTTGCGCATCGCCGACACCGAACGGAGCAGGGCGGTCCACTGGTAGTAGTCCAGCGAGCCGCCGACCTGCTCGCCCTGGGGCAGCAGGATGTGGAACTTCACGTCGAGGATGCGGGCGGTGTTGTCGCCGCGCTCGAGGAAGGTGCCCAGCCGGGCGAAGTGGAACGAATCGTCCTGCAGCATGGTGCCGACGGTGACGCCGCGGAACAGGCTCGAGCGCTCCTTCACCCAGTCGTAGAACTGCTGGGCGCCGCGGCTCTGCAGCCGGTTCTGGGTCATGTCGCGGATATCGAACCAGGTGGTGTTCACCGCTTCCCACACCTCGGTCGGCACCGCGTGCCGGATCGCCCGGCAGTTCTCGCGCGCGGCGCGCAGGCAGGAATAGATGCTCGACGGATTGTCCCGGTCCAGCGCCATGTAATAGACGGCGTTGGTCTCGTTCGGCTTGCCGTAGTTCTCGGCGAAATGCGCCTCGCCGCCCGAGATGGTGATGGCCGACTGCCATTCGGTCTGGTGCTCGCCGGTCAGCGACGGCAGCAGCGACATGCGGTGCGCCACGTCGAGGATGCGGGCGTTGTTCTCCGCCCGCTCGATGTAGCGGCCCATCCAGTAGAGATTGTCTGCGGTCCGGCTCAGCATTCTCGGCTCACCCCTCCAGAACCCACGTGTCCTTGGTGCCGCCGCCCTGGCTGGAGTTCACCACCAGCGATCCCTCGGGCAGCGCCACGCGGGTCAGGCCGCCCGGCACCATCCGCACCTGATCGCCCGACAGCACGAAGGGGCGCAGGTCCACATGGCGCGGCGCCACGCCGCTTTCCACGAAAGTGGGGCAGGTGCTCAGCGCCAGCGTGGGCTGGGCGATATAGGCCTGGGGCGTCGCCCTGATCCGGGCGGCGAACTCCTCGCGCTGCGCGCGGGTCGCGGTCGGCCCGATCAGCATGCCGTAGCCGCCCGAGCCGTGGACTTCCTTCACCACCAGCTCATCCAGATGCTCGAGCACGTATTTGCAGTCCTCGTCCTTGCGGCAGGAATAGGTGGGCACGTTGTTCAGGATCGGCTCCTCGCCCAGATAGAACCGGATAATCTCCGGCATGTAGGTATAGATGGACTTGTCGTCCGAGATGCCGGTGCCCACCGCGTTGGCGATGTTCAGGTTGCCGGCCCGGTAGGCGCTCATCAGCCCGGGCACGCCCAGCACCGAATCGGGGCGGAAGGCGAGGGGATCGAGGAAGCTGTCGTCGATCCGCCGGTACAGCACGTCGACCCGCTTCGGCCCGGCGGGCGTGCGCATGTAGACCCGCGCGTCCTCGACGAACAGGTCCTGGCCCTCGACCAGCTCGACGCCCATGCCCTCGGCCAGGAAGGCGTGCTCGAAATAGGCGCTGTTGAAGATGCCGGGCGTGAGCACGGCGATGGTCGGCTCGGACACGTTGGCCGGCGCTACGCTCGACAGGGTGCGCAGCAGCTCGGTGGCATAGGTGTCGACGGGCTCGATCCGCTGGGCGGCGAACAGCTCGGGGAACAGCCGCATCATCACTTCGCGGTTCTCGAGCATATAGGCGACGCCCGACGGGGTGCGGGCGTTGTCCTCCAGCACGTAGAACTCGTTCTCGCCGGTGCGGACCATGTCGATGCCGACGATGTGGGCATAGATGTCGAGCGGCACGTCGACGCCGCTCATCTCGGGCCTGAACTGGTCGTTGTTCAGCACCTGCTCGGCCGGCACCACGCCGGCGCGCAGGATTTCCCGGCCGTGATAGATGTCGTGGATGAAGGCGTTGATGCCCTTCACCCGCTGGATCGCGCCGGTGGACAGCCGCGCCCACTCGTCGGCCCCGAATACCCTGGGGATGATGTCGAAGGGAATGAGGCGCTCCGGGTCGCCGCCTTCGGTATAGACCGAGAAGGTGATGCCGAGCCGGCGGAAGATGGTGTCGGCCTCGCGCCGCTTCAGGTCCAGCCTGTCCACCGCCGCGTCGCGCAGCCACTTGTCGATATTGTCGTAGACGGGTCTGACGGACCCGTCGGGAAGGGTCATTTCATCGAAGACGGGCGGTTGGGTCATGCGATTCGTCGGTCATCCCGGTCGGTTTGCGGCATCGTGCTCCCATCTGGCGAAGCAAGCTCCGTGCCACCGCGAAATGGTCGGGAAAAGCCGGGAAATCCTGCTTTCCCCTGTCCATTGTGGCGCATGATTGGTCAGAAAGATCAAGCATTAGGCGGTGCGGGGGTGCGCGGAATGCGCGCACCCGCACCGCCCTGGCCGTCAGTCCACCTCGATCCGGCCGAACCGGGGCGGGCGCTGCTCCAGATAGGCGTTCACGCCTTCCTTGAAATCGTCGCGGGCCGTGCTCTCGGCGATCCAGCGCGTGGTCTCGGCGACGGCCTCGCCCAGCGGCATGGCGAGATGGCGGTAGACCTGCCGCTTCATCATCATCAGCGAATAGGGGGCGACCTTGGAGGACAGCTCCTCGATATAGGCGCGGGCCTGGGCGGCGACGTCCGCGGCGGGGAACACCTTGTCGGCCAGGCCCATCTCCTTCGCCTCGTCGGCCTTGATCCGGCGCGAGGTCCACAGCAGGTCGAGGGTCTTCGACACGCCGATCAGCCGCGGCAGGATCCAGCTCACGCCGTATTCAGCCACCAGGCCGCGCTGCGAGAACGAGGCGGTCAGCACCGCCTCCTCGCCCATGAAGCGCAGGTCGCACAGCATGGCCAGCACGAATCCCAGGCCGGCGCAGGGGCCGTTGACGGCGGCGATCACCGGCTTCCTGACCGCCATCAGATAGGAATGGCCTTTCAGGAACTCCTCGCCCATCTCGGGATCGCCGGGCTGGGCGTCGAGCCCGTAATCCTCGTCGACCCGGTTGCCGGTGCCGCCCGAGGCGCCGAGCGCCGACAGCGCCTGCATGTCCATGCCGGCGCAGAAGCCGCGGCCCTCGCCGGTGATGACGATGCCGGTCACCGCCTCGTCCTTCTCGGCCTCGCCGATGGCGTGCTTCATCTCGGCCAGCATGCGCCGGGTCAGCGCGTTCAGCCGGTCGGGGCGGTTGAAGCGGATCTCGGCGACCGGACCGGTCACCGAATAGAGGATCTCCTGATACATCTGTCTCTTTCCTTCTATGACGCGATCAGATTGAAGCGGGTGCCGCCGATCGACAGCCGGTCCTCGCCCAGGGCGCGGCCGCGCCTTTCGGCCTCGCGCAGCACGTGGTCGGGGTCGGCGACGGCGATGTCGATGCCGCCCAGCCCCTCGCCCCGGCCGTCGCCGTCGGCGACGAACCGGATGACGCCCAGGTCGAGCGGGATGGAATGGCCGCGCGCCGGCCTGGCCAGGATGGCCGACCACCGGTCGGTCAGCGCGCCCGGTTCGGGTGCCTGAACCTCGGCGGCGAGCAGACCGGTGACGACGCCGGTGCGCCGCGCCGGCCGCCAGTCGTTCCCGGCCGGATGCCACGGCCCGTCCGGCGCGTCGAAGCCGGGCGCCCAGTCCACTTCGAGGAACGCGCCGCCCGTGTCGCGCGGGTGGAGCTGGCGGCCGTCGTAATCGTCGTGCAGGCTGGTGTGGACGGTGCGGATGCCCAGCTCGGCGATGCGCGCGTCGCGGCCGCGCGGGTCCTCGCATTGCAGGATCACCATGTAGCCGCCGTCGCCGCCGCGCCGGTCGAGATAGCGTCCCGCCGCCGTGCCGGGCGCGGTCGGCGCCACCACTTCCAGGAACTGGTCGCCGACCGGCACGACGATGTTCTCCAGTCCCCACTGGCCCACGATCGGATCGCGGTACGCGACCTCGAGGCCGAAGATGGCGAGCAGGTCGTCCTCCACGGGCGCCAGCTCGCGCGCCACCAGGGCGAGCTGGCGCAGCTTGTAGCGATTGCCTGGCTGGTTCATGTATTCTCCTCCGTTGCCTGCCGGCGATGCTAGAGCGGTTTCGGCGAAGACTGAACCGCTCTCGCGTTTTTCGTCGCGGGTTCCGGCGCCGGAACCGCGCCGGCCGTGGCGGCGTTAGGCGGGCGCATGACGAAGGGGGTTCATATGCGCGTTCTGTTTGCCCTTGCCGCCGTCCTGCTGGTTGCCGGCTGCGGCTCCAGCGAGCCCTACCGGGAGGCCAAGGGCGCCGGCGGCGTCGGCTATACCGATTCGAAGGTCCAGCCCGCGCGGGCCGAGGTGGGGTTCCAGGGCGACGACGACATGGCGCCCGAGCGGATCTACGAATTCGCCCTGCTGCGAGCCGCCCAGGTCACGCTCGACGCCGGATTCGACTGGTTCTACGTGGTGCCGCCGGAAGGCGCGCCGTCCGCGGCGCCGCCGTCCCCGCAGGCGGGCCGCTACGGCGATTTCACGCCCCATTACGACCCGGAACAGCGTTTCGTCACGCTCGACATCGCCATGGGCAGCGGCAAGCATCCGCCCAGGCGGCCGGGCGCCTTCGACGCACGCGACATCAGGAAGACGCTGGAGCACCTGAAATAGCCGGATGCCCCAGCGGTCCGGGGCGCGTCAGGCCTGGGGTGCGCCGTTGGCGTGGAGCTTGAGCACCGTGGCGATCAGCTTGTGGGTGGGCGTCGGCACGCCCAGCTCCTCGCCCAGGCTGGCGACGGTGGCCGACAGCCAGGGCAGCTCCATCTTCTTGCCGCGTTCCAGGTCGACCAGCATGGACGACTTGGTGTCGTAAGGCGCCATCCGCACGGTCTTCTGCACGCGCTCGGCGGTATTCTCGTGCAGCGGCACGCCCTTGGCGCGGCCTACCTGGACCGCCTCGGCCACCGCCGCGTCGACCATGGCGCCCAGCTCCGGATCCGCCAGGATCGGCCCGATGGGCAGGCGCGTGAGCGCGGTCATGCCGCTCATCACCGTCAGCGGGATGAACTTCTCCCACAGGGTGGTCAGGACCTTGTCGCTGAACTCCACGTCGATGTCCGCGTCGCGGCACACCTGCTCGAACGCCTTGCCGCGCTCGGTCATGCTGCCGTCGCGCTCGCCGAAGACGATCTTCTGGTACTGGCCCATGTGGCGGATCACGCCGGGGCCTTCCAGATGCGAGATGATGTAGGTGGAGCCGTCGAGAACGCGGTCGCGGCCCAGCACCGCGCCGATCAGGTCGGCGCCGCTGATGCCGTTCTGGACGGTGATGACGACGGTATCGGGGCCCATCACCGGCCTGAGCTGCTCGGCCCCCTCGGTGGTGTCGTAGAGCTTGGTGGTGAACAGCACCACATCCACCGGGCCGATGGTGGCCGGATCGTCGGTCGCCTTGGCGGGGTTCACCCGAAGCTCGGCCGTGTCGGTCTTCACCGTCAGCCCGTTGCGCCTGATGGCGTCCAGATGGGCGCCGCGGGCGATGAAGGTGACGTCGTTGCCGGCCAGCGCCAGCTTGGCGCCGAAATAGCCGCCGACGCCGCCCGATCCCATGATGGCGATCTTCATGTCTTGCTCCTCAGTTGTAGGTCAGCACGCCGCGAATCGATTCGCCGCGATGCATCAGGTCGAAGCCTTCGTTGATCTGCTCGAAGGGCAGGGTGTGGGTGATCAGGTCGTCGATGTTGATCTTGCCGTCCATGTACCAGTCGACGATCTTCGGCACGTCGGTGCGGCCCTTGGCGCCGCCGAAGGCGCTGCCGCGCCAGACGCGGCCGGTGACGAGCTGGAAGGGCCGGGTGCTGATCTCCTGGCCGGCGCCGGCGACGCCGATGATGATGCTCTCGCCCCAGCCCTTGTGGCAGCACTCCAGCGCCTGGCGCATGACGTTGACGTTGCCGA
>CAZVVC010000010.1:0-25793 GCA_964630425.1 uncultured Bifidobacterium sp. | reverse complement strand
CTCGCCGCGCCGGCATCGGCCGCCGAGGTTCTGGATTTCACCACCGGCGATCCCGAGGCGACGAGCATCGCCGAGAAGGGCTGGGCCTCGTCCGTCGAGGAAGCCAAGGCGGAAGGCCAGACGGTGACCATCACCGGCCTCAAGCGCGACCTCAACGGCGACGGCAAGCCCGAGATCGTCGGCCAGGTGAAGAGCACCTTCCTGTGCGGCAACCAGGGGCCGTGCGTCTTCGTCATGGCCACGGTGGGCGCCGACTACGACGTCGTCTTCAGCGTGCCCGGCATCGAGAAGGCCGAGATCCTCGACAGCAAGACCCAGGGCTGGTCCGACATCCAGCTCAACGAGGACGACAGGTACCGGTACAACGGCACGACCTACAAGACCCGGTAAGCCGCCCGCGTCATCGGTTGGCGGACTCCGTCGGCTCCAGCCGACGAAGGCGCGGCTGTGCACGCCATCGGGTCCCTTCGCCATCGGTTTTCTGTGCGGGATGAACGGGACCGGGGGATGATTTGTGGGGGCGCAGATTTCCTATACTATGATATACAAACAGCGTTGACGGTGTTCTGAAGTCGGGGAGACGGAAACCATGAGCGCGATCGTCAGGGTCGAGGAAGACGTATGGACGCCAACGGTCAAGGCGCCCGAGCCTGATATGGGCGCCGCGCTCATCCCGGCCAGCCGCTATACGTCGACGGAATTCATGCGCCTCGAATGGGAGCGCATGTGGACGAAAACCTGGCTGGTGGGGTGCCGCGAGGAGGAGATTCCCGAGGCCGGCGACTACATCACTACCGAGATCGGCACCGAATCCCTGCTGATCGTGCGCGGCGAGGACGGCGAGGCGCGGACCTTCTACAACGTCTGCAACCACCGCGGTAACCAGGTGAAGTTCGACAAGACAGGCAATTCCCGCACGCTCCAATGCGCCTATCATTTCTGGGAATACGCCCTCGACGGCACCCTCATCAACGTGCCGGACGAGCAGGATTTCACTCAGGGCTGCCCGAAGGACCAGCTTTCCCTGAAGCCGGTGAAGACCGGCACCTGGGGCGGCTGGGTGTGGTTCAACCTGAACCCGGACGCCGAGCCGCTGGAAGATTATCTGGGCATCATCCCGTCACATCTCGACGCCTATCATTTCGACCGGATGGCGATGACGTCGAACTGGACGGTCGAGTGGGACTGCAACTGGAAGACGTCGGTGGACGCCTTCAACGAGGTCTATCACGTCCAGTGCATTCACCCGGAGCTGCTCTACAACAACGAGGACGTCGACATCCAGATCGACCTCTACGACAAGCACAGCCGGTACCTGATCCCGTACCAGACGGTGAGCTCACGGCTCGGCCAAGTGGACGAGGTGCCCGAGATCGTCGTCGACTACATGCACTCCATCGGCATGGACCCGGCGCCGTGGCAGGGCCGGGTGCCTGAAATCCGGCGCGCGATCATGCGCTTCAAGCGCGAGAACCAGGAACGGCTGGGGATGGACTATTCCGACCTGAACGACGATCAGGTCGTGGACGACTACCACTATTACATCTTCCCCAACATCACCCTGAACATCTTCGCGGAATGGACCCTGTTCTTTCGCCAGCGGCCGCACGAGAGCGACCCGAACAAGATGTATTACGACGTGCAGTTCTTCAATTACGTGCCCAAGGGCAAGCCGCGCCCGCCGCTGCCCGACCACGACCAGTTCAAGCATGGCGAGAAGTCGCTGGGGCTGGTGCTGGACCAGGATTCGGTGAACCTGCCGCACGTCCAGAAGGGTAACAATTCGTCGGCGTTCGAGGGCCTGTGGATCAGCCACCAGGAACGCCGCATCCGCCACATGCACCAGACGCTGATGGGCTATATCGACGGGGAGAACGGGAAATGAGCGACGTCATCGGCATTCACCACGTGGCCATCGCGGTGCCGGACATCGAGCTGGCGCGGCGCTTCTATGTGGACATCCTCGGCTTCGAGGACGCCCCGATCGGCGGATGGGAGGCCGGCAACGAGTGGATCGACAGCATCGTCGGGCTGAAGAACTCGGCCGGCAAGTCGTTCATGTGCCGCGCGCCGAACTGCTACATCGAGGTGTTCCAGTACACCAGCCCCGAACCGGGCCCGCAGGACCCGAAGCGGCCGGTGAACGAATACGGCTACACCCATTTCGGCTTGCAGGTGAAGGACATCCAGAAGGTCTACGAACGGCTGATCGAGGCCGGGCTGACCTTCCACGTGGCGCCCGACCGGCTGGTCACCGACGCGAACGGCAACCGTGTCGGCTTCTCGGCCACCTATGGCCGCGACTTCTTCGGCAACGTCTTCGAGATCATGGAGATCCGTGAGGGCGCGAATATCCGGCCGCTTTAGGAACCGCGCCCGTCCATCGCTCGTTGGCGTTCGCGAACGAACGATGGAGGACGCGATGAAAGGCATACTGCTCTGGCTGATCGGCGTGCCGATCCCGATCATCATCCTGCTGTACCTGATATTCTGAGCATGGTCCGGGCCGCCCGCACATTGCAGTAGCGGCCGGCCACGCCGCGCGGCTAGATTACCTGCACCGATGACTAAAATGGGGAGGCGGGGTATGAGCGACGAACTTCTGGCCGAGATCAAGGCGCTGCGCGCCGAGGTCGAGCGGCTGAAATCCAGGGACGAGATCCTGCAGCAGATCACCCGCTACGGACGCGGCCAGGAATGGCTCGATCCCAGCCTGATGGACGAGGTGTTCCATGACGACGCCCATGTGGATTTCGGTTTCTTCGTCGGCGTGTGGAAGGACTACAAGCCGGTGCTGATGGAGATCGAGGCCAGCGGCGAGACCACCTTCCACCTGTGCGCCGCGCCGGCCATCGAGTTCGACGGGCCGGACAAGGCCTATGCCGAGGTCTACGGCATCGCCGGCGGCCGCGGCCACGACGGCAAGACCAACGTGTTCGGCGGCCGCTATTTCGACGTGTGGGAACGCCGCGACAGGCACTGGAAGATCGCCAGCCGCATCTTCAAGCTGGACTGGCACATCGACCACCAGTTCCCGCCGGGCGAGGCCGTGATGCACCCCGAGCTGGAGCCGGCGAAACCCCGCTCGCCCGAGAACAGGCTGTTCCGCCGCATGGGCCAGGACGTCACCGGCTGAAGGCGCCGGCCGGCCTTACCCTCTTCCTTTGGGAGAGGGGAACAGGTCCCTATTCCGCCGGCTGGACGGCGCCGGCCAATGCCTTCTCGCGCTTGCGCAGGTCGGGCAGGAAGGCCGTGAGCAGGCCCAGCGCGGGCAGGAAGGCGCAGATGTCGTAGACGAACGCCACGCTGGTCCGGTCGGCCAGCGCGCCCAGCACGGCCGCCCCGATGCCGCCCATGCCGAAGGCGAAGCCGAAGAACAGGCCCGACACCATGCCGATGCGGCCGGGCATCAGCTCCTGGGCATAGACCAGGATCGCCGAGAACGCCGACGCCAGGATGACGCCGATCGCCGCGCTCAGCACGCCGGTCCAGAACAGGTTGGCGTGGGGCATCATCAGGGTGAAGGGCAGCACGCCCAGGATCGAGAACCAGATGACGTATTTGCGCCCGATCCGGTCGCCCACCGGTCCGCCCGCGAAGGTGCCCACGGCGACGGCGCCCAGGAAGACGAACAGGTGGATCTGCGCCGCCTGGACCGAGATGGCGAAGCGTTCGACCAGATAGAAGGTGAAGTAGCTGGTGATGCTCGCCAGGTAGAAATATTTCGAGAAGATCAGCGTCAGCAGGATGGCGATGGCGCCCGCGACCCGGCCGCGCGGCAGCGGCGCGTGGCCGCCGGCCCTGGCCGCGGCCTTCAGCCGCGTCTGCCCGTGGGTCGCGTACCAGCGGCCGACCTTCCACAGCACCACCATGCCCAGCAGCGCGGCGAACGAGAACGCGGCGATGGAGCCCTGGCCGAAATTCAGCACCACCAGCGCCGCCAGCAGCGGGCCGATGGCCGAGCCGAAATTCCCGCCCACCTGGAAGAAGGACTGGGCGAAGCCGTGCCGCCCGCCCGAGGCCATGCGCGCGACGCGCGAGGATTCCGGGTGGAACACCGACGAGCCCATGCCGATCAGCGCCGCCGCCAGCACCACCAGCGCGAAGCTGTGCGCCACCGACAGCAGCAGGAGGCCGGAAAAGGTGAAGGCCATGCCCGTCGACAGGGAATAGGGCATGGACCGCCGATCGGCCATGTAGCCGATCACCGGCTGCAGCAGCGAGGCCGTGAACTGGTAGACCAGCGTGATCAGGCCGACCTGGGTGAAGCTCAGGCTCAGCTCGGACTTCAGCAGCGGATAGATCGCCGGCAGGAGCGACTGCATCATGTCGTTGAGCATGTGGCAGAAGGTGATCGAGAACAGGATCGAGAAGCTGGTCCCGCCCGCCGCCGCCGCTGCCGCCGATGGCCTTGTGCTCATGCCTGGTGTCCTCTCGCGCACTATCGCACCGTTTCAGGATCGCGGCACCTTAATCGGATTGCCCTGGTCCCGCCTTCGTGGTTGGGTCTAATTCTTTCGCGAGTGGGTCATGGTCCGCAACGTCGTCGTCGACCAGTATGAAAGCGTTCCCCGGCCGGTCCTTGCCTATGGCAACGACTATCCGCCGTCGCACGAGATCGCGCCGCACACCCATCGGCGCTCCCAGCTCCTGCATGCCTCGACGGGCATGATGCTGGTCGAGGCGGGCGACGACGCCTGGGTGGTGCCGCCGGAGAGGGCCGTGTGGATCCCGGCCAGGACGCGGCACCAGGTCAGGACCATCGGCGCGGTGGCGACCCGCGGCCTGCTGGTCGAGCCGGATGCCTGGCACGGCATGCCGGCGACCTGCGAGGTGCTCGAGGTCTCGCCGCTGATGGACGCGCTGCTGCGCGAGGCGGTCGACATGCCGCCCGAATACGATCCGGCGGGCCGCGACGGCCTCATCATGGCGCTGCTTGAGGAGGAGGTCCGCCGCGCGCCGCTGCTCGCCTTCTCGCTCACCTTCCCCCGGCATCCGGCGCTGGGCCGGCGCTGCCGGGCCTTCATCGAGGATCCGTCGCCGCACGAGACCATCGACGCCTGGTGCGCGGCGCTGGGCATGAGCCGGCGTACCTTCACCCGGCTGTTCCGCGCCGAGACGGGCATGAGCTTCGGCGAATGGCGCCAGCATGCCTGCCTGTTCGCGGCCCTGCCCAGGCTGGCGGCCGGCGAGGCGGTGACCGGCCTCGCGCTCGACCTGGGCTATGACAGCCCCGCCGCCTTCACCAGCATGTTCAAGCGGCTGCTGGGCGCGCCGCCCAGCCGCTACCTGCGCTCCGAACCCGGCGGGTAGCGTGAAACCAATTCCGCGGCCGGGACGTTATCGGGGGGAACCCCTCTATCACGGCGAACCGGCAAGGGACTGGAAAATGCTTGGCACCATTCTTCTTATCATTTTGATTCTATTGTTGATCGGTGCACTTCCCGCATGGCCGTACAGCCGTAGTTGGGGTTATGCTCCGACAGGTGGCATCGGCCTGGTGCTGGTGATCATCATCATCCTGCTGCTTCTGGGGCGGATTTGATTCTGGTGAGACGACAGCTTCGCGCAGCCGGTGCGGCCATTGCCGGATTTGCTTCGGCACTGGCTCTCGCGCCGGCCGCGCACGCGGACAACACCTTCTTCGGCCTGGATTTCGGGCAGCCGGACCTGCTCGACGACGTCGGCGATTTCTGGAGCGAGATCAGCGACGATTTCAGGTTCAAGCTGGGCGTGGGCACCTCGGTCGCGCCGCGCTTCGAGGGCTCGGACTCCTACAAGGTCCGGGTGATGCCGAAATTCGCGATCCGCTACCGGAACCTGGTCGCGCTGAACAACACGCGCCTGCGGGTCTTCGCCATCCACAACGAGACGTTCGTCACCGGCTTCCAGGCGCGCTACCGCTTCGGCCGCGACGAGGACGCCTCGCCCGACCTGCTGGGCCTGGGCAATGTCAGCGATTCGCTGGAGCTGGGCGGCTTCGCCGAATGGCGTCCCGGCTGGGCGATCGTGGGCGTGGAGGTCGGCCAGGACATCGCCGGCGGCCATCACGGCATGCTGGCGGCGGTCTATGCCGGCTCGGCGGTGCCCCTCGCCGAAGGCTGGTCCCTGGAGGGCGGCGTCCAGGCCACCTGGGCGTCGGGCAACTACATGCAGCGCAATTTCGGCATCAACGCCGTGCAGAGCGCGGCGAGCGGCCTGCCCGAGTTCAAGGCCGGCTCGGGCCTCAAAGACCTGGCCGGCAGGATCGGCGTGAAATACGAGCCGTGGCGGGACTGGACCTTCACCACCTATGTCGCCTATTCGCGCCTGATGAGCGACGCCTCGGACAGCCCGCTGGTCGAGCTGCGCGGCAGCCCCAACCAGTTCATGTGGGCCATCTCCGGGCAGTATCGGTTCTAGGGATGCCTTCCGCGCCCCTCTTGGTGCCTCTGCGTCGCTACGCTCGCGGAATCGCGGTGGAAGGAGAGGTCGATGGATCGGCAAATGAAGGCGGCAGGGCGGCCAACCTGAACGGCGTTTGCCCTAACCGGCCGTCAGCACCGAGAGCAGGTAGAGGGCGCAGCCCACCAGGCCGCCGACGATGGTGCCGTTGACGCGGATGAACTGGAGGTCGCGGCCGATGGCCAGCTCGGCGCGCTCGGTCAGGGTCCTCGCGTCCCAGCCATGCACCACGTCGGTGATGAACTGCCCGATCTCGCGCCGCCACGGCACGATGCCGGTGCGCACCGCCTCGTCGATCCAGGCGTTGACGCGCTCGCGCATCTCGGGGGAGTCGGCGAGCGTGCGGCCGATGGACACCAGGCCATCGGCGGCGAGCTGGCGCAGCGACTCCGACTGCGGCCCGTCCTCGGCGAGCTGCTCGCCGATCCGCCGCCAGAGATCGGCCAGATAGGCCTGGGTCGCGGGGCTGTGGGCGATGCGCTGGGCGAAGGCGCGCACCTGTTCCTGGGTCGCCTTGTTGCCGCGCAGGTCGGCGATCAGGGTCTCGACCGCCTGGTCGAACTGCCGGCGGACGTCGTGGCCGGGCCGCGCCATGTCGCCCAGGAACTCGTTGACGCCCTGGACGATGGCGGCGGCGACCTTCCGGTCGATGCTGCGCGGTATCCACCATTTGCTCTGGGCCTCGACCTGCTCATGGATGCTCTCCTGGTGCTCCTCCAGATAGCGGCGGGCGACGATCAGCGACTGGTCGAGCAGGGCGTGGTGCTGGTCGCTGTCGCGCAGCAGGGCGAGCACGTTGCCCAGGACCACCGGCAGGTTCAGCCCCTCGAGCTGCCGGCTCAGCGCCCGCTGGAAGAAGCGTTGCACGTCGGCGTCGCTGGCCGTCGCCATCAGGCGCGGGATCGCCGCCACCATGCGGCCCGCGATGGTCTGGGCCACGGCGCGGTCGCCCATCCACCGGCCGAGGCGCGTCGCCACGTCGACCGAGCGCAGCTTGGCGGCGACGGTGTCGGGTTCCAGGAAGTGGCGGGCGACGAAGCTCCCCAGATTCTCGCCGATCCGGTCCTTGTTGGCGGGCAGGATGGCGGTGTGGGGAATGGGAATGCCCAGCGGATGGCGGAACAGCGCCGTGACGGCGAACCAGTCGGCCAGGCCGCCCACCACCGCCGCCTCGGCGCCGTTGTGGATCAGGCCGGGCCAGAATCCGTCCAGCGGCCAGTACAGGGTCACGGCATAGGTCGCCGCCATGGCCAGCAGCAGCAGGCCCGCGCCCAGCCGGTAGCGGCCCAGCGCGCGGCGCTGCGCCTCTTCCCAACCGGGGGTGGATTCGGTATTCAGAAGGCTCACCGGCCAGCTCCGTCTCAATTCGGCGCTCTTACACTACCGTAACGCCATACCATATGATCGGGTCCAGCCCGGCATGGGCAGCGGAGCGGACCGCGGCGCCGCCGGAAGTGGTAGGGTGAGACGTCCTGGAGGGAGTGCCTGTGCAAGAAGTCGTCGTTCCGTGCCCGGCCTGCGGCAAGACTGCCTATCAGGCGCCGGAACGTCCGTCCACGCTGGCCGAGATGGTGGGCGCCCAATGCCCCCATTGCGGCCACGCGCTCACCAAGGCCGAATTGCAGAAGCATTTCCAGGAACTCATCCTGAAGGAAGCCGCCGCGCTCCTTTCGCGCATGCCGCCGCGCAAGTTCTGACGTCCCCGCCGATTCCCGACGTCCCCGCCAATTCCTGACGTCCCCTCTGGCGGTTCGGTCTGGACAGCCGCGGCGCGCGGGTGTGTGATCGCGCCCGCACCGCAGGGAGAGACGGACATGCTGCTGAACGGCCGGAACATCCTCGTCACCTTCGCCACCCATTGGGCGGGCCCCGAGATCTGCGGCGCCCTGGCGGACGAGGGGGCGAAGGTGGTGTGCCACGATCCGGCCTTCGCCGACGCCGCCCGGGCCGCTGCGTTCGTCGCCGGGCGCGGCGACCTGACCGCCATCGCCGAAACCGGCCCGGCGGAGATCGCGGCGCGGGCGATCGCCGCGCTGGGCCATCTGGACGCCTTCGTCAGCAACGACGCGTTTCCAGCCATCCGCGCCCCGATCGAGACGGCGAAGGCGCAGGATTTCCGCGACGGCATCGAGGCGCTGATGGTGTTCCCGTTCATGATGGCCGGCGCCATCGCCGCGCACATGAAGCCGCGCAAGGCGGGCAAGATCCTGTTCCTCACCTCGGCCTCGGCGCTCCACGGCCTGGCCAACTATTCCATGTACGCGGCGGCGCGGGCCGGCACCAACGGCCTCGCCCGGTCGCTGGCGCGCGAGCTGGGCAAGGACAACATCCAGGTCAACGCCATCGCCTCCAACTACATCGAGAACCCGGACTATTTCCCGCCCGAGCTGCTGGCCGACAAGGACGCCTACGCCAAGATGGTCAGGAACATCCCGCTCGGCCGCCTGGGCAAGCCGCAGGAGGCCGCGCATCTGGTGGCCTTCTACTGCTCGGACCGGAGCGACTTCATCACCGGCAACATCATGCCGTTCTCGGGCGGTTGGGCGTAGGGCAGGATTTATCCTTGCTTGATCGTGGTACTGTTTCATGGTACTAAAATATATGAAACGGCGCCATCGAACCACGTTGGAGGCGATCTTCGCTCGCCCTGTGAGCGCTTCCATTCGTTGGGCGGAAATCGAGTCGCTGTTTGTGGCTTTGGGAGCGGAAATCAGCGAACGGGAAGGTTCGCGGATCGGTGTGTTTCTGTTCGATGAAGTGCGTGTGTTTCACCGACCGCATCCCTCGCCGGATACGGACAAGGGCGCGGTTGCCAGCATTCGGAAGTGGCTGGACGACCATGGAGTAAGACCATGAACAATGTCATCGAGATTGATGGGGAAAAGGCGGTCGTCACCTTCGATCCGGATATCCAGATGCTTCGCGGCGAGTTTGTCGGCCTTAACGGCGGTGCGGACTTTTATGCCGAAAGCGTCCATGACCTGATCGAGGAAGGCCGTAGATCACTGGCGGTTTATCTGGAGATGTGCAGGGAGAAGGGTATCGAGCCAAGCCGGAAATTCTCCGGCAAGTTCAATGTCCGCCTCACTTCTGAAGATCATGCCGCAGCGGTCATTGCGGCGGCCGCAGCGGGCAAAAGCCTGAATGAATGGATCGTCGAGGCGATCAAGGAAGCTGCGGCGTAGCGTCCTCTTCGAGGCGGCGATTCGTAAACTGGCGTCGTATTCTGTGCATTCAATTGACAGCCCTCTGATTTGACGAAGGCGGTGGGGCCGCCTGTTTGCTCTGTATCGCCTTCCAAACTGCCTATCACGTCACGTCAGCACGGAGCAGAAGCGAAAGAGATTAAGTACACTGTCACCGTAATTTTCTACTGCTCGGACCGCAGCGACTTCATCACCGGCAACATCATGCCGTTCTCCGGCGGTTGGGCGTGAGGTATGAAGGGGCGACGCCCGACAGGACGCATGCCGGCCCGATGACGGGATTTGCCTGGTTGAGACGGTGTCGTCCGCAGTGCGCTAGAAATTGGAGATGGATATGACAAGCAACTCAGACGTGACGCTTTCCGCGTCCCTGCTCGTGGGTAGCGAAGCTGTTCGTGCACGTGTCGCCTCGGAAATTCAAAGCACGCTGAACTTCGCCAGTCGGGACGACCGGGAGAAGATGGCGTTGATCTGCCGCTTCCTGGCGGATCAAGGCCATACCATGTCGCTTCTGGGCCAGATCACCGTCCGGAACGATGATGGTACCTACTTCACGAACAATCTGATGACGGGCTTCGCCGAGGTTCAGCGGTCCAACGTCCTGCGGGTAGATGACAGCCTGAATGTCATCGAGGGCGACGGTATGGCTAACCCGGCTACTCGGTTCCACATGTGGATATACGCGCGTCGTCCGGAGATAAGGTGCATCATCCACACCCATGCACCACATGCGTCGGCACTCGCGATGACGGCAACGCCGTTGCAGGTCGCACATATGGATATGATGATGTTTTATGATGACTGTGCGTTACTCCCCCAGTGGCCCGGCGTTCCGGTCGCGAATGAAGAAGGGCGGATCATTTCCGAGGCCCTTCAGGACAAACACAGCATTCTTCTGGCGAACCACGGTTTGCTCACCGTCGGTGAGAACCTGGACCACGCCGCATATTTAGCTGCCAACCTTGAATACGCAGCCCGCCTACAACTGCTCACCGGACTTACCGGCCGGCCGATACAGCCCGTTGCGCCGGAGTTGGCGCGGGAGGCTCGTCGAATGGCGACCTTGCCGAGGATCATGACGGCTAACGTCGAACACTGGCTTCGCTTGACGGAAAGGCGATACCCAGAGGCGCTTCAGTGAGCAAGAATTACGGTCACAGTGCATTCAATTGACGGCCCTCTGATTTGGTGAAAGCAGTGGGGCAGTCTGTCTCCCTGTATCGCCTTCCAAACCTGCCCATCACGTCACGTCGGCCCGGATCAGAGGCGAAGGGCGGCTATTGGGCCGCCACCCGCCATCCATTCAGCGGCCTTACGGTCGCGCAGGCTGGGCCGTCCTTGCCGTCCCGGCCTGGCAAACGGCACTCCAGGGTCTTGCCGGCCAGCGCCTCGTCCAGAAGCGCCGGCGGAATGTCGTGGATGTCGATCTTGGCGCGCCGGCTCCAGGGCGAGGTCTGGGCGCCGGCCTGGGCGCCGATGGCGATGTAGACGAAGCGCCGTTCCGGGCCTTCGCGCCGGACGAAGTCGCCCAGGAATTTCGGGCCTGGCGCGATCCGTACGGGCACCTCGAACGCCAGCGCCGCCTCGCCGGCGATGACCGGGCCGACCGGCGCGCTTCTGGCGTCCTGGAGGCTGTAGGTCACGCCGGGGACCGGGTCGTCGATGATCAGTCTCAGCGTCACTGTCTGGCCTGCCGGCATGATGTCAGCGCTCCTTCATGTGGCCTGGTGCCCGTGCGATCACGCCCCCGCGATCACGCCGGCTGCTCGCCGGTCGCCAGCCAGCGGGCGCAGTCCTCGCCCAGCTGCTCGCGGGCGACGGCTTCGTAGCGGGCGCAGTCCTCGGCCGTCAGCGTGCCCTGCCAGCGGCCGTTGGTGCCCTTGTTGATGAAGGTGGCCGCGCCGCCGTCCCAGAAGATGCCGCCCAGCGGCGCCGACTGGGCCGCGTGCGCCTTCATGTAGTCGAAGGTGCAGTGCTCGACGATGGCGGGGAAGCGGGCCTCGTCCACCGGGATGTCGAGGAAGCGGGCGATGCGGCGGATCTCGCCGGGCATGTCCCGCTTCAGCGCGTCGAAATGGATCAGCAGCACGTTGGGCAGGCGGCGGATGTCCCACCACGACCGGACGTTCTCCCAGAACGGCCAGAACGGATGGCCGTCGCGCTCGAGCCAGTCGAGGAAATATCGCCGGATCGACGCCGGCGGCCGTTCGATGGGTGGGCCGACGCGGCCGGGCGTGTCGTTCAGCATGTCGTACCAGGCCTGGTTGGCGTTGGCGTGGTGGTTGTACATGCTCCACACCACGTCGCGCCCGTCGCGGCCGATATAGACGTATCGGGCCTGCGGCGAGAACACCAGCGCGTCGACCGGCAGATGGGTCTTCAGGAAGCGCCGGTGGGTCTGCGCCTCGATGGCCGGCAGCTTCACCTCCCTGGGCGGCACCCGCAGGTCCACCCAGGGCGACAGCTCGCCCACCTCCACGTCCTCGGCGCCGGAGAACACGAGCTGGCCGACGATCTGCTGCGTCCAGGTGGTGCCCGACTTGGCGTAGGTGGCGATGACGATGTCGCCGTCGCGGAAGCGGAAGTCGTTCCACATGGTGGAATCGAAGTGATGGTTCCGCAACTCGCGCGTCTTGCGCGGCCAGTTCCGCTCCCGCATGGAATTTACTGCTGCGCGCTCGGGCGGGCGGAGACCGCCGCGTACCAGCGTCGCAGGTTGGGCTGGTCCTCGCCGATCCCGGCGCGGATCACCCGGGCGAAGTCGATGGTCACCATCGCGGTGATGTCGGCGATCCCGTAGCGCTCGCCCGCCACGAATTCGGCCTCGCCCAGCCGCCGCTCCATGAAGGCGAGGAAATGGGCGAAGCGCTGCCTGCCGCGCTCGGCCAGTTCGGGAATCTGGGCGAAATCCGCCGGGCCGGTCACGGCGCGGTCCTTGAAGAAGGCGTTGCCGTTGCGGAACGCCTCGGAGACGGCGAAGAAGCCGTGCTGCTCCACGCGCCGGTCCCACATCATGACCCGGGCGCGCTCCAGAGGATCGCGTCCGCACAGCGGCGGGTCGGGATGGAGCGCCTCCAGATAATGGCAGATGGCGGTGCTTTCGGTCAGGACGGTGCCGTTGTCCAGCGCCAGCGCGGGCACCTCCAGCATGGGGTTGATCCGGCGGTAGCCGTCGTCGAGCTGGGCGCGGCTGGCCAGGTCCACCTCGATCATGGGGATGTCGAGGCCCTTCTCGGCCACGAACACGCGGACGCGGCGCGCATTGGGCGCCATCTTGAAATCATGGAGCTGCATGGAGTCCTCCGCTTCGGCCCCCGGCACGGTATGCCGGGGCCGGCGGCGGCGCAAGTCGTACGGGCGGCGGCGAACTTTGCCCTTCCGTGAGCGGAACCCTGTGGTAACAATGGCCGCGGATTTCATGGAACGGGAGAGAGGGAAATGGCCATCAGGTTCGACGGCAGGGTCGCCATCGTGACGGGAGCGGGCGGCGGTCTGGGCCGCGCCCATGCGCTGGAGCTGGCGCGGCGGGGCGCCAGGGTCGTGGTCAACGATCTGGGCGGCGCCATCGACGGCACCGGCGGATCGAGCGCGGCGGCCGAGGCCGTGGTGGCCGAGATCGAGGCGGCCGGCGGCGAGGCCATGTCCGACGGTTGCAGCGTCACCGACGAGGGCGGCGTGGCGCGCATGGTCCAGAAGATCATGGACGCCTGGGGCCGCATCGACATCCTGGTCAACAACGCCGGCATCCTGCGCGACAAGACCTTCGCCAAGATGGACATCGCCGATTTCCGCGCGGTGCTCGACGTGCATCTGATGGGCTCGGTGATCTGCTCGCGCGCCGTGTGGCCGGTCATGCGCCAGCAGCAATATGGCCGCATCGTCGTCACCACCTCGGTGACCGGCCTGCACGGCAATTTCGGCCAGACCAACTACGGCGCGGCCAAGGCCGGCCTTTACGGCTTCATGAACGTGGCCAAGCTGGAAGGCGCGCGCGACAACATCCGCGTCAACACCGTCTCGCCCTTCGCGCTCACGCGCATGACCGAAGGCATGATCTCGGGCGAGCGGGCCGAGCTCTACGCGCCCGAGCTGGTGTCGCCGGCCGTCATGTATCTGGTCAGCGAGGACGCGCCCACCGGCATGATCCTCAGCGCCGGCGCCGGCACCGTCTCGCGCGCCGTCATGGTCGAGACCCAGGGCGTCAATTTCGGCCTCGGCATCACCGCCGAGGACGTGGCCGCCCATATGGACGCGATCGGCGACCTGTCGACCGCCCGCCCCATGCGCGACGCAAGCGAGCAGAGCAAGAAGAACGCCGAGACGCTGGCCGAGCCGCCGCTGAAAGGCTGAGATCACGGGAGGGGCGCCCGGCCCGCGCGGGGACGTGGGCCGGGCTTTTCTTTTCCGGGTTCATCAACGGAACATCCGCAGCGGTTGGGTCACTACCTGCGTTCGCATTCGCACGATGCTACCCAAATCCGAGAGCCCTGAGGAGCGGCGAAGCCGCGTCGCGGAGCCTGTCCTGAGCGACGCCGCAGGCGGCGTCGAAGGGGGCGGGATGCCGCGCGTCACACGGCCCGGGCTTCGCGACGGCCCTGCGGGCCTCCTCAGCCCTCTCGGCTATGGGGTGCGGCAGTCATGCGGCTTTTCCTGCTGTCCTGTGTGGGCCGTTCATCGCTTAAGCCGCCGCCCTTGCGCCGCCCTTCAGGCGCCGCATGTTCTCCAGCGTCAGCGCGCAGGCGTTGGCGGCCTCGGCGCCCTTCACCAGGAAGTGCTCGCGGAAGAAGCGGTGGTGCTCCTCGTGCTCGTGGAAGTGGCGGGGCGTCAGCACGGCCGACAGCACCGGCACGTCGGTGTCGAGCTGGACCCGCATCAGGCCGCTGATGACGGCCTCGGACACATATTCATGGGCATAGATGCCGCCGTTGACGATCAGCCCCGCGGCGACGATGGCGTCGTAGCGTCCCGACGCCGCCAGGATCTTGGCGTGCAGCGGGATCTCGAACACGCCCGGGACCTCGAAGAAGTCCATGACGCTTTCGGCGATGCCGTGCCGGTCCATCTCGCGGACGAAGGCGGTGCGGCACTGGTCCACGATGTCCCGGTGCCAGCAGGCCTGGATGAACGCGATCCGGCCGGTCTGGGTGGTGTTCTGGTTGCTCTGATTCATGGTGCTCCCTTTCGCAAAGCAAGAATCAGGGCGCACGGGCCAAAGCACGGCCATGCGCTTTGGCGCATGCCGGTCTGGTCGACCCGTTCTCTTCCATCCGGACTATGACCGTCGGCTTCGGAATCGCACCGAATCTGCTGACCCCGGGGATGATCCCCCAGGCGCTCGCGGGCTCATGCTTGCGCATTCACCGCCGGTGGGGATTTCCACCCCGCCCCGAGAACGTCGCCGCGCCGGACCATCCGACGCGGCTGCCCGTTTCTAGCAGGCGGCGCGGGCGGCGGACAAGCGGATTGGGCGGTTAAACCATTAGGAAAACTTTTAGAAATAATATGTAAAACTAATATTAATAATGCGTTGCAGTCGCGTGCGGTAGCGTGGTAGGCTCGCGACGCCGGGATGGTGCTCCCCGGCCAGTGAAATCAACGATTCCGGACGGCTCCATGCCGTCCGGCGCGAACCTGCCGTCACGGCGGGAACGGGTTCGTGCAATCAACAGGAGGATTCGGATGGAAACCACATCGAAGGCAGGGCGCGTGGCCGCCCACCGCAAGCGGCTGCTGGCCTCGGCCATCGGCCTGACGGTCGCGGCCTGGGGCGCGCCGGCCCTTGCCCAAACTCAAACCCAGACCCAGACCGGCGACGCGAACGGCGCGCAGGTGCTGGGGCCGGTGCGGGTGGGGGGCGAGGCCATGCCCGAATACAAGACCTATGAGGCGTCCTCGCCCAAGCAGACCGCGCCCTTGCTGGATACGCCGCAGACCATCTCGGTGATCCCGCAGGAAGTGATCCGCGAGCAGGGCGCGCGGAACCTGACCGAGGTGCTGCGAAACACGCCCGGCATCAGCTTCAACGCGGGCGAGAACGGCTTCTCCACCTCGACCAACAATTTCAGCCTGCGCGGCTTCGACGCCAGCGGCAGCGTGTTCATCGACGGCGCGCGCGATTCCGGCAGCTATGCGCGCGACGTGTTCAACGTCGACCGTGTCGAGGTGGTCAAGGGGCCGGCGGCCGACAACGGCCGCGGCGGTCCCGGCGGCTACGTCAACATGGTCACCAAGACGCCGCAGCTCGACAATTTCTTCGCCGGCGGCGTCTCCGTCGGTTTCGACGAATATGATTCCAAGGCGCGCAAGCGCGTCACCCTCGACGGCAACTATGCGGTCGGCGAGCACACCGGCGTGCGCCTCAACGCCCTGTTCGAGGACAGCGGCATTCCGGGCCGCTCGGTGGCGAAGAACGAGGCCTGGGGCATCGCGCCGTCGGTGGCGCTGGGTCTGGGCACCGACTTCCGGGCGATCATGTCCTATGAGCACGTCGAGCGGGACGACCGTCCCGACTGGGGCGTGCCGGGCGCCACGATCCCGAAGACGATGGCCTACAACCCGGCCACCGCGGGCGCGCCGCGCGACGGCTTCTACGGCCTGCGGTCGGACTATGACGACACGACCAGCGATGCGCTCACCGTCCGCTTCGAATACGATTTCTCGGAAAACGTGACCGTCAGCAACCAGACCCGCTGGTCGCGTGTGGATCGCGAGGCGCGCTTCACGGTGCCGACCGGCTATGCGCCGGCCACCGACCAGGTCGCCGTCCAGACCCAGTTCTACGCCCGCACCAACGACACGCTGAGCAACTTCACCAACCTGTCGGCGCGGTTCGACACGGGCGGCATCCGCCACACCCTGTCGGCGGGCCTGGAGTTCACCCGCGAGCGCTCGAACGCCGACCGGCGCGGCACCGCCAACCCGGGCGGCACCGACCTGTTCGCCCCCGATCCCGACCGGTCGCCCGGGGCGGCGCTGTTGCCGACCGAATTCGCGCGGGTGAAGGTCGATACCATCGCCTTCTACCTCTACGACACCATCGCCTTCAGCGAGCAGTGGGAGTTCACCGGCGGCCTGCGCGCCGAGAACTACGACGCCAGGATCACCAATCGCAACGCGGCGGGCAACCCGATCGGCGGCGTCGGCGGCTTCGACGACTCCAACTTCTCGGTCGGCGGCAAGGCCGGCCTGGTGTTCAAGCCGTCACCCGACGGCAGCATCTATGCCGCGTTTGGCACCGGCGTGCTGCCTCCCGGATCGTATCTGTCCAACCCGGACATCTCGCGCACCGGCGACAACGCCTTCCCCGGCTTCGTCGCGGGCGCCAAGCCGGTGCGTTCCTACAACTACGAGCTGGGCGTGAAGTGGGACTTCTTCGACAAGCGCCTGTCCACCGCGCTCGCGCTGTTCCATACCGAGAAGCACAACGCCCCGATCACCGGCCGCGAGGTGGGCGAGACCGTCGACAGGCTGAAGGGCTACGGCAAGCAGGTCGTGCAGGGCGTCGAGGTGTCGGTGGCGGGCGCGATCACGCCCGACTGGCAGGTGTTCGGCGGCTTCGTCGTCATGGACAGCAAGCGCAAGCACAGCGCGTTCCTCGACGAGGTGCGCCGCCGGGCGAACCCGGACGACTACGGCAACGGGGCGTTCACCAGCACCCACGGCGACAGGCTGTCCTTCACGGCCAACTTCACCGCCAATCTGTGGACCACATACCGTCTGCCCTTCGGCCTGACCATCGGCGGCGGGGTGCAGCATGTGGGCTCGTCCTTCCTCGGCCGTCCCGACGACGCCAGCCGCATCATCCCCAACGGCCGCTGGGGCAAGCTGCCCAGCTACACCGTCGGCAACCTGATGCTGTCCTACGAGATCGTCGAGAACCTCGACATCCGTCTCAACATCGACAACGTCACCAACGAGAAGTACGCCGCCACCACCAACTGGCCCGGCAGCCGGGCGACGCTCGGCCCGTCGCGGACCTTCCTGGTCAGCGTCGACTTCAAGCTCTGACGGAGAAGAACGCCCGGCCTCGCGCCGGGCGTTCCCTTCCGGCGGGAGCCGGGGTAGCGTGTGGCGCGGCCCATGGAGTAGCCCCGTTGATGATGCTGGAGATTCCCGATGTCCTCACCCCGGCCGAGGCGGGCCGGTGGCGGGAGGAGTTGCGCCAGGCGGGCTGGCGGGACGGCAAGGCCACCGCCGGTCCCATGGCGATGCAGGTGAAGGCCAACGAGCAGCTGGCCGACGACGATCCGCTCGCCGTCAGGCTGGGCCAGCTCATCCTCGAGCGCCTCGGCGCCCATCCCCGCTTCATGTCGGCGGCCCTGCCGGACCGGATCCTGCCGCCCCGGTTCAACCGCTACCGCGCCGGCGGGACCTATGGCGACCATGTGGATTCCGCGATCTTCAGCGTGCCGGGCAGGCCGCAGCGGGTGCGCAGCGACCTATCGGCCACGCTGTTTCTCAGCGAGCCCGGCGCCTACAGGGGCGGCGAGCTGGTCGTGGGGCAGGGCGGGGAGAGCCGCGCGGTCAAGCTGCCCGCCGGCCATCTGCTGCTTTATTCCGCCACCAGCGTCCACCGGGTCGAGCCGGTTACCAAGGGCGCGCGGCTGGCGGCCTTCTTCTGGATCCAGAGCCTGGTGCGCGAGGATCAGCGGCGGACCATGCTGCTGGAGCTGGACGACGCCATCCGCGCGCTGTCGGCGGATGGCTCGGATCATCCGGCGCTGGCCCGGCTGACCCGCCTCTATCACGGCCTGCTGCGCGACTGGGCCGAGACATGACCGGTTCCGCGCCCCTCGAAAAGCTCGCCCGGATTCCGGCGGCCATCGCGGCGGCCGCCGATTACGAATCCTATGGGCGCGAGCGCGTGACCGCTCAGGCCTGGGCCTATATGACCGGCGGCGCGGCCGACGAGCTGACGGTGCGCGACAACGAGGCGGCGTTCGCGCGGCTGGCGCTGCACACGCGGGTGCTGCGCGACCTGTCGGGCGCCAACACCGCGCTGGAGCTGCTCGGCTGCGCCCTGCCGTTCCCGATCCTGCTGGCGCCCGTCGCCTATCACAGGCTGGTCCATCCGGACGGCGAGATGGCGACGGTGCTGGGCGCCTCGGCCATGGGCGCGGGGCTGGTGGTGAGCACCCAGGCGAGCGTGCTTCTGGAGGACATCGCCCGGGCGGCGGCCGCGCCCCTGTGGTTCCAGCTCTACATCCAGCACGACCGGGAATTCACCGTCGATCTGGCGCGCCGGGCCGAGGCGGCCGGATACCGGGCGCTCGTGGTCACGGTGGACGCGCCGGTGACGGCGCTGCGCAACCGCGAGCAGCGGGCCGGCTTCGCCATGCCGCCCGGCATCGAGGCCGTCAACCTGCGCGGCATGCGCCCGGCGCCGGCCCAATCCGGCGCGGCGGGCGGCCCGGTGCTGCTGGGCGGCCCGCTGCTGGCCGCCGCGCCGACCTGGGACGACCTGGCCTGGCTGCGCTCGAAGACCCGGCTGCCGATCCTGCTCAAGGGCATCATGGGCGCCGCCGACGCCGTCCGCGCCGTCGATGCGGGAATGGACGGCGTCATCGTGTCCAATCACGGCGGCCGCATCCTGGACGGCCAGCCCGCGACCATCGACGTCCTGCCCGGCATCGCCGAGGCCGTGGGCGGCAGGGTCCCGCTGCTGCTGGACGGCGGCATCCGGCGCGGCGCCGACGCGTTCAAGGCGCTGGCGCTGGGCGCGAAGGCCGTGCTGGTGGGCCGCCCCTATGTGTGGGGACTGGCGGCGGCCGGCGCGACCGGCGTCTCGCACGTCCTGCACATGCTGCGGGCCGAGCTGGAGGTGACCATGGCGCTCACCGGCTGCCGCGACCTGTCGGCGATCACGCCCGATCTGGTCAGCCCGCGTCCTCGATGATCACCGCGGCGGCGCGCTTGGCCTGGCGGGCGGCGATGGGGGCGCCGAACTCGTGGGCGACGGCGATGGCGCCCTCGTGCAGCACCAGGATCTGCTGCGCCAGGTTGCGCGGGTCCTTCAGCCGCGCCGACTGGGCGTTTTCGAGGATGTACTCGAACACGGCGCGCTTCTGGGCGGCGGCGGCGGCGTGGATCGGATGGCTCGCCAGGCTGTATTCGCAGGCCGCCTTCATGAACACGCAGCCGTTGAAGCCTTCCTTCTCGAACCACTCCTCCAGCGCGTCGAAGATGGCGAGCAGCCGTTCGCCCGGTTCCTCGGCGAGGGCGTCGGATCGCTCGCGCAGCCACGCGAGGTAGCGCGCGCCTTCCACCTCCAGCGCCGCGACGATCAGCTCGTCCTTCGACTTGAAGTGGTTGTAGAGCGTCATCTTGGCGACGCCCGCCCGGGCGAGAATGGTATCGATGCCGGTGGCGTGGAAGCCGTCGCGCTGGAAGAGGGCGGCGGCGGTGTCGACGAGGTGGTCGCGTTTGGGACTCGGCATGGTCTTCATCACAATATATACAGTTCTGTCTACATAGATTTAGTCAAATCCTTCTGAATTGCAATAGATATGGCTGTTCCGGCCGTCGCAAACGATCGGGAAATCTTGATCGCTCGTGAGCGATCCTGCCTACCGGGTGATGCCGGATGCCGACGGGTCCTTCTCCGGCAGGGCGTCGGCGCGTCCGGCCGGCCGGAGGACCGCGTACAGGATGCAGAACGACGACGCGAACAGCAGGATGAGCGGATTCAGCAACACCTGGAGAGAGACGACCTCGTTCACATAGACATAGTTCTTCGGAACGAGGACCAGGCAGGCCCCGATCACCGCCATCCGGTCGAGTGCCGGCAGAGGCGCGTCGCCGCGATAGCCCGCAATGACCAGCGGCACGGCCAGGAACACCATCAGGTGATAATCGGCGAACACCGCGGACCCCAGGGCATAGACGGCGGCGTAGACGAAGACGAGCGCCCCCGGCGGCATGCGGCGGAGCAGGTACAGCCAAGCACCCGTGATCGCGAGAACGGCGCTGGGGATGCAGGCCAGCAGGTCGAGCCCGGGACGATAGCCGCCGACCAGGAGTTTCAGCGCGCCATAGAGCGAGGAGCCGTTTTCAAGCCCGTAATCCTCTATCACGTATCTCTGGTAATAGAGCGCCAGGCCATCCCTGAATGCGGCCAGATCGTATTGCGGGTGCAGATGGTGGGCGAGCAGCAGCGCCGCCGCGAAGACGACCGCCCCCGCCACGCCGAGCGTCAGACCGGCCTTGAGGTACTCCCTGTGCTGCAGGAGCAGCAGGGGAACGGCGAAGACGATCGCGTTCGGCCTGAAGTTCACGGCGACGGCGAGAAGGAAGGCGGCGAGGACCGGCGCCCGCCCGCGGGCGCAGAGCAGCATCGAATGGATGATGCAGGTGGCCGTGATGCCGGCCATGATGTTGCCGCGGATGATCATGACCAGCGTTGGATAGCTGACCAGCAGCAGGGCGATCCACAGGGCCGCCTCGTACGCGTCGCGAGCGTATCTGGACGCGAGGCGCCACCAGTAACCGAGAAGCGCCAGATAGACGAGGTAGAAGCAGATGGCGGGATTCACCCACTTCATGGCCGCGAGATTGACCAGAAAGAACGACATGATCATGGGCGGGGAATGCAGGTTCGACATTCCCGGCTGATACCAGTGCTCCCTGGCGTGCAGGATGGGGGTCTTCAGGCCCAGATAATGACTTATCTCGATGCTTTCCGCGCCGGGGAGAGGGGCCATCGATTTGAAATAGTCACCCAGCGCGTGGTCGAACCGGCCGAAAAGGCTGAAAAGGGACCACCAGTATCCCTGGCTCGATGCGTACCATGACACCAGGAGGTTGAGGGACAGGGCGAGCACGGCGAACGCGGCCATGCCCGCAAGCATCCTGGAAGGTTGCGTCCGCATCAGCCGCTTCGCCAGGCGCATGATGGAAGAGGCATCGCCCGACGCGCCCGGTGTCTCAGGGCTCATGGCTGTCTCCGGGAAGTGGGCGGCACATGGATTCTCCGGACACGATCGGTGTGGAATACTCCGATGATGACCGGAGTCGGACGCAGTACCGTCGAAATCGACGCCGTGGTTGCCCCGACGAACTTTCCACAGTTTCGAAGGCGTTTCAAACCGTTCCTCCCGCCGAATGGCCCACGCCGTGCCGACACCCTCGACGAAGCGGCCCCGGTGCCGCTATAAACCGGCCCAATCAATCGATCAGGAGTTACCCCGTGGCTTCGTACCAGTACGTCTACGTCATGAAAGGCCTGTCCAAGACCTATCCGGGCGGCAAGACGGTCATCAAGGACATCACCCTGCAGTTCCTGCCCGGCGCCAAGATCGGCGTGCTGGGCGTCAACGGCGCGGGCAAGTCCACCCTGCTGAAGATCATGGCGGGCCGCGACACCGACTATCAGGGCGAGGCGTGGGCCGCCGAGGGCGTCCAGGTCGGCTATCTGGAGCAGGAGCCGCATCTCGATCCGTCGAAGGACGTCTACGGCAACGTCATGGACGGCGTGCACAAGACCCAGTCCATGATCGACGAGTTCAACGAGGTCGCGGCCAAGGCGGGCGAGGACCTGCCCGACGACGAGATGGCGCGCGTCTACGAGCGCATGGGCGAGCTGCAGGAGGAGATCGACTCGGTCGACGGCTGGAACCTGGACCGCCAGGTGGAGATCGCCATGGACGCGCTGCGCTGCCCGCCGGGCGACGCCGACGTGACCACGCTGTCGGGCGGCGAGCGCCGCCGCGTGGCGCTGGCCCGGCTGCTGCTGGAAAAGCCCGACATGCTGCTGCTCGACGAACCCACCAACCATCTCGACGCCGAGAGCGTGGCGTGGCTGGAGCACTTCCTGGCCGAATATCCCGGCACCGTGCTGATGGTCACTCACGACCGCTACTTCCTCGACAACGTCACGAGCTGGATCCTCGAGCTGGACCGCGGCCGCGGCATCCCCTACGAGGGCAACTATTCCAACTGGCTGATCCAGAAGGCCAAGCGCCTGGAGCAGGAAGGCCGCGAGGACGTCTCGCGCCAGCGCCAGCTCGCCGAGGAGCTGGAATGGGTGCGCCAGTCGCCCAAGGCGCGCCAGGCCAAGTCGAAGGCCCGCCTCAAGGCCTATGACGAGCTGCTGGACAAGGCCAACGAGCGCCAGACCGCCGGCACCGCCAAGATCGTCATCCCGCCCGGCCCGCGCCTCGGCAACGTGGTGATCGAGGCGAAGGACGTCTCGAAGGGCTATGGCGAGAACCTGCTGATCGACGATCTCAGCTTCCTGATGCCGCCGGGCTCCATCGTCGGCGTCATCGGCCCCAACGGCGCCGGCAAGACCACCCTGTTCCGCATGATCACCGGCCAGGAGACGCCGGATTCCGGCACCTTCAAGGTCGGCGAGACGGTGAAGCTGGGCTATGTGGACCAGTCGCGCGACGCGCTCGATCCCAACAAGAACGTGTGGGAGGAAATCTCCGGCGGCGTCGACGTCCTGAAGCTCGGCAAGGTCGAGATCCCCAGCCGCGCCTATGTGGGCGCCTTCAACTTCAAGGGCACCGACCAGCAGAAGAAGGTGGGCATCCTGTCGGGCGGCGAGCGCAACCGCGTGCATCTGGCCAAGATGCTGAAGGAAGGCGCCAACCTGCTGCTGCTCGACGAACCCACCAACGACCTGGACGTGGACACGCTCCGGGCGCTGGAGGAGGCGCTGGAGGAATTTGCCGGCAGCGCGATCATCATCAGCCACGACCGCTGGTTCCTCGACCGCATCTGCACCCACATCATCGCCTATGAGGGCGACAGCCAGGTGGTGTGGTTCGAGGGCAACTATCAGGACTACGAGGCCGACCGCAAGCGCCGCCTGGGCGCCGAGGCCGACCAGCCGCACCGCATCCGCTTCAAGAAGTTCGCGGCGTAGCGCCGGAGCCGTCCGCGCGGCGCCTTCCGGCGCCGGGCCGACATCCGAAATCGACAAACCCCCGGCGGACCGATATTCAACGGTCATGGCTGGGCAATGGCAATTCTGGATCGACCGTGGCGGCACCTTCACCGACATCGTGGCGCGGGCGCCCGATGGCGCGATCCTGACGCACAAGCTGCTGTCCGAGGCGCCGGAGCGGTATGCGGACGCGGCGGTGCGGGGAATCCGCGACCTGCTCGGGCTGGACGAGGGCGAGGCCATGCCGGCCGGCGCCGTCGCCGCAGTGAAGATGGGCACGACCGTCGCCACCAACGCGCTGCTCGAACGGCGCGGCGCGCGCACCGTGTTCGTCACCACGCGCGGTTTCGCCGACGTGCTGCGCATCGGCTACCAGAACCGGCCGCGCCTGTTCGACCTCGACGTGCGTCTGCCCGAACAGCTTTACGAGGCGGTGGTCGAGGTGGACGAGCGCATCGGCGCGGATGGCGCGGTGCTGGCGCCGCTGGATCTCGATGCCGCGCGCGCCGCGCTGTCGCGGGTGCGCGCGGCGGGGATCGACAGCGCCGCGATCTGCCTGATGCACGCCTGGCGCCATCCCGGACACGAGCGGGCGCTGGCCGCGCTGTGCCGGGAGCTGGGCTTCACCCAGGTCTCGGTCAGCCACGAGGCCAGCCCGCTGATGAAGATCGTCGGCCGGGGCGACACCACCGTCGCCGACGCCTATCTCTCGCCAGTGCTGCGCCGCTATGTAAACCAGGTCTCGGGACAGCTGGGCGGCGGCAATCTGCTGTTCATGCAGTCCAATGGCGGCCTGGCCGATGCCGATAGGTTCCAGGGCAAGGACGCCATCCTGTCCGGCCCGGCCGGCGGCGTGGTCGGCGCGGCGCGCACCGCGGCGCTGGCCGGTTTCGGGCGGATCATCGGCTTCGACATGGGCGGTACCTCCACCGACGTCTGCCATTTCGACGGCGACTACGAACGGGTCAGCGACAGCGTGGTCGCCGGCACCCGCATCCGCGCGCCCATGATGCATATCCACACGGTGGCCGCGGGCGGCGGCTCGGTGCTGCATTTCGACGGCGGACGGTTCCGCGCCGGGCCGGATTCGGCGGGCGCCGATCCCGGCCCGGCCTGCTACGGGCGCGGCGGCCCGCTGACGGTGACCGACTGCAACGTGCTTCTCGGCAGGGTGCGGGCCGACCGGTTCCCGAAGGTGTTCGGGCCGAAGGGCGACGCGCCGCTCGACGAGGCGGCCGTCCGCGCGAAATTCGCCGGGCTGGCGGCGCAGGTCGGCGGCCGGTCGGCGGCGGAGGTGGCCGAAGGCTTCCTCGCCGTCGCCGTCGAGACCATGGCCCGCGCCATCAAGCGCATCTCGCTGGAGCGCGGGCACGACGTCTCCCGCTACACGCTGGTCTGCTTCGGCGGCGCGGGCGGGCAGCACGCCTGCCTCGTCGCCGACGCGCTCGGCATGACGCGGGTGATGATCCATCCGCTGGCGGGCGTGCTGTCCGCGCTGGGCATGGGCCTCGCCGAGGCGCGCGAGATGCGCCAGGAGACCGTCGAGAAGCCGCTCGATGCCGCGACGCTGGCGGCGCTGGAGCCTGTGTTCGAGCGGCTGGCCGCCGACGCCCTGCCCGCCGTCGCGCCGCTGGCCGAGCGCACCGAGACGCTGCGCCGGCTGCATCTGCGCTATGCCGGGACCGACACGTCGCTGGAGGTGGCGCACGGCGCGCTGGACGAGGTTCTCGCCGCGTTCGAGGCCGCGCACCGCCGGCGCTTCGGCTTCTGCGACACGGGCAAGCCGCTGGTCGTCGAGGCGGTCACGCTCGAGGCCGTCGGCCATATGCCGCAGCCGGACGTCGCCCGTTCGGCCGCCTTCTCGGGCGCCGGGGCGGACGAGCGGGAGGTGGAGATGTTCGCGGACGGCCGGTGGCGCCGCACGCTGCTGGTGGACCGGCGCGCGCTGACGCCGGGCCGCGTCGTCGACGGCCCGGCGATCATCGCCGAGCCGCACGGCACCAACGTGGTCGAGCCGGGCTGGCGGGCGCAGGTGACGGCGGCGGGCGACCTGATCCTGGAGCGCGGCGCGGCCGCGGCGCGCCGGCCGGCCATCGGCACGGCCGCCGATCCGGTGCAGCTCGAGATCTTCAACAACCTGTTCATGTCCATCGCCGAACAGATGGGCGTGGTCATCGAGAACACGTCCCATTCGGTGAACATGAAGGAGCGGCTGGATTTCTCCTGCGCGCTGTTCGATTCATCGGGCGGGCTCA